>PGYM01000002.1:166110-466110 GCA_002839675.1 Methanomicrobiales archaeon HGW-Methanomicrobiales-1 | reverse complement strand
GCGAAGGTGCGCTGGAACATGATCGCGGTACGGCGCATGAGCCGGCGCCGCAGTTCCTCGTTTTTCTCGTTCCAGAGATCGATATTGAGCGCCGTGAGCTTGGCACCGCAGTGGGGACAGGGTTTGCCCGCAGAACTCCCCACATCCATAAAGTCGCAGCTGCCGCAGGCCGCTACGTGAAAGACAATGGTGCCGCTCGTGGGGGGCTGTTCCACGCCGCGCATCAGGTGCATCAGCACGGTCTTACCGGCCCCGCTCCTGCCGATAATCCCGAGGATCTCGCCTTCTGCGATCTCAAAAGAAATATTCTTGAGTATTCTCTGCCCATCGAAATCCATGCAGAGGTTGTCGACCGTGATCAATGGAGCCTTCATAATTCCCTTGTATCTAATGTGCTACTGGTGTCATATTATCTTTTATATGCTTCACCACTCCGTCACGATCGCAAATAATCCGGAACACTTATTCTGAACACTTTTGCGATGTGAGGAGATCCTGGACAATCGGCAGCACTGCGCCGACATCCTTTACCACGTAATCGGCTGCTGCATAGAGTTCCTCGGGGCGATCGCCTGCCTGCTGGATGGTGAGGATCGCGATGTCGGCATTCCGCAGAGCGCAGATATCATTGATCCCGTCGCCCACCATCAGTACCTTGTCATATTCCTGCCGCAGGTCGCTGACGATCTGCGCTTTGACTGTTGGCGTGGCAACCCCGTACACCCGGTCCCGGGGGATGCCGAGATGGTCTGCCATCTTCTCCAGCTTGGTGACCCGGTCGCCCGAGGCAATGAAGGTCGGGACGCCCATGCGGTGCAGGGAGGTGATCGTCTCTTTTGCCCCGTCAAACGGCCAGCCGCCGGCCGTGATGGTAAATTCGATCGCCCCGAGCGCCATGTTGATGATCGCCCCGCTGTTCATCGTGACCACTTCTTCTGCTTTGCAGACGGTCCAGACATTGCGGATACATTCCTGTAAGTCGCCCACCGTCGCCCGCGTGTCCGCGTAGAGGATGTCGCCGATCTCTTCTGCGGTGGTGATCTTGCGGGTGCAGCTGACCCCAAAGCCCATGTCGTGTTTGACGAGATATTCGGAAAGGAGCGTATCGGGCGGTGTGCTGATCATCTCCTGGGAGTGCACGGGCAGCACGACGAGGACGCGGTCTGGCGAACTGAACGTGAGCGTGGTGGTCTCGATACCCGGCAGAAGTTTTTTGTTGCAGATATCCTTTGCCACCCGGTAGGTGTTGAGGAGCGTTCCTGCACTGTCAAAGACTACGGCAACCGACATGGGGCACCCGGTAATAAACTTATATTTACTTCACGTTTCTATTCAATCAATGAAGCTGAATGTTACCTGTTGAAACTGCAGAGAAGATAAAGAGCATGGAGATCCGGGGTGCGGGCCGGATTGCGCGGGCAGCAGCCGATGCCCTGAAAAATGAGGCCCTGGGCTCGAAAGCATTGATCACCGCAGCATTCACGGTTGAGATGGAGCGGGCCGCGGAGCTGCTGGTTGCAACCCGGCCCACGGCAGTCTCGCTCCCGAATGCAGTCCATATGGTGATGGCCGGTCTCGACCGGGCAAAGACCGTGGATGAGGCACGGGCCAGTGTTGTCCAGCGGGCGGATGCGTTTATCCAGTCCTCCCAGCACGCGGTGGAGAAGATCGCAGAGTTCGGCGCCCGGCATATCCGCGATGGCGACACGATCCTCACGCACTGCAACTCGGAAGTAGCACTCGCGTGCATCATCGAGGCGCACCGGAGCGGAAAGGATATCGAGGTCTTTGCTACCGAAGTGCGCCCGAGAAACCAGGGGCTCATCACCCTCCGGACCCTCAACGATGTGGGCATTAAGACGAATTACATTGTGGATTCTGCCGTGCGGTCGTTCATCAACGACATCGACCTTGTCATTGTCGGGGCCGATGCGGTGACCGTGAACGGAGCGGTGGTCAACAAGATCGGCACCTCACAGGTAGCGCATTCGGCGCATGAGGCGCGGGTGAATGTGCTCGTGGCTGCCGAGACGTACAAGTTTGCGCCCCGCACGATCATCGGCGAAATGATCCAGATAGAGGAACGGGCAGCAGCAGAGGTACTGCCGGATGAGATTGCGCGGACCCTGCCCTACGTGACCGTCCGCAACCCGGCGTTCGATGTCACTCCTGCGGAGTATATCGATCTGATCGTAACCGAGCAGGGTGCGATTCCCCCCCAGATGGCGTACGTGATCATCAAGGAGTATCTTGGCTGGGACATCGGCGAATTCAATAAAACCTTTGAGATGAATACCGTACAAAGCGAATAGATCCGCTGAGCATCGCATCCCCCGGAGAAAATGAGGAATTATGGAAATACCATTCACCAAACTGCAGGGCAATGGCAATGATTTTGTGCTGATCGATGAATACGAAAAGACGATCATTCCCGACGATATGAAAGCCGGTTTTGCAAAAACTTATTGCGACCGCCGGTTCGGGATCGGCGCTGACGGGATCCTGTATTTGATGAAATCCGAAAACGGGAACCTGCGGATGCGCATCCTCCAGCCCGATGAGAGCGAAGCCGAGATGTGCGGCAATGGCATCCGGTGCCTGGCAAAATATGCCTTCGATGCCGGTTATGCCAAAGGTTCCTGCACGGTCGATACCCTTGCCGGTCCCGTGGGCGTTGAGATGGCGTACCGCAACGATACCTTCGTTGCCACCATCAGCATGCCTACCCCGAAGTTCGGCAGGCCGGATATTCCCGCACCGGGCAAGGGCGAATACAAAGAACATATCGGTGTTTTCGATGTCTATGCCGCCAACACCGGCGTCCCGCACGCGGTCGTGGTTGTTGATGATGTGGAGAACGTGAATGTCGAAGCGCTCGCACCGCCCATCCGCCACCATGAATCGTTTACCAAAGGCGCAAACGTGAACTTCGTCCAGAAGACCGGTGATGACAGCATCCGGATCCGCACGTTCGAACGCGGGGTTGAGGGAGAGACGCTCTCCTGCGGCACCGGGGCAACGGCATCGGCAGCAGTCGTCCACCACCTCGGGCTTAGAGGGGAAACGGTGAAGGTGGAGACCGAGGGCGGACCGCTGGTCATTTACTTAAAAGACGGCGCAAAGATGGAAGGCCCGGCCGAGACCGTTTTTTCCGGCGTCATCCGGTTCTGATTTTTTTTAATTTAAAAAAAAACAAACACAAACTTCCGGGTTTTTCCCGGGAATAATGAATATATTTTATTCCGGGAGTTCGTGTCATCAGCCGGAACATTCACTCATCTTTTTTGAGGTTTTTCCCGGCAGCGGTACGTTTGCTGATCTCACGGATGGATATGATGGCGGCAGGACTGCCTTTGTACGTGATTGGATTAGCCATTACTTCAACGGTGATATGGTTGCCGCGGGCAGTGATACCGGCATACGTTCGCATAATCGCCTTTCGTGACGGGTTCACCGCTGCGAAATCCCGCTTTGCATGCTCCCGTGATTCGGGGGCCACAAACCGGAAGACTGAAGTTCCCTGCATTTCGGTTTGATCCTCAAGCTCGACTAACGTCAGCGCTGCCTTGTTGGTGGTGATAATTATTCCCCGGGGATCGGTGATGACGAGAGCATCGAGCGAACATTCGGCAAGTTGTTTGTACCGCTCTGCGGTTGCGTTCAACTCATTCTCCAGCATTTTGCTTTCGGTGATATCTTCATAGGTGCCAAGAATCCCGATCACATCCCCGGACTTGTTGCGCAGGGGAACCTTACTTGTCCGGAGCCATGCCTGGCTCCCTCCCCGTCTCTCCTGGCGCTCTTCAAAATTCAGTTTCGGCGTTCCTGTCTCCATCACCTGGAGATCGTCAGCCTGGTACTGGTCCGCGGTTGCTGCAAAAGCGGTATCGTAATCGGTTTTTCCCAAAAGATCTTCCGGGTTGGTATAGCCGGCGTCACGGGCAAGGGCCTGGTTGGCACCGAGAAATACCAGATCCCGATCTTTCCAGAATACCCTTACCGGTATCGTGTCCAGCACCAGCTGGAGCATCTGGCGGGAGTTGAACAGTTTTTCCTCGGCCTGCTTGCGGTCAGTAATGTCCCGCAGCGTTACTATTACTGCAGGTTTTCCCTCAATGGATGTCTTTGCCCCCCTTCCCTCAACAATCACGGGTGTACCATCGAGCCGGAGTACCGGCAATTCCATGTTTGGGGAGTGTCCTCCGTCAAGATCTTTCCGGATATTCTCCATCAGGATCCCGCGGAAGCGGGGATCAACAAAATCAAGAACTCTCTTACCGGTTATTTCACCGGCTTTTGAAGCGCCAAGGAGTTTTAGGGCTGCAGGATTCGCATAGATAATTTTTCCGTCACGGTGAAGGATCACGGCATCCGGAGAAATCTCAACCAGTGTGCGGAACCGCTCTTCGCTCTCGCGCAGTTCGCGCTCTTTTTGCCGCATCTCGGTAACATCTTCCAGGAGAACCGAGACCCCCTTGCGCCCGTCATTAAACGTGATGGGAGATATATGAGAGGAAAAAACCCGCTCGCCATTGTTCAGCGTGAGCGTACTGCCCCACTCTTCTCCTTTGATCCCATTATTGAGATGTTTGATGAAATTTTCCAGTGCATCATCAAACACGGTTGCCGCTGCGGTATATTCGATATTTTTCCCCAGCAGTTCTTCTGATGTGACGCCCAGCAGATTTAAGAAAGGCTTGTTGGCAAAAATAATCCGGAGTCCGCTGTCCAGCTGCATGACGAGATCGGAAGAGATCGAGAGCATTGCAGAGACCGGGACCCGCTGCGCGGCGGTGTAAATCTTTGCCATGCCGAAATGGCGCATCTCTACCTGGCCGGAGATGAGAAGGCGTTCTAAGTACCGCCCGGCCGTGTTCCGGTTGATACCGGTTTCTTTGACGATATTGGTTATACTGAGTCCCTGGGGATTTTGCTTCAGAAGATCGGTTATCTTTGTGATATTTTCCCTGCTCAGTGCCATGGGTCTTCCATTATTCGCAGTATTCTGATATAATTGTTACAATTTTATAGTTCCCGTACTTTTATAAAAATATTAAAAAAAAGAATGTGCGGTGCCCCGTCGGCTTTATTTTACCGCGATGCCCTCTTCCACGATCTCGAACTCGAACGATGCCCCCTCGGGCTGGGACCGGTGCTTGACGAGCCGGGCCCGGCGGCGCCCCTGTATGTCCGTCTTTTCGATGCGGACAATAATTTTCGAGAGGTGTTCGAGTGCAAATCCCCCGAGGCCGTACCAGGTGTTCTTGCCGGTGTCCATGTATACCTGGTTGGTGATGATGACCGGCATGCCGTAGCGCTTGGCATATCCCAGCAGGTGGATCATCTGCTTGGTGAGGAGCTGGATTGCATCCCGGCCTTTTTCCAGATCGGTGCGGTAGAGTGCGGTTGCCGAGTCCATGACCAGCAGTCCCACTTTCTGCGTCTTGAGAATTTTTTCCGCTTCTGAAATTACCTGTCCCTGGTGTTCGAAGTCAAGGGGTTCGAAGAGGAAGAGCCGGTCGGCGATCTTCTCGGTATCTTCCCCGGCAATCTGCCGGAACCGCTCGATGGAGAAGCCTTCGGAGTCGATGTACACGACCGCCTGGCCCGCCCGGAGGGTAGCGACAGCGGCAATCGTGCAGAGCGTACTCTTCCCGCTCGCCGGTTCGCCATAGAGCTGCGTGACGGTCCGCACTTCGAGCCCGCCGCCCAGCAGCTTGTCGAATGCCGCATTCCCGCTGGTCTGCTTATCGGTCTTCATGGGTCACCGGCGCCATTGTTTTTAGTGCGGAGGTTCTTCCATCCCGCTTCTTCGATCGCCCGGAGCACATCTTTGATCGGGATTCCCAGCTCGCCGGCCCAGTCGCGGGCCGGGTCGAACTCTGCCTTGAGCGTGTAGCATTCGCCGTGCATCCACCCGCACTTGACCGGCATTGTCCGCTGCTGTCCTGCGATGGTGACATTGATTTCGTCAATGGTGCGCTCAGCGATGAAGCGGTGGATCGCCGGGGAACACCGGATGCCCAGTGTGCCGAGCTCGCGTGCCATTAGTTCGGCAAGGGCGGGACTCGTCTCCCGGAGGCTGATGACCCGGATGAGATACCCGGGCCTTCCCTTCTTCATGATCACCGGCTGGGCGCTTGCGTCGCGGGCACCGGCTTCCATGAAGCGGGTGATTGCGTGGGCGATCACTTCGCCGGTCACGTCATCAACATTGGTTTCGAGGATGTCTACGCAGTCCTCGGCCATCTCCCCGGTTTCGGGAGCTGGTTCCACGAGCATGGCCCGCAGGACATTGGGGGCGTGCTGGGGATCCCGGGTTCCCGCACCGTACCCTACCGAGAGAATCGTGTAGGCAGCGGGCCGGGGAACCGCGAGCGTGGCAAATTCCGCGAGAAGTGCAGCGCCGGTGGGCGTGCAGAGTTCTCCCATGTGGCTCCCGGGAGCGGAGATGAGGCCGACAGCTTTCAGGATCAGGGCGGTTGCCGGTGCCGGGATGGGGAATGTTCCGTGCGACCCGGTGGCAGTCCCGTGGCCGGTCGTGATGGGCATAACCATGACGCCGTCAACTGCAAGCGAGTGCAGGGCCGTGCAGGCCCCGATGATATCGGCAATCGCATCATCAGCACCGACCTCGTGGAAGTGGGCATGGGCCCCGTGGACTTCTTCTTCGGCTGCGTTAATCCGTGCAAAGACCCGGCGGGCCATCGCAAGGGCCGGGCCCGGCACGTCCCCGGCTGCGGTATCGATCCGCTGCATCACCTCGGCCAGCGTCCGGTGGACCGGCGTGGCGTGGGTATCGACTTTCAGGGCCCGGATGCCGGCCCGGTTCACCGTTGATATCCCCGGCTCGGCAACCACGGCCTGCATGGCCTTAAGGACGAGCGGGCGGTCCGCCCCGCAGTCGAGCAGGGCTCCTGTGATCATGTCGCCTGCCGCGCCGTGGAATGGATCGAAAACGAGGATACGCATTTACAGTACTTATAAATCCCTGCGTATATGACCTTTAAGGTAATGCCTGAAGTTCAATTGAGAGTGGATTCCGCGTACCCCGGCGACCAGGGTGGCGGAAAGGCCCGGCTCGATCCTGAGACGATGCTCCTGCTGAAGATCTCGCCCGGCGATCTGGTGGCAATCGAAGGAAAGCGCCGCACCGTGGCCAAGGTCTGGAGGGCTCTTGTCGAGGACTGGAACCAGCGCAAGATCCGGATCGATAATTTTACCCGGCAGAATGCCGGTGTCGCGATTGGCGATACGGTCAAGGTCATAAAAATCTCCGAGGAAGTAGAAGCCAGGCGGGTCGTGCTTGCTCCCCCGGAAGATCTCCCGAAGAAAATACCGATAGCAAATAACCCGCACGTGGTCAACGGCCTGATCGATTTCCCCGTGACCATCAACGATTCCGTGCCGATCATGCTGGGGCTTCCCTTTATCCAGCCCCAGATCGTGGCATTCAAGGTCGTGGAGATCGAGCCGGAAGAAGCCGTCATCATCACCAAGAATACCACGATCGAGTTCTCGGACAAACCCGCAGCCGGCTTTGAAGGCATCAAGCGGTTCTCATACGAGGACATCGGCGGCCTGAAAGACGAGCTCCAGCGGCTCCGCGAAACGATCGAGCTCCCGCTCCGGCACCCGGAACTTTTCCAGAAACTGGGCATCGAACCCCCCAAGGGCGTGCTCCTGTACGGTCCGCCGGGCACAGGAAAGACCCTGATCGCAAAGGCGGTTGCCAGCGAGAGCGGGGCGCATTTCATCTCAATCGCCGGCCCCGAGGTCATCTCGAAATATTACGGTGAGAGCGAGCAGCGGCTCCGCGAGGTCTTTGAAGAGGCGCGGGAGAACGCTCCCTCGATCATCTTCATCGACGAACTCGACTCCATTGCCCCCCGGCGCGAGGAAGTGACCGGGGAAGTTGAGCGCCGGGTTGTTGCCCAGCTCTTAACCATGATGGACGGGCTCGAGGAACGCGGGCAGGTGGTCGTGATCGGCGCAACGAACCGCGTAGATGCGATCGATGCCGCACTCCGCCGGCCCGGCCGCTTTGACCGGGAGATCGAGATCGGGGTGCCGGGCGAACCGGACCGGATCGATATCCTGAAGATCCACTGCCGGGGCATGCCACTCTCGGAAGACGTGAGCCTTGAGGTTCTTGCCCAGCAGACCCACGGGTTTGTCGGCGCAGACCTTGCAGCCCTTGCCCGCGAGGCGGCCATCCGCGCCCTGCGCAGGTACCTGCCCGACCTCTCCGAACATCTCGATGCCGAGGAGATCCCGCAGGAGATTCTCGATACGCTCAAGGTCTATGCCAGTGACTTCCGCAGCGCCCAGCGCGATGTGGGGCCGAGCGCGATGCGCGAAGTGATGCTCGAAGTCTCGCATGTAAAATGGCAGAACGTGGGCGGGCTGGAGACCGCAAAAACAGAAGTGCGCGAAGCCGTCGAGCTCCCGCTCACCGACCGGCAGAAATTCGAAGATCTTGGCATCCAGCCCCCGCGGGGTATCCTGCTCTACGGTCCGCCGGGAACAGGAAAGACCCTGATTGCAAAGGCAGTCGCGTCCGAGAGCGGCGCGAATTTCATCCCCGTCCGGGGACCCCAGCTCTTATCCAAGTGGGTGGGCGAGAGCGAACGGGCGGTCCGCGAGGTCTTCAAGAAGGCCCGGCAGGTTGCGCCGTCGATCATCTTCTTCGATGAGATCGATGCCCTTGCCCCGGCCCGGGGATCGAACAGCGATTCGCATGTCAGCGACAATGTGCTCAACCAGATCTTAACCGAGATGGACGGCCTCGAGGAACTCAAGGATGTCGTGGTCATGGGCGCAACGAACCGCCCGGACATCGTGGACCCGGCCCTGCTCCGTGCAGGACGCTTCGACCGGCTCGTGTATATCGGCGAGCCCACGACCGAGGACCGGAAGAAGATCATCAATATCCACAGCCGCTTCATGCCGCTCGAAGGCTCGGCGCTCGAAGAGGTTGTCAGCCTCTGCGGGAAATATTCAGAAGAGATGCTTGCCGAACTGGTGGAGAAGCTCGGGAAGGACAAGACGATTACGGCCGACGAGATGAAAGCCGCGATCACGCCAGCCACCGATGATGCTGCCGGCATTCCTGCCGGGACCCGGCGCCGGCGGCTCATCGAGCTGCTGGGAGAAAAGAATCTCACCGTCACCGATCCCGCCCGCGAAATCCTTGCAGTCAACCTGGCCGCCATCACGGAAGGTTTCGTAGGCTCGGACCTTGAATCGATCTGCCGCGAGGCGGGGATGCTGGCGCTGCGGGAGAACGCAGCAGCCGTTGCGACGCGTCACTTTGAGGAAGCGCAGAAGAAGGTGCACCCGATGATGAACGAGCGTCTCCGGGAATATTACACGAGAATCCAGCAGCACTTCAAAGGCGGGTTGCCCAAGCAGGTGCAGCCGCCGGAATATCAGTAACTATTTTTTTTACACAATTGATTGTGGATAATGGAAAAAAATATTTGATGAAAATCTCATCAGTGGATACACAGTCAACTGTGAATTATCAAATTTCCACGATTTCCATTTTTTAAATACATTAACTGAATAAATACCCAAGAATGAAACCCATTGAAATAATTATCAGATACAATGCAATGAAAAGAACCGAATGAATCGTTGTTAAAAAATTTGAAGTAAGTTTTTGAGTAATTGATTTCCTATCAGGGAATATCTTTTTCTCAATACTGATACTGTGCTCAACAGATAGGACTAATAAATGATAATGAAGCAGATCGAAGAAAAAAATCGGAATTAAATATGCTGATGCAAAAACAAAAACTAATCCGGCTGCACTAAAATTAATTTCTTTGATATGTACTTCAGGAGCATATTGAACAATCATAAAACCGATTCCAATAATTAAAAGGGCCAAACTTATGCCTTCAAGTCTTAATCTGATTACAATTTCATCAAAATGACTAATTCTATCTTTAGTGATTTTCCATTCTTCAAGTAACAATTCAGTTGATTCCATAATGAGACCTTATACAACGACAACTCCACATTCATTTTTATACCGTTTTCAATTCTTCTATCTGAATCTCTCAAATATACCTGAGAGTAAAAACATCGGGAAATACACAATCGTCTGTGAATAAAAAGAAATTTTCTATTGAATTTTTAAAAATCCCAATTGTCTCTTAAAATCTCTTCAAATTCAGAATCAATTGCATCGTAATAATTGGTGAATAAGTCTAAAATTAAATTTCGTCCTTCATATGCTTGATTTACTTGATCATTCTTTAAAAAAATTCTAATAATTTCATTAACCTGATCAGCAGAGATTAACCCACATTTCATGAGAGAAATTGCGATTTTATTCGAAGTTTCATATGAACCACTTTTGTCTAAAGCAAAAATTAATGTATCTCTCATTTTTTCTGGGTCTTTACTAGTCATTATTTTTTCAATTTTAGAACATGCATTTTGAATGTCATTATACAAATTTGTGGCACTTGAAGCATCAAGACAATATGCTTGTATGTGAGAGATGAATCCCCAAGGAATACGATTAATTGTAAATGGCATTATCAATTTATTTTTTATGAATCCAATGCCGATTTCTTGATTTACCCAAAAAGAATTAAAACAATTTTCAGTTAAAAAAGGAAGAAAAATATCACAATTATCAAGATTTCGTAAAATCTCTTCAACCCAAACCTGACTAGGTTCGAGATCATGGTGAGCTAAAAAAACATCATATCCGAGTTTTACTAATTGATATTTTATTGTCCCCGCTGTATGTTTGTCTTTTGTGGAATAACTTAAAAAAATCTTGATTCGTTGAAGATCATACAGAGGTGCATCAAGATTCATCTGATGATAATAATCACTTTCAAATACAAAATATATTTCTAATTGAATTTCTTGTCTATTAGGTTACATGTTAAAGTTCCTCAATCAGTTAATCGAGTCTCTTGCAAAATTCTATATTCCCCCACGTAGCCCATTGCTAGGTTGACGAGTCTTATCCGCGAAACGGGGATCAAAGGGGGTGCCCCCCTTGGGATGCCCCTCTCAAGGGGAGAGAGGGGGTGACTCTCACCTAATTGCCGCTGAGAGAATCTATTGTTCCGGATAATTTTTTCAATCACGAGCATTGTTTCGACATATTTTTTGCAAATGGTTCAAGAAATTGTTTCAAGGGCGGGTTACCGAAGCTGCCGCCGGAATATCGATAAAATTTTTTTAACACAATTTATCGCTATTTAAAAAAAATCAATTAATAATAATTCAAGTAAACAGGTTTTAACGGAAAAATTCTGTCGAGAATAAAAATGATTATTTGTTTTTTTTACAAGTGTTCAACACATTTTATTTGGTGACATTTTGGGCATTCGTATGTAATTTGATTTATTGAGAATTCCCCTGTATCATCCCCACCACATTCGGCAGCTATGTATTCTGATTTTTCTCCATCCGAAAGGTTTCCACCCAATTCATCCGGATCTAATAAACGTCGAGAACATTCAATAACTTTCATTTTTATTTTACATTTTTCACAAATTTCATTTCCATCTGACTTTTGCTTTTTCATTTTTACCATCAAGCGAAATCTCTGGACTCGCTTAGTCTCAGGTCAGCTGGCACTCATTTATAGGGATTTCGCACCCCTTTTTTCAAAACTCTCAATTTGGGCTTCTTTTTGTAAATTATCTTTCTAGGATTATTACAAATAAGGGGCGCGCAGCGATTATCTTATAAAATGAAATAAAATTTGCATAATTAATGATAAACAGATAGAATGTTATAGAATCGTAGATTTTAGTTTTCTATTATGGTTTGGATAAAAAATTGCCAAGATGATGATTGGATTAATCTTGACAATGTTTTCTCAATATCTTTTCAGCAGATGGATGCTACCGGAAAAGATGATTGGATAGAATTTATTGTTCGACCGAGCAATGCTAGAATATTACAAATTTGTTTGGAGGTAGGAGTTAATCCGAATCCAGATTATGATTCTGATAATATTTCTTGGCATAGCTGTTTTTATGATAGAGCCATGCAAGTCACAAATGTAATATTTGAGGCTATAGCAAATGCAAAAAAAGAAGATCGGCTTTGGATCGATTTACAAAAAGAAATTTCGATTGATTTTGAAATTTCGCAAAGAAGATATGGATAAAAAAAGATTCTAAAATATATGGTAGGTAATTATTTTTATCACGAAAGTAACATTGATGGAAAATGTCGCGATCTTAAAGGAAATACCTACAGACGAATATTTCAACAATGTGTCGAATTTAAACGTGATTACTACACCCCTTACAAAGAATCACAGGTAGCAATAACTGGGATAACCAAGAGGGATATTGATAGGAAAGTATCCATTTTAAATAATTATTACCCTCATGTTGATGCCTTCGTATCAATGCATCGAATAACCTCTCAAGCAAAATTTCGACCGACCGTTTTGGAAGAATTTTGTGGGCATCTCCTTAAAGATATTCCGGAAATTAGAAGATTAAATCTTGATTTTTTTAATAAAGGTGTTTTTGCAGGAATTGTATTAGATCGGGAAGGAAATGCCAAAATCAAAACAAAGGATATTGATTTTTGCATTGGCAAAAAATTCGATGTTAATATTGGTGTAGATCAACACCACATCATTATCCCTGTTATTGCAATTGAATGTAAAACTTATATCGACAAAACGATGTTAAGCGAAGCACAATTTACAGCCCAAAAAATGAAACAGGGTTCTCCAAATGTTAAAGTCTATTGTGTCTCTGAGAGAAATGAAATTGATGTCAACGAAATTCCAACAAAAGGAAGAACACCTTTAGATCAAATTTTCATTATTCGTGGAATCCCAACAAATCCTATTGAAAACGATGCGGTTTTTGAATTTTTTAGTGAGATAAAAACCGCATTAGAAAAAATATCCCGTGATGTTACAAGGATAAAAATTGGTGGAATTTTACCCGATTAACTGGTTCCGGGTAAAATTTCCTTCAATCTTTTTTTAGCAACGCTACAATATTTTTGGGATACATCAATCCCGATATATTTTCTATTGAACCTTTTTGCAACAACACAAGTTGTACCAACCCCGTTGAATGGATCTAAAATAACATCACCTTCGAAACTAAACAGTTTCAGGGCCCTTTCTACCAGGTCTTCTGGGAACATTGCAGGATGATCATATTGAACCATTTTTCTTTCCGGGGCAATTGACCACTTTGCGACAACCCATTTTTTAAATTCGTCTTCATTGATATCGATATTTTCAGCTAATCCCTCTTTCTTCAAATCTCCTTTTGCAAAGATCTCCAAAAACTCCCAGGTATATTTTAGATAAGGGCTACTCGGACTTTTCCAGCTTCCCCACGCACAATATTTACAGTTGTAGTTATTTTTTTCCCAGAGGATTTCGCCCTTCCAGATCATTTTCTGTTCCATGAAATGATTTGAAATGATGTGATGGCTTGGGATATAATCTGAAAATAATGGCTGAATATTAACGATTATTCTTCCGCCATATTTTAGAACGCGGATACATTCGTCAAAAATCTCAAATAATTGTTGGAAGTATTTTTCCCAGTCTACTCCGTCTTTTGAAGTACTACCATACTCCAATCCGAAATTGTAAGGTGGAGATGTGATAATCATATCAACGCAATTATCGGGCAACTGCTTCAAAACAAATCCGCTGTCATTACATATTATTTGATTTTCATATTTTTCTGGGAGAGATGTATTTACTTTCGAGAAGTTGTTATTTTGAGCGTAATAATATAGTCCTCTATTATTTACTTTGGATTGCCGATTTTCAACTTTTCTTTCATCGTTATATGTTACATAAAATCTCTTTCCGCCCTTGATCCCGTAACTTCTTATCCTTGAAATTTTCTCGATAATATGTAGGAACACAGTTTTATCGATAGATTCGGATGTTGTAATGCTTAGCAAACCGTGAATATATGTTTTAAAGGCTTCAAGATCAATCGAATGAAGGTATAAAATAATTTCAAATTCTTTTATATCCATCTGAAAGCCATTTTTCGAAAATTTTTTCTGGATTTTATTTAATATTATTTTTTCTGCCGGGTTCAATGGTGTTTCCATTTTTACAACCAATTTTTTGTATTCGGGTTTTAAAAAATCCCTATCGTTTTCGATATCGTTCGGTATTCCCATTTTTGATTCCGGTGTATATTGAACGGATTCGGTTAAACTTTCTGGCATAACCCACACCCCCTATAGTTTCTACTGGAGCCGGTCATTTTTACCCTCCACTGGGTCAAGCAATACTATTTTGACTTTTTTTCCAATCCAATTAGCTGGAACATAAACCCTACCAGAGTTTCCAGACGGTCTGACCATCTTCTCTATTATTTCATAGCCAGAAACTTCGGCTTTCATTAAATGATTCATTAATTTTCAATATGTATCTACAACATAAATACATTGGCATCTTTTTAAATCATTTAGTAATTACAAAGTGAGACCATATATGCCCAAAAAATTCAATACAATGTAGCCACATATTAAATACAAATAGTTCCTCCCCCCAAATCCTCCGACGTGATCGCATCATCAGCCAACAGTGCCCATTTCCATCGCCTCTCTCCCCCCAAATTACCTGCAATGAAATGACAAAAAACACGACCAACCAAAGCCCGCTAAATTGCACGGTATAATTCTGTTTTAAACGCGTATTTTCGAAAAATAATCGATTAAACTGATATTTTTTGTGGGCGTTGGCACCGTTTCCACTGGAACCGGAAAAACGGATCCAAAAAGTGGCAAACGGAGCCTGTAAAGGGCCCGGAATAGATCATCTCCGGGCTAGGACAATCGCTACCAAAAAACCTGAATATTCATCTTTTCATCTCATATTCTCCGACGTGATCGCATAATCATGCAACAGTGCCCCTTTCCATCGCCTTTTTCGCCCCCCATGACCTGAAATGGGGTGGCAGAAAACGCGATCAACCGGCGCTCGCTAAAGAGCAGGGGCAAATCGCTTGCAAACCCGTTATTTTTGAGAAATAACCGGTTAAAACAGAATTTTTTTGTGCGGTGGACATTTGGAGCACGTTATTGTGAAAAACGGATCCGGAAATGGGCAAACGGAGCCCGTAAAGGGCCCGGAATAGATCATCTCCGGACCCTCAGGATCGCCCGGTGTCCGGTTTTGTCCGACCTTAACCGGACCCCCTGTTTATGCAATTCCTCCAGGAGTTTTCGATCAAACAGGGTCTCATTTTCACCCAATCGGAGCCCATTTTGGCGAGTTATAAAAATAAAAGCCCGCAAAATGCCCGGAATGGGGGTTTTTTCGATCGGAGTTAACCCGGTTTTTGGGAGGGGAAAATACCACAATCCGGGAGATCAGGTTAAAAGTATTCATGCGATTTCAGCAAAAGCAAATCTGTTTTTTATTTTGAGCAACAATACCGGAAAAACGCATAATACTATTTTTATGTGGCGGCATCTAACAACCGGACTGGGACGCATGCGTAGAGTACCATGAACTCAGGACTGCCAGCGATGAACTACCAGGAATCTGAAACGACAGAACTCAAAGCATCTCTTGCTGAGCTGGATGCTGCTCTTGTCGATATCTGCGCATTACTGAATCACCGGGGCGGCAAACTTTATTTTGGCGTGAGACCCGATGGCCGCGTAGTCGGGCTCACCGTCGCCGATTCCACATTCCTGAAAATTTCCCAGAAAGTACGGCAGAAACTCAAACCCGAGATCATACCGGAAATTAAGGAGCGGTCTGATGGTGGCAGATCTATCATCGAAGTGATCATCAGCGAAGGTACTCACAAACCCTATTTTGTTGACGGGGTTGCATACATCCGAAGCGGTAGCGAGAGCGTGAAGATGCCTCCGGATGTACTTACCCGCCTAATTATGGAGCAGCAGGGATATTCCTGGGACCGCGACATCTGTGCGGGTGCCAGCTTGCAGGATATCGATCCCGCTCTGGTGAAATCCTACCTGGCCCGGGCCCTGCAGGTCCGGCATATTGATCTCGACCCGGACACTCCGGTAGAGACCGCTCTGGAATCGCTCGAACTACTCAAAGAGGGGAAACTTACCAATGCCGCGATCCTTCTCTTTGGCAGGAATCCGCAGAAATTTGTTGATCAGGCAGAGATCCGCTGCGCAAAATTCCGGGGTGATGATGTTACTCAGCCATACTCGAATATGAAAGTTATCCGGGGTGCGATTGTTGCCCAGATTGATCAGACCGAGCAGTTCATCCGGGATAATATCGCAAAAGCCGCATGGATTCCGAAGGAAAAATTCGAGCGGGAAGAGTCCTGGGAGTACCCGCCGGATGCCTTCCGCGAAGCGGTCATCAACGCGGTCTGCCACCGGGATTACCAGTCATCGGGGAATGTGCAGGTCAGCATCTTCACAAACTCGCTGGAGATCCTGAACCCCGGGCTGTTACCTTCAACGCTCACTATCGAATCGCTGAAACGGCGACACAGTTCGAAGCCGAGGAACCGGCTCATCGCGGAGATCCTGTTCAAGATCAAGTACATTGAAAAATTTGGCTCCGGAACGACAAAGATGATCCGCGTCTGCCGGGAGCGCGGGGTACCGGAACCGGAGTTTCGCGAGCAGGATGAGGATTTCATGGTGACATTCCGGCGCTCTTCAGTGAATGTTCTTCTCGACCAGCCTCAGCTGTTGAACGAGCGGCAGAAGCAGGCGATTGAGTACCTGAAGACCCATGAGTCGATCACTTCCGCTGAACAGGCTCATATGGCTGGATGTGCCGAACGCACCGCCCGCCAGGACCTCAGCAAATTGGTTGAGTGGAATGCCGTCGAGACAAGAAAAGAGGGAAAGATTACCCGGTACCTGTTGCTTCCTGCGTTCCGTTATTTCCCTATTTAGTATTTGAGATGAATCTCGGTAAAAATCGTGAATCTTTGAGATTTGACCGAATAATCAGACATTCTCTTTTCTTTTTCTATTGGATTACCATCGCGGCATGATCGCGGCACATCGCGGCATAATAAGAAACAGCCTGTCCCTGGCTTGTGTGTGATAAATTTAGTTTTTTTGCAAACGGTGGCAGAATATTTGAGATCGTTCCGGTACAGTTCCGGCACATCGCGGCACGAGTCCGGTGTGCTTACTCTCTGTTACAACCAGACGATCGTATCTATGAAATACTTCGAGGAGACACAGAAAAAGGTTCACCTTACGTTGAACAGGAACCTGAGGCCGGGGACTCTCGTATTGAACGATTTTCAGAGATCCTGAGTAAACGTTAGTGGCTTAAATTCCCTTCACCTTACATCCCTCCGACGTGACCGCATTATCAGCCAACAGTGCCCCTTTCCATCGCCTTTTTCGCCCCCCATGACCTGAAATGGGGTGGCAGAAAATGCGATCAACCGGAGCCCGCTAAAGAGCACGGGGAAATCGCTTGCAAATCAGTTATTTTTGAGAAATAATCGGTTAAAACAGAGTTTTTCCGGGTGGTGGACACTTGGAGCACTTTATTGTGAAAAGTGGATCCGGAAATGGGCAAACGGAGCCCGTAACGGGCCCGGAATAGATCATCCCGGGATCGGGTAACCCCCGGGAGTCCAAGTGGATTTGGTCAGATGAGAACCTCCAAAATGGGGGTCTAGGGGTTGCTACCCTTGGGCTGCCTCCCCCTCTGGGGGAGAGAGGGGGTCACGCTCGCTACGTTATCAGAGCGGATTGATCCGGAAATTTTTTTCAAACACAATCATGATTGCGGCAAATTTTTTCTTGTAAGGTCCGGTTAAAATTTTTCTTTCAAAGCCCGCCCGGATTTTTTCAAACGCGATCCGGTAAAAAATAAAATCAAAGCCTGCTGAAAATTAAAAAAAACATTTTTCCCGGAAAAATTTTGCCGGCGGAGACCAGTGCGGTAAAAAAAATTTCAGCGAGACCAATATCGACCGGCAGAACCCGGCCCTGCTCACCGCGGATGGAATTGCCGGACGATTGGGCGGATGCAAAGCGATCCGGTTTGACAGCCCCTCAGAACCAGTCTTCCCGCCCCAAAAGAATAAGTGATTCCGCAGGATATTACACAATAACTCAGAACCTTCCTGGCAGTCGCACTTCCTGAGGAAGCGGAGCTGATCCCCTCAATGATTTTGCCAGCTGACAGAAAAAACCGGAACCTGCCGTATCTGAAGAGGGAACTCTGCATTCTGGCAATCCTGTTCCTGGTTGCCGCACTCTGCTGCCCTGCCGCTGCAACCCGTGACGTAAAAGTGGGCCTCACGGAGCTCAAGCCCAGCCTGTATACCGATGACCAGGGAAAGCCGGTCGGATTTTTTGTGGATCTTATCACCGATGTCGCTGCGCAGGAGGGCTGGAATGTCATCTGGGTCCCCGGAACGCTCTCCGAGAGCTGGAATCGCTTGTTGACAGGGGAGATCGATCTCCTGCCGGGAGTGGTCAGTACCCCAGAGCGGGTAACCCAGATCGATTTCAGCCGCGAGTCGGCACTTTCTGTATGGTCCCTGGTATATGCACGCCCCGGGTCTGGCATCAGTACGATCCTTGACCTTGAGGGAAAACGGATAGCAATGACCCGGGGAGCCCAGAGCGGGATTGCCTTTAAGGATTATGCGCAGAAGTTCGGCGTCAATGCCACGTACATTGAAAAGGATACCCCGGTAGAGATCTTTGCTGCAACAGCCTCGGGGCAAGCAGATGCCCTTGTTGTATACAATACAGCGGGTCATGATAATGCTGTGACCTACGGCCTTGCTGCAACTCCCGTGATGTTCAATCCAACCCCGTTTGGTTTTGCAGTAAAGAAAGGAACGAACAAAGACCTTCTTTCTGCCATTGACCCGTACATTGCAAAAGGAAAGGACGATCCCTCGTCAACATACAGCCGGGCAATGCAGACGTGGTTTGGGGTCAAGACCGGCTCGTTCATCCCCATCTGGCTGGTTCTGGGCCTCGCAGCGGTCGTAGTCGTCGCCCTCCTCTTTTTCGGGATAAATTTATTCCTGCGGCGGGAAGTCCGGTGCAAGACTGCGGAGTTGTCACGGCAGAACGAAGAACTCCGTGCTGCATACGGGCAGCTCTCCGCAACCGGCCAGGAGCTCAGGACAAAATACCAGGAGCTTGGCAGGAGCGATCAGGCGCTCATACAGGCAAGATCCAAACTCAGCCTGCTGAACACGGTTACGTTCCAGGATATCGAGAGCGGGATCTTCTCTCTCTCCGGCTTCATCGAGATTGCAAAAGAGCAAACAGAGCAAGATGCCATACAGGCCAGCCTGAAAAAGTGTCAAGGGATACTCCTGTCCCTATCAGAATCGCTTGCATTTGCAAAGAAATACCAGAATCTCGGGATTCAGCAGCACAAGTGGCAGAACGTGAATTATATCCTGCTCACCGCGATCTCCCATCTTGATTTTTCCCGGATCCGGCGGAATGTTGATTTATCGAATCTCGAGATCTATGCAGACCCCCTTCTTGAGGATGTCTTTGTAACGCTGATGGAAAATGTCCTCCAGTGGGGGGCCGGCGCCACGGAAGTAAACATCCGGTACCGGGAAAACCCGGACAGTGTCACCATCATCATCGAGAACAATGGCCCCGGTATCCCGGCCGATCAGAAAGAGAAGATCTTTTCCCGGCAAAACCGGCAGAAAGGGGAGGGCAACAGCCTCTTTCTTGCCCGGGAGATCCTTTCAGTCACCAACATCACCATTGTGGAAAATGGCGAGCCCGGAAAAGGCGCCCGATTCGAAATATCGGTACCAAAAGGGACATACCGGTTTGCAGATGCAGACGGGTAGATGATACGCGACAACGTGGTGCTCCTCTTGGGCCGCCTCCCCCACTGGGGGAGAGAGGGGGTCACGCTCGATTGTGCTGCAGAGTGGATCGATTGATCCGGAAATTTTTCAAAAACAATTATGATCGCGGCGAAATTTTTTCGTTCAGGATCTGGTAAATTTTTTTTCAATCAAAGTCCAGTGGCCTGTATCTCAAAAAACCGGCAGGGTTCCTGCCTGCGGGACGGATCGATTCACCCAAATATATTCAATTACTCAATACTTTTATCGGACAAAATCAGATCCGGGGGTGCAGAACGATTATTCAGGATATTTTCGTCATCAGGAATTCAGGGAGGATCCTGCTCGGGATTCTCATTCTCATCGTACTGGTGCAGGGTGTTTTTGCAGAAGAGTCCTGCACATTTATCCGGATGTGGGGATCCAATACAACAGCCAATGGTATTGCCGCTGATGCTTCCGACAATATCTACGTGACCGACACGGGCAACAACAGGATCCTGGAATACACCTCCGAAGGGTCATTGATAACCTTCTGGGATCTCAGGGAATCCGAATACAGACAGGCCAAGGTCCCCTATGGGATCGCCGTTGATTCAGCCCAAAATGTGTATATTACCGACCGTATGAACAACACGGTCATCAAGTTCACATACCGCGGGAGTGAGGTATGGGGTAGTGAGGGGACCGGTGACGGGCAATTTTCCCATCCCACCGGTATCGCCGTGGACTCTTCCGGCAATGTGTATGTTGCAGATACCGGCAATAACAGGATACAAAAATTCACTCCCACCGGAACATATGTCATGAAATGGGGATCGTATGGGTTCACCGACGGGGTGTTTAATGCACCGACGGGTATCGCCGTTGATTCATACGGCCTTGTGTATGTTGCTGATACGGGCAACAAACGGATACAAAAATTCCATCCCTCCGGTGCGTTTCTCGCAAAATGGGGTACTTCAGGAACCGGCGACGGACAAATCCTGACCCCGACCGGCATCACCGTTGATTCCTGGGGCAATGTCTACGTGGCCGATCTCACCTCCCGGATCCAGAAGTTCACCACGCTCGGGGAATATATGTCAACATGCAATACCGGCGGAAATACCAATGATGTCGCCGTCGATTCGTCCGGAAATATATACGCCCTCTGGCAGTCAGACCCTCTTTGGAAGATCGGGAAGTATGGGACCCCGTCTTCAATCCCCCCGCAAACCCCAAAACAATCCCACACATTTTCCATAACCGAAGAGACCCGGCAGACAAACATTGCAGCCACAACCACATCGCAGAATAGTGCAATACCGGCAAAATCCCCGACACCAATAACCAATTTTACGACAGCACCCACTACATCCCCTGCGACAATTATCTCTCCGGCCCTGACAATAAATTCCGATTACGATGCAAAGATCGCAGCACAAGGCTATCAGAATGGAGGTGAAGTCCGGGAGACCGATATACAAAAGATGATTCTTGACCGGATCTCCAAATTTTACCGGGATGTCTTTGGGATAGAGATCAATTTTTCCGCGTGAGTGGCTCTCCAGACCTTTTTTAAAACTTGTTAATTTTTAATTTTTCACGAAGAAAATTTTCCAGAAACGTTTTTCAAGGAAACCAGAATGTAAATTGCCCTGCACTTTTTTCCATCTTTTTTCCATTATAGTCCTGGATTTTTTTTACTGGCGTTAATCTGATAATTGTTGTATGTATGCCGTGAGCACATCCTGGTACTTTTTGAAAAAAATAATTATCCCCACGGCAAATACCTGTACGCGATCATTTTTGTTTTATGCAAAGAAAACCAAATCACTCTAATGAAAAAAATATTATTTTCATTCCTGTGTATCTTTTTTATCAGCCTGTTTTTGGTAACCGCAGGCTGTACACAGGATCAGGCCGGCGTTTCTTCCCCGGCACCGGCCAGTACAGGAATCGTCCCGCAGGTGACCTACACCTCCAATGAAACGCTCGTAGCCTTTGTCGACAGCGCAGTTGCCTATGAAAAAGCACAGGGCCGGGAGAAAGCCCTTGCAGAATTCAATAATAAAAATGGCTCGTTCATCCAGGGGGAACTCTACATCTATGCCTATGCCTTCAACGGCACGACCCTTGCCCACCCGGTCAACCCCGAGTCGGTGGGAAAACTCCGTGAGGGAGCCAATGGGGTTTTTGTCAGGGAAATGGGTGCCGTGATCCGGAATGGCAGTGGTTATTACCGGTTCGTGTACGTCAATCCCCTCCACAACAACACGCTCGAATCAAAACTCGGGTATGGTGTACCGATAGATGACGACTGGTGGCTTGGATCCGGCGTCTATGAAGGGCCGATGAATCCGGCACCAGCGGTCGTGGGAACCACTCAATAATTTTCATCTTTTATGGTTACCCGGGCCCGGCATTCCCGGACGAACGGAAAGTCAGGACGGCTTTCCGGAAGTTTTTCGGAGAATCACCGGTCAGCTTTTCGTTCATTCGAAGTTTTTACCGGCCGGTATATCGATACAGGAATATTTTAAGAAGGAAAAAAGCTAATTAAGGTGACTATATGCCAACAAGTAAGAAGCAATTGGTGAAGCTGAACCAGGCAAAGAAGGTCAAGGCAGAAGAGCTCTCGAAGGCAGCGGCCGGGGGCAGCGCGGAAGCCAAGAAGAAGCTCAAGAAACTCGAGAAAAAGCTCAAGTGAGCGGCCTTTAAGCTGCCTCGCTCTTTTTTTTGGGTTTCACCCAGATTCCGGTCATTTTTTCAATCCGATGAGATCCGGTTGAAAAATAACAATACAAATAGATCCGGCAGAGCACCGGAGGGTCTCTAAAAAAAAATATCTTCACATCATACCGTATCACTACTATGACATTCACCGAAGAGCAGAAGGCAGAGGTCAGCGAGACTCTTGGCAGGTATTGTGCGGCATACCAGAGAAAGGATCTCAAAGCCCTGCTGGCGTTATTCTCCCCGGATATCAGCGGGTATGGTGCCGGGCCGGATGAGCATTTCAGGAACCGGAAAGAGTACGCACCGCTGGTAAAACGTGACCTGATGCAGGCAACATCGATCTTCCTTGAATTTTCGGATCTGGAAATTACTGGCGATGGCCGGACCGCGTGGGTAATGAGCGGCTGCAATTGTACGTTCGGGACTGTGGGCAACGACAAGCAGACGATGAGGGTAAGGATGACACTGGGACTGAGAAATACCGGGAGTCGCTGGCTGATTACGCAGCTTCACCTCTCTGTGCCCAACACCGGACAGGCTCCGGGGCAATCGTTTTCCGGCGAATAACTGCCCGGTACCCGGCTGATGTCGGGGAAAACCGCTTCCTCCGGAAGATCCTGAGATATTCTGAATTTTAATTATTATTTTTTAAAAATTCCTGAAAAAAAAATTACTTGATTTTTGCTGCTGCAATACCCGCCAGTTGTTTGACGGTTTCATAATCTGTTGCAGTTCCATTGGTCATGAACTGCTGGTATACGTCCTTTTTGGTAAATGAAACTGAGTACATCTGTGACATATCACTTGTATTGGTAACTTTCATTGCAGCGCTGGAATCCCCGATGGCTGGCAGGGATAATTCTTCAAAGGATAGATTTGCATCGTTTTCTTCGACTGTCCAGTTTTTCCAGCCGCTTACCGTATCGGGAACAATGAGCGTGATATTTTCAGCGGTATACACAGAGATGTACTGTTCAATGACCGTTCCGGGAATTGCATTTGGATCATTGTTCAGGAAGACGGCATAATATCCTTTTTTCCAGCCGTGGTCGAGTGACCACTCACTCATGTCAGAAACATTTCTTTCACCTTTTTCCAGCAGGGTGAAATTCACCGGGATCTCTGAAGGCTGTAATATTATTTCCGAGGGCTCGATCGTTGATGTTTTTGATGCAGCCGGGGCCTGCGAGGTACATCCTGCAATACCCAGGGAGATAATGACGAAACAGGTCATTAAAAAGATCATGAAAGACAGGGACTGTTTTTTCATGTCTATGTGTACCCCCGTATAACGCGATTAATGTTTGTCAGGGATGTATGCCCGGAGATTTCCCTTTATTCCCTTCTTTGTGAAATAAAATTACCGTCTGCCCGGATTTTTTCAAGCAGGATCCGGTTGAAAATTCAAATTCAAAATGTCTTGGATGCGCTGGTACAGGCTCATCATCCATCGATGGATGTCAATAGGAAAGTGAAGAACGAGAAGTAAATCAAAAAATTGGAATTTATTATTATGGATTTCGCTATGTAGATCTAGTATAGTTTAGGATTAAAAATGTTCAAAGACACTTTTACTTTTATTTCTCTTGGATGTTCAGGATCTAATAAACGATAGTGAGAGTAATATTCTTGCCGAAAGTTTGAGAAATAATTAAAAAAGGCCTCTTTATGCATTTTTACGACATTATCGTAGTCTATTTTTCGGCTCTCATCTTGTAAAATCAAAGCATTTATCTGACCAAGTAACATCCTTTCAAAATCTTGTAATTTTGAATTGAAATCTTCAGATAATCGATATAGATGATTAATCTCATTAATTCTCGTGGATTTTTTCGGGTATACTGGTGCAACTTGTAAAATAAAATAGCGAATATTGTCAACCAACAAGTATTGATAATAATTTGATTCTGAAAAAGCAGCTTCCACCTTCGCAAATGCTGCCCATTCATTTAAATCTCGATTTTTTCTCTTCCTTTCAACAATTTCGCTGATGCGTTTTAATTGTTCATTAATTTCTTGATCGTTGAGTTTTTTAAAATTATTAGTAATTTCAAATAAGCATCTATCCATATTTTCATTCAATTGAATCGCAATTTGTTGTTTTGCAGTATATTTGTAGATTAAAAAACTTGATAAAAGACCTGCCAATACTCCTAGTATTAAACTCCCAAAAATATTGGTTAAAATGCTCCAAGGACATGTATTGAAAAACGATGGGACTGCATCACAAATCGCTGATGCATTAGGCATAATGAATTAAACCATCCATAGACTTTAAACATATTTGTATAATTTTTAATTTGTTTCCTTTCAATGGAGTCAATTTTTTTTAAAATCATAAAAAAATTCCCATCAAGACCCACTCAAAATTTTTGAATTAAGCTCCGGTTGAAAAAAATAAAATTAAAGTTTGATGCATTTTTTGAATCAAAGTCTGCTGAAAAATTTTGCGTCTGGATCCGGCTAAAAATAATGATTCAAATTCCGGTTGAAATGATCCTGCTCGAACGCTACCCGGGCAATTTACCGCAAAAGATCCTGAAAGGGTATCTCTCACCCTTCCACCAGCATCAGAATCCCGATAACGATCAGCAGACCCGCAAACACGATCTGCAAATGCCGGCCGGAGAACCTGTGGGCGCATCGCACTCCGAACCGGGCGAGCGGGATAGTGGTTGCAGCAAGGATCGCAAAGGTCACGAGATCCACGTAGCCAATCGAGTATGGCGAGAGCCCGGCAACTCCCCAGCCGTTGATGATATACGCAGTCACGGCACCGGCGGATGAAAAGATGAGGCAGGCCGATGAGGTGCCGACTGCCTTGTGCATCGGGTAACCGAGGAGTATCACGAGCACCGGCACCAGCAGGACGCCCCCGCCAATCCCGGCCAGGCCGGAGATGATGCCGATGAAAAACCCGATGGCGATATAGATCCCGGTTGATCCGCCGGGCTCGCAGGCCGGACAGCTGTGGATGTGCCAGACCATGCGGACAGCCATGAAGATGATCAGGAGGGCAAAGAATGTCCGGAGCACGATGCCCGGCAGGTGGGCAGCAAGCGTGCCCCCGGCAAGACCCCCGAAGATGGCAGCACAGCCCATGGTGACGGCGGCTTTCCAGTTCACTGCCCCGCGACTGTTGTGGGCGAGTGCCCCGCTGATCATGGTCGGGATCATCACCGCAAGCGAGGTGCCGAACGCAAGCCGGGTGGCAAGCGTGCTGTCCATGCCGCCCGAGAGGGAGAGCCAGTACTGGACCGGCGTCATTAAAAACCCGCCGCCGACCCCGAAGAGCCCGGAGGCAGTCCCGGCAGTGATACCGGTGACGATGAGAATGGCGAAATGCAGGATGGAGTCCATGAGCGCTTCTCTGAAATCTGCTACAGAGTTATTATGTTCCGGGTATCAATAGTCTAACGGGAACAATCATGGGACGACCAGCCCTGCTCATCATCGATATGCAGAACGATTTCGTTCTGGAGGATAAACCGCTCAAAGTTGCGGGTGCCTCTGCCGTAATACCAAAAATACAGTCTGTGCTCGCCGAGTTCCGGAACAAAAAGCTGCCGGTCTTTCATATCCTGCGGGTGCACCGGCCGGACGGCTCGGACGTGGAGATCACCCGGCAGGATCTCTTCCGGAAACAGCCGTTTGCCGTTGCCGGCACCCACGGGGCCGCAGTCATCGACGAACTCGCACCCCGGCCGGGAGAGCATGTCCTCACCAAGACCCGGATGAGTGCGTTCATCGGCACGGAACTCGACCTGATGCTCAGGAATCTCGGCGTTAGTTCGCTCGTGGTCTGCGGCATCCAGACCCCGAACTGCATCCGGACAACGGTCTTTGACGGCATTGCGCACAATTACCCGGTGGTGCTGGTCGGCGATGCAACCGGGGCGGCCTCCAACGAAGTACACCTGACCAATGTCCGGGACATGCAGAACATTGGTGTCCGGATTGTCAAGACGGTGGATGTGGCGGGACTGCTGGATAGCCGGTAATTGTTTTAAGTCCGGTACATCCGTCAGCCGCACGAACCGATGTTCAGGAAAAAATTTACGGTTTTAAAAAATTATCTGCGGGGTTAAGATACTCCAGCCGGTCCTGTCAGGAACCCGGCCTGGAAAAATCTTATTATTTTCTGCGTAACATTGCCATAACGCACACCAGCCCGGCTAACAATCCTGCGATAAGCAGCGGCTCCGGCCCGGGAGAATAGGTCACCTTTTTCGTGGGGGTCTCCTGGACCATTGGTACCATTGTAACCTCGATATTTTCCGCAGGGGTTGCATCGATGGTCGGCGTACTTGTGGTGACAGTAGGCTCCGGTGTCGGCACCAGGACCTGTATCTTTTTATTAATCAGTGTACCGGAAACCGGGGTGGCGCTTGAGGTGAGCTGTTGCAACTTTACGACACTGATGTCCCGGGACTGGTCCGTTGCCGGCGTTGTGCCGGTCAGCTCCACGTTGATATCGAACCGCTTGCTTGAGTAACTCAGCGTCCAGCTGTCCAGCCGTACCTGTGCAGACTGGCGGACCGGGATCTCTTCGATAACCGAGGGCTGATCCTCCAGGGTCTCGATCTTCTTCACTACCCAGTGCGGGTTTGTGAGATCCGTGTACATGGTAAGCGTGTTGCCCTGGTCGAAGGTCGAGCCGGTTGCCCACGAGTCAAAGTGAATACTGTAGGCCGCCGTCACGGGCGTGCCCGGGGGCAGTTCTGACCCGGACGGGGTCGTTGACCAGCTCTGGAGGGTCCAGCCGGATACACCCGGTACGGCAACGAGCAGGAGAGTTGTCAGGATTACGAACCAGAACAGCAGCGCGTGCGAGCTCATATCATTCCAACGTCAGGAACGCCGATAAAGGTAATCCTGTGAAATATTCTCGCAAACGATCCCGGTTCATCCTTGCAGGATTGAGAGTCGGGTATGATCTGTTCCCGATAGGGGGCTCTCACCGTTCTTAAGGAAAAACGATGCGGTGCATATATGCAGTGAATGAAAATGTCTGAAAAAAAAGATCCAGATTTTCGGATACGCCGGTATCCAAAGTCCCGTTATTCGCAATAGATATCGCTGGCCCATTCCTCGATGACCCGTTTCGGTGGCTTGCCCCGGCCGCCTCCCCGGGACTGCCGGGACGGGGCAGCGCTCCGGTCCTGCTCGGTCTCTTCATCCTCGAGACTGAGATCTTTTGATTCCTGTGGTTTTTCAGCCGGCTTCTCAGCCGGTCGCGGGGCCTGGTTCCGGTAGTTGTGGTGCCTGCGGCTGCCCTGGTGCCGGGGAGCATCCCGCCGCGGCTGCTGGGGATTTTGCGGATTTTGCGCGGGTTGGGATGGTTGAGTATTGGGGGTATCTTCAGCCATATGTGTCAGGACAAATAATACGGGGTTGGTTACAGAAATAGTTTGCCCCGATTTTTCCGGCAAGGCCGTGCACGAGAAATTTTTTCATCTTTTTGCAGCCGATAAACCGCCGGAGATAAAAAAACCGTGACGCCTCAAAACAAACTCAAGTGAGCAATTCGGGCGGGACTCGCGCTGGACAAACCGCAATGCAGATTGTTGAATAATGCACACCTAAATACATCAACGTCTAAAATTGTATCACCGGAATCCGTTCGTCCAGCCATGTCCAATATAACCACCCTGCTTGATTCAAAGAGCGTTCCCGAAGCCAAGGCTGCGCTCATCTGCCCCTCCCGCAACGAGACCTACAGCTATGGAAAACTCCGGCACGAGATGAACCGGATCGGTCTGGGTCTCCTGAACCTTGGGGTGAAAAAAGGCGACCGGGTCTGCCTCTACCTTGACAGCTCGCCCGAGTACCTGATCAGCTACTTTGCGATCTGGCGGATCGGGGCAGTTGCCGTTCCTACCAATATTGTGTACCGGGGCGAGGAACTGTTGCACACGATCAATAATGCCGGCGCCGTTGCGGTGATAACCGATGGCCAGGGTATTGGGGTTATTGCCGGGATACGGGCGCAGTCTCCCACTGTTGCGCATATCATCTGCACGTCGGGTTCCTGCACGGGATCGGTTGCATGGTCTTCCTTTCCCGATGCCCCGGCCAATATGCGTGCGATCAACAGCGTGCCTGAAGATCTCTGCCATATCCAGTACACTGCCGGCACCACCGGCAAACCCAAAGGCGCGATGCTCTCGCACGGCAACTGGATGATGGCACTCGATGCCGAGCGCGACGCACTTCGCATGCGCCCTGAGGATGTGTATCTCGGTATTTACCCGATGGGCCACGTCGGGTTCTCGTGGGGGCTTGCCATACTCCGCTCCGGTGGCACCTATGTGATGATGGAACGTTTCGATCTCGACCAGTACCTCACGCTCTCCGAGCAGTACCGGGTCACCGTGCTGGCGGGCATGCCCCCGGTCATTCACTCGCTCAATACCGCTCCGCCGGGCACGGAAGAACGTCTCGGGTCTGCCCGGGTGATCATATCCGGGGGCGGCCAGCTCCTCCCTTCAGTCTGGGAAGTTTTTGACAAACGGTATCACATCCCGGTTGCCAACTCGTACGGGCTCTCCGAGACGATCGTCATAGGATCGGGCACGACTACGCTTCCCGAGTACCCGCACCTGACCAAAAAATACCAGAGTGTTGGCGTTGCTGTCGGGTATGCGGAAGTTAAGATCGTTGATACGGAAAACCCGGAGACGGAGATGGCTCCTGCCGAAACCGGCGAGGTTGCGCTTCGCGGCCCGTCGGTCGCGCAGGGCTACTGGCAGATGCCGGAGGCAACGGCCGAAGTGTTCCGGCACGACGGCTGGTTCCTGACCGGGGATATCGGGTACATTGATGAAGACGGTATCCTGATCATCACGGACCGGAAAAAAGACATGATCATCATGTCGGGCTGGAAGATCTACCCGACCGAAGTCGAGAACGTGATCATCCGCCACCCGGCCGTTGCCGATGTGGCCGTGTTCGGTATTCCCGAGGAACGCAAAGGCGAAGTGCCGGTCGCTGCGATCGTCCTGAAACCCGGCATGGCACTCACGGAAGCCGATCTGGAAACCTATTGCCGGGAACACCTTGCCGGTTACAAGATTCCAAGAAAACTGGTCCTCGTTGATGCACTGCCCCGCGTCCATGGCTGGAAACTGCTGCGCAGGGACCTCCGGGAAAAGTTCCGCGAATCGGGCTCGTAATGCAATTTGGCGGGATATTCTGCGACAAAATCCCGCGCACCCCCACAAACCTTTTAATCTCGCTGTAAATAATATTAGAATTAAGTATTTTTTATGGACGTAAAAAGCCGCATCCAGGACATTCCCTTCAGCGGGAAGGTCAAGAAGCGGACCACCGGTATCGTGGGGCTCAACCTGCTCCTTGACGGTGGTTTTCCTGAGGGGACCCTCATCATGATCTACGGGACGCCGCTTGCCGGTGTCGATCTGGCATCCAAGCAGTTCTGGCAGGCAGAAGGCGGAGAAGAGGGAACGTACCTGATGAATGAAGGGGATATTGAGGTGGGGATGATCGACGCTACGGATCTCCACCCGGAGATGTACATCCCCCAGATGGCAGGAGGCAGGATCATTGTCGATTCGCTCTCGACCATCATCATCAAGTACGGGATTGAAGAAGCCCTCAAATTTTTGAAAAAGACCCGTGAAGAGATGAGGAAACGCGGCGCAAACATGTTGTTTGTAGTGTATACCGATATCCACCCGCAGATGGAAATGACGAGGATCATGCGGGCTGCCGATCTCGTCATCGAGTTCAAGACCGATATTCACCAGGCCGAGATCGAGCGAACGCTCGCGGTTCATAAAATAAAAGATGCGGCCGCTCCCCAGCGGCTCCTGCCGTTCATCATCACCGATAAGGGCATCGAAGCCTCGACCACCTCGCGGGTCGTGTAATTCCCTGCCGGCGGATCCGATCCCGCCGGATTTTTTCTTTTTCCAGCCCGGCACGTCAGGTATTATACTGGTTCCGGGTTGCTGATGATGCAGGTTCAGCCACCACGGGGAAATTTATTCAAAATAAAAACATATATTCGCGGTTAAGGACGATATTTATAGTCGACAAAAAATGCTCCACACTCCCATACCGACTTCAAATATCACGCAAATGGAGAGATATACCCCCGAGCAGTTGCTCAGCATATTCGAGGCCTGCTTAAAGACGGGATCCATGAAGCCCGAGCACGGTCTGTTGTATGAAGCCTGGGCAACCCTCTTTAACAAGTTGTACCTGACGCCGGAAGAGCTGATAGACTCGATGGAGAAGGGGGAACACCAGCTTGGCGATGACAATGAGCAGATGCTCAGCGAATTTATCAAAGCTGACTGCGCCAGCAGGGGCGTTTTCGTCCTGAACGTTATAAAAAAAGGCGGGATGATGGACCGGGCTGCGCTCGTTATGATCGCAGACCTTGCAGATATTGCCGGATTTGAGTATGAACGATCAACCGGGCTCCACATGCTCGTTACTGCCTGCGACAAGCGGGTCCGACCAGCGCTGATAAAAAAGGCCGGAAAAGTTCTGCTCTCCAGTGTCTATGATTACCGGGATATCCCTCCCCTGTTTGTTCTCCTCGGCCTGGGTGATCTGAGTGTGCCTGACCTTGACGCTATAGAAATGGTGTTCTCAAAAGAGGACCTCCGGCAGGTCATGACACGAAAACGAATGGGGAGAAACGCTCTCGAAGTATTCTCTGAGTTCTCCCCCGGGGTGCGGCAGTATGGCTCCAAGGACCGGAACGTGTTCAATTTCAACCCTGCCATAAAGACGACCAGTATGGATGAGGCTGACGGTGCACAGGGCGATGCTCCTGTTAAGTTAAAAAGCGTTTCAGCTCCGGCGGCAAAAGCAACCGCCGGTAAAAAAGCGAAGCCGGATACCGTGAGTACACCCGGCTCTCCGACCCGGAACACCTCATCAAAGCCCGTCTCTTACCCGGTCACCAAAAAAGAGAAAGTCATGATCGTTGATGATGACGAGATTATCCGGAATCTTATGCAGCTGCGGCTGAAAATGCTTGGCTATGAGACCTGTGCCATGGCAGAATCCGGCGAAGAGGCGGTGAAACTCTCGGAGCAGACAAACCCCGATCTCGTGTTCATGGACATCATGATGCCCGGAAAACTGGATGGGATTAGTGCGGCCCGGATAATTAAAGCCAATTCAAATGCCCAGATCATTTTTTTCTCGGGGAACAGCGACCAGGATATCCTTGACCGGGCAAAGGAAGTCGAGCCCGCGGGATTTATTGTCAAGCCCTTCACGGATACGGATCTCCGTGTCACCCTTAATTTTATAAAATAAAAAAACGGATTTTTTTATAAATTCTGAAACCCGGATCCCGGATTACATCGCCTTCGGGAACGGGTAATCGTTGTCAATGACCGTGTACTGGTCGCCAGAGGTCATGGTCACTACCACGATCACGCGATCGGTTTTGGTTGTGCCCATCAGGGTTACACTGGCCCCTATCCCCGGAGCGTCCTGCAGGCCCTGTTCGGTGACGCAGTCCGAGCGGATGACGGTAACTGCCATCCTCTGGATCATGCCAAGGCCCAGGCCGCCATTGAATCTCGTGGTGATGGTCGGGTTCTCGCTAATCGTGTTCCGGTTAACCGTGATGCTGACCGACTCGTCCTCCGGCACCTGCTGCGTGGGGCCGGGAGTGAGCGAGCAGGTTTGTGCGGTGGGTGAGACCGGTACTTGCAGGGTCGTGGCGACCGGCAGCGGCGTTGCAGGTACCGGGACGGGAGCGGGGGCAGGGGCCGGCTGTGTACATCCCATGGCAAGAACGCAGAGGATGAGGGTGAGCGGTATGAGGAGGCGGAGGATATTCTTCATGCAGAGAATGTCAGCGGTCACGGATTAAAACTTCTGCCCCCCCTCATCACTGCCAACCTTACACGCAGTCGAACCAGTCTGGATCAGGTGACGCATTTTTCTTTGAGGATCAGCGGGTTTTCCGCACATTCCCGTACAGGAATTCTCCTGCCACCTGCCGGCACAGCCGGTTGCTCTCAGCAAGGTACCGTTCCGTATCGTGCCCGATCTTTTGCCGGAGGAATGTTCTCTCATTTTTTATCCAGTCCCGGATCAGGTCTCCGGTCATCTCGAGATGGAACTGGAGCCCGAGTGCCGAACCGAGCCGGAAGCCCTGGTGGGGTACCTGGTCGCCCCGGCACTGGAGTCTTGCCCGTACTGGCAGGTGGAAGGTCTCGCCATGCATCTGGAAGACGCGGAATGTATCCGGGAACGATGAAAAAACGCTGGTGGCATCGGGGGTCGTGTGGACCGGGTACCAACCGGTCTCGTTCACGAACCGGTACACGGTGGCACCATGGGCCGACGCGATCAGCTGGGCGCCGAGGCAGAGGCCGAGCACCGGCACCCGCTTCTTTACCGCCCGCCGGATCAGCTCTTTTTCTGCTTTGAGCCACGGGAGTTCCTGCTCATCGTTCACGCTCATCGGGCCGCCCAGGAAGATGAGGTGCGTAGCGCCATCCATGCTGACGCGATCTCCTTCCCAGAGCCGGGTGTATTCGAACGGGACATTATGTTCCGTGAAGATCTGTTCAAAAAAGCCGAGCGGTTCTGAGGGGGTGTGCTGGAATGCCCTGACCCGGATTGGATGTTCCTGTTCTCCCGTCATAGCTTTATCTGGATAACTATTGTTTACCCGGGATATTTCGGGCTTGTGGTCTTGGATGTAATGACTCCCTTTTAAGGTGGTACGATTCGTTGTAAGTGACAGGGAATATGCGGTTACTGATGGGGACCGTACCTGAAATCAGAACGTCAGGTCGGATGGTAAAAACCCGGGTTCAGGATAAAACCCTGTGGGGGGTATACAGGTGAATAGTTAAAAAAAAAAGGATTTACTGGGTTCCAAGCGGCGACTCATTCATGCCGAGGAAATAGAGAGCGTTCTCCCCGTACTGGACAGGTGCGTAATGGGAGCCGACATGCGGGAGACCCTTGAACCGCACGAGCCAAGAGCCGTTGATCTGCCCGGCCATCCGGACTGAGACCGGGTCAGGAGTCAGCACATCACTAGTGCCTACCACGAGCATGACATCCTTGTGGATTCCGGAAAGGCCATCCCAGGTCCCGTTCCAGGCAAGATTTGCCTGAGCCTCGTTTCGGACGCCCGCAGTCTGGTTGGGATCGTAAGCATCAGCTTTAAGGACGGCAAGCAGGTTCTTGCATTCAGGAATCCGTGCATCGTAGGTGTTGGAGTCCAGGATCAGTTTTCGTACGCGTTCCGGGTGATCGATGACCAGCTGCTGGGCAGTTGAGGATCCCATGGATGCCCCGTAGACATGCATGCTGTCATAACCGAGGGCCTTGATCAGCCCGGCTGCATCGTCTGCATACAGGGGAATCGTGTGCGTTACGTTACTGTCACTGCTGTATCCCATCCCCCGGTGGTCATAGGCGTAGACATGGTATTTCGAGGAAAGGATGCCGAGGAAGGTCTCGTTCCACGAATCTTTCAGGGGTGTTGCATTAGCCGCTGTTCCGCCGAACCCCTCTATAAGCAGGATCGGTTCGCCGGATGATCCAAATTCCCAGTAAGCCAGCCTGATGCCGTTGACCTCTTTGTACTGGACAGGTGTTGCATTGATCGAAACAGGACTCGGTTGCAGTATTACCTGACCTGCTGCGGGTGCCGGGCAGGTACCGGAATTATTCGTACACCCTGCCACCGCGAGAAAGCAGATAGTAAAGACAATCGCCAGAATTGCTATGAATTTCTTGTTCATGGAAGATCCTCTTAAAACCGATCGATCAGGAAGAAAAACCGGCTTGTCAGTTATTTTGGCGAAGCCTGAAAATAATTCTTTGCAAACGATAGAGTAAATAAAAAAACGAAAAAAATTGAAAAAAATCTACAGCGCGATCCGCACTTCCTTTGCCGCATCGCACATATTCTTGAGTTTCCAGTAGGCCGACTCCCGGCTTCGCATCCGCATCCCGCAGTCGGGATCGATGAGCATCGTCTTGGGCCCGAAGATCTCTACGCCTTTTTCGATCCGTTTGCGGATCTCGGGAACGGTCTCGACCTGCTCGATGGATGAGTCCACACAGCCAAAGCCGATCATCCGCCCGCCAAGGTCCCGCCGGGAGAGGAGGTCGATGTTGGCCGCGTTGTTGGCAAACTCGAAGTCAAACACGTTCACGTTGAACTTGAGGATCTCGTCGATTACATTACCGAGACCCCCGCAGACATGCATGCAGGTCGGGATGCGGACCGCTTTTGTGATCGCCTCGATCGCCTGCTTACCCACGCTCAGGTCCGCGATGCCGGTCGAGAAGATCGGTTCATCGATCTGGAGCAGGGTGATGCCGGCCGCTTCAAGGCTGCGGGCTTCGACAATAAGGGCGGAAGCGAGATCGAGTGCAAGCTCTTCTTTGTTCCGGTACATCGGCGTGCTGATGTGCAGGCCGTGGGCGAGCGTGGACGGCCCGGTGATGATGCCCTTGACTTTCGGGGATTTTGACACGGCATATTTTGTGTCAGCAACCGTTATCGCCCCATCGGCAGGCTGCACCTTCCCGATCACCTGCTGTTCCCGGATGCCGGGCAATTTTGCGGTGAATGCCCCTATCATATCGCCCCGCACCTGCCCGTCCGAGATGATATCGATGCCGGCATTCATCTGGTCGGCAACCGCAGTCTCGACTGCGGAGTGGAGCGGATCAAAGAGGCTTTTCAAACCCCCGCCTTTGACCACCGGGTAGCTGCCAACTACGGTTGTCGCCAGCACTTTATTGATGAAATACTCCTTTGCCATAACTGGTCCGGTGCTCCTTTTTTGTTGTACTTACGGTTGACCCGGATGCAAAAATAGTAATTGGTCAGGGAATTATGGCACGAGCCGGTGCATATCGCGGGGGAAGAGAACGGCTTCCCGGACATTGGACAGCCCCAGCATCGTCATCACGAGCCGGTCTGCGCCCAGTCCCCAGCCTGCGTGGGGGGGCATGCCGTACCGGAACGGCTTGAGATAGAAGTCAAAGCTCTCAGGGTTGAGGCCCTTCTTTGCGATCTGCTGCACGAGCTGGTCGTGGTTGTGGACCCTCTGGGCACCGCTGGAGAGTTCCATCCTCGGGTGCATGAGATCGAACGCCTTGCAGATGGTGGGATCGTTCTCGTAGGGCATCGCATAGTACGGCCGGATCTCGGTGGGCCAGTCCACGATAAAGTAGTGACCACCCATCTCGGCACCGATCGCCCGCTCGGCAGCGCTGCCGATGTCGTCGCCATACTTGATCGGGTCTTCGATCTTTTTCTTTGCGATCTCGATCGCTTCGCTGTAGGGTAGGCGGGGGAACGGGCCCTTGGGCACCGCAAAGTCCGTGATATCCATGTTCGCGAGATGGTCGGAGCAGGTCTTGTCCACGTATTCGTAGGTTTTTATCAGGACATCTTCGAGGATGCGCATCACTTCGATGTGATCCGCGTACGAGACTTCGATATCGATGCTCGTTGCCTCGTTGAGGTGCTTGGTGGTGTTGTGCTCCTCGGCCCGGAAGATCGGCCCGATCTCGTACACCTTCTCAAGGCCGGCAGCCATCATCATCTGTTTGAAGAGCTGCGGGCTCTGGTTGAGGTAGGCTTCCTTATCGAAGTACGCGATCGGGAAGAGTTCGGTGCCACCTTCGGTTGCAGCGGCCACGATCTTGGGGGTCGTGATCGAGATGAACCCTTCTTTGTGGAAGTAATCATTGATCGCGTGCATGGCGGCGCTGCGGATCGCAAAGACGGCGGCAACGCGGGGTCGCCGCACGTCAAGGAAGCGGCCATCGAGCCGGGTGTCGAGTTCTGCCAGGACCTTCTCCGAGACATCGAGCGGCAGCGGGGACTCGGCAAGGCTGATGATCTCAAATGTCTCCGGCACGAGCTCGCGCCCGCCGGGTGCTTTGTCCACGGCCTTGACCTGACCGCTGATCCGTACTACGGATTCGCGGGAAACAGCTTTTGCCGCGGCAAGGACTGCTTCGCTCACTTTCTTCTTCGGAATGGTCACCTGCAGGATGCCGGTCCGGTCGCGGATCAAAAAGAAGGCAAGGCCGCCGAGGTCCCTGACCTCATGGACAAACCCGCAGACTTCCGCGTGCCCGGTTTCCGGTGTGACTGACTGTATGGGTATACGCATCAAAATCCTATAACAATGGGCCGGGAGGGATTATGGACTTTATGGGAATTTCCCCAACCCAAACGAAAAACCCGCCATCTTTATATTTCGTCCCCTCGTTTATACGATAGGAGATAAAATGACAAATAATGCTGAAAAATCCAACCCTTCAGATATTGGCGGTTGGAGCACCGGGACGAAGGTTCTCGTTGGAATCATTGCTGTTGTGGCTGTTGTTTCCATCCTCGCCGTAATCACCCTGACAGTCGCGGTCATCGATTCGCAGACCGGAACTTCATTCCCCTATAGCACCAGCTACCGGGTTTCTCTGCCCGACGGGCAGCCGGTCGCTATCGGGACCACCTCGATTCTTGTTCTCACGATGCCGGATGGTGTCGATGTCTCTGTTGACGGGACCAAAGAGACGCTGACGGTTGGCCAGGAACGCGTCATCAACCCGCGTTATGCCCGGATCACTGCGCTTGGCATACCGCTCATGGATACCGATTTCCAGATCACGCTCAAGTATCTCGGACCTTCGGGAAGTAATGCCCTCTTTGATATGACGGTCAGGACTTCGAAGCAGGTTCCTGAGATGGTCATCAGCAAGCTGATCCCACCCAGCATGGGTGCCCAGCCCATCTGATAAAAAAAATTTTAAAAAAACTAAAAAAAAATTCCTGATTTTTTTATATCTTCTATCAGACACCTTTCATCACGGGATAGAGAATTTCATCCTTCCCGTCCAGATGAATCGTTGCAACCGTTGTATTGATCTGGTTTAACGGGTTGGCGAGGATCTTTCCTGACGACAGCGTGTAGAGCGTATCGCCGATGTAGAGCGAGCGTTTCACTTCATCCCGGGAGCTGCCATAGTAATAGTATCCCCCGCCACCCGTTCCGTGTTCGACCGTGCCCCGCAGGGTAAAGCCGGTCTCGGGAGTAACCCCGAATACATACGCCCCGAACCAGACCTGTGCCTGGTCGCCGCGAAGTTTGTCGCTCTGACTGGTGTCTATCTTCACGACCCGGGCCGGGATCACGAGGAGGTTCTTTGCCTTGTCAAAGAGGAACGCCTTGTGGTCCGACAGGGCTGCGGAATCCGAACCGGCATCGCCAATCTCGACTTTACCCACCAGCTTCGGGTGCTCAACATCGCTCACGTCAAAGAGGGCGAGCTTGATTCCCTGTGCCGAGACACCGCCCCAGTCGTTCGTTGCCGTTTCTTTTCCAAGACCGATCACATAGTTCTTGTCATAGGGATGGAGGTAATCGGAGTAGCCGGGGATCTTGAGCTTGCCGAGGATCTTCGGGCTTGTTGGCGTGGAAAGGTCGATGACAAAGAACGGGTCAATGCGTTTGAACGTGACCATATAGAGCCGGTCACCCATGAACCGGGTTGAGTAGATTTTCTCCTGCTCGGCGATGTGAGTCAGTTCACCGATCGTCTTCATCGCACTGTCGAGCACAAAGACATTGTTGTACTCGTACTGGCCCCGGGTTGTCCAGACATCGGACGTGGTGGCGACCCGCAGGTTACCGCCATACTCATCCATGGCGAACTGGTTCTTGAGATATCCCGGCACCTCACCATTTGCAAGGTACGTGATCGCACCGTTATCGATCCCGATCTTGTGGATGACTGTTGTTGTCTGTTCGATCTCTTTGTTGCGGATCGCTTCCTGCTCTCCGCTCTTCAATTCTGCGATGGCTGCCTGTTTGTCTGCCTCGTTCATGGTGTTGAAATCCTCGACAATAGAGGACACTGATACCGGTGCTGCAACGCCCGTGGATGCCCTGGAACCCTGCACTACGCCGATTGCCGGTCCCACCATGCCCCGCACCGGGTAGATGTTATGGTACTTCTGGTAGCTCACGTACATTGCATCGGGCGAAACGTAGAGGATGTTGCCGCTGCCGACCAGGTACGTCTTTGCATCTTTTGTGGCGCCGGTGCCCGCGTCAAACGAGGTGACAGTAGTAAAATCGTACTGGCGTTCGGGATTGTCGAAATAGTAAACGTCCGGTGAAATGACAACCTTTGCATTTTCCCACACTGCTGGGACTATTATTCGATCATTGTACGGATATACCGATTCGCGGGAGAGCAGGTACACGGTGTCGCCGATCATCCGGGCGTCGGTGTAGTCGCCATCAATGGTATAGTCTTTGAGCAGCTGCGGGTCCTTACGGTCGCTGATATCGTAAAAGACCGCATGAGTGACCGGCGCCGAACGGTAGTACGGGTACCGCGATATCATGGCCATCTTCGCTGCGGTATCTGGTGCCTGCACCACATCGTTTTCTGTGATATCAGAAGTTCCGGTTGTTAAGAGCACGAGCCGGTCACCGGTTATGAAAATCTCGCGGGGGGTGTCTTCGAGTTCGGTTTTTGAAATGATGGAAGCCGATGATGCCGGGTATGCATCCACGATCGTCAGCGTGCTGCCCGAGATCACGTAGATGTACCGGGCATCGTTCTTGACAAAGTCCGGTTCATCGACACCGGCGACCTGCACATTGGTCTGCGAGTGATCGGCAGATCCAATTTCCCCGGCAGCCGGGACAGCCGCTGTGAGGGCTGCACCCTTTGCTGAAGACTCCTGTGCAGCCATTGCCGGGACAGTTCCCACGCGATCCATTGCCCATCCCCCTTCGGTTGCATAGTACGAATCCTGTGCGAGCTGGGTGTTGTTCTTAATGTACTCCTGGATCTCTTCTGCGGAGCTGAATTTTTTAATATCCCCGGCCGGTGCTGTTGCCGTTGAGCTCATGCACCCGCTTACGATGACTGCGGTGAGCACGAGGAGGAGAGCAGCGAGAGCGACCAGGGTGTATTTCTTCCACGCCATAGTTGATCAGGTTTCTTTTCACCGGAAAAGATGATGAATCTGGCGTTGACTTCGAAAAAATTCGAAGATATCGGTAACCGGTTGCAGAATTGTCTGAAAATGCCGGTATTTCCAGCGGGATCCTTTGCTATCAGAACAGCGTTTTCTGGGGATTTTTCAGGTGCCGTTGCGCAGCCGGCGTAGTCTGCCTGCCCTGCGATGTCCTTTTTAAAAAACCGATCTGGATGAGGTACGGTTCGTATACCTCTTCGATCGTCCGTGTCTCTTCTCCTACCGATATGGCAATGGTCTTTGCCCCGACCGGCCCTCCATTGAAATCCTCGGCAATGACTGACAGGATGCGCCGGTCGAGATCATCCAGCCCGAGATCGTCGATCTGCATGAGGGAGAGAGCGCTTGTTGCGATCTCTGCCGTGATGGTGCCATCTCCCTTTACCACGGCAAAGTCCCGCACTCTCCGTAACAGACGGTTGCCGATCCGCGGGGTGCCCCTGCTTCGCTGGGCGATTGCAGCAGCGCCGTCCGGGGTGATGGGAATTTTGAGGATGCCGGCGCTCCGGGTGATGATCTCGACAAGTTCTGCCGGGGAATACAGGTTTAAGCGGATGATAATGCCAAACCGGTCCCGGAAGGGCGAACTCAACAGGCCCTGCCGGGTGGTTGCGCCGATCAGCGTGAAATGTTCGAGCTCGAGTTTGATCGAGCGGGCGCTCGGACCCTCACCGATCATCACATCGATGAAAAAATCCTCCATCGCGGGGTAAAGAATCTCCTCAACCACCGGGTTCATGCGATGAATCTCATCGATGAAGAGCACGTCCCCGTTTTTGAGCGCCGTAGCCAGTGCTGCAACATCGCCGGGCTTTTCCAGCACCGGGCCGGTCGTTGTCCTGATCGCTGCGCCCATCTCGTGCGCAATGATATAGGCGAGCGTAGTCTTTCCCAGCCCCGGCGGTCCCGAGAACAGGATATGATCGATCGGTTCGCCCCGGCGCTGTGCCGCTTCGATTGCGATCTTCAGGGTCTCTTTGACCTGTGTCTGCCCGATGAACGCGTCGAGCGAGGCCGGGCGGAGCGTGAGCTCTTCGCCTTCATCCGGCAGGGGTTCGGGAGAAATGATCCGTTCGCTCATGGTCGTGTCAGTGTTCTTTGAGTTTTACCAGTGCCGCCTTGATCAGGGTCTGGATGGACGGTTCTTTCAATCCTGCGGCGGAAATCTTGACCGCATCGTACGAGTCTTTCTCGGCAAAGCCCAGCGAGATCAGCGCACTGGCTGCATCGTGGATAAGGTTCTCTCCTTTTCCGGTTCCCGCTTTTGGCAGGGAATCGCGTACTTTTTTGATCTTGTCCCGGAGTTCAAGGATGAGTCGCTTTGCGCCCTTGCTGCCGATTCCCGAGACCCGGGTCAGGCTCTTCTCGTCTTCCGAGAGGATGGCCATGGCAAAGTCTTCGATCGTTATCTGGGAGAGGATATTGAGCGCCGTCTGAGGGCCGATACCGGAGACCCCGATAAGGATGGAAAAAATCTCGCGCCCGCTCGGGTGAAGGAAACCGTAGAGAGTGATAGCATCTTCCCGCACGGCCATATGCGTGAAGAGTTTTACTTTCCCTTTGCGGCCCGCGATCTCCTGAACTTCGGGACCGGGAACATTCACGCGGTACCCGATACCGTTGACATCCAGTACCACCCACCGGTCCCCGGTCTCGGCCGGTTCACCGTACAGATACGCGATCATTGTACTATCTCATGATGTGGATATGACATAAGGCAATCGAAAGACCATCGGCCGCATCGTCCGGCTTGGGAATCTCATCGAGATGGAGCAGGCGTTTGATCATCTCCTGCACCTGTGCCTTGTCCGCCCGCCCGGATCCGGTCATCGCCTGTTTGATCTGGTTCGGGGTGTACTCTTCGACCGGGAGATTGTGCTGCTCTGCGGCAAGGAGTATCACTCCCCGCACCTCGCTCACGCTCATAGCTGACGTGACATTTTTGGAAAAAAAGAGTTTTTCCATGGCCAGGAAATCCGGCGGATACCGGGCAAAAAGTGCGTTAATCTCGGTGAAAATTTCGAGCAGCCGTTCCGCCTGTCGCCGGCCTGCCTTTGTTTCGATACACCCGTAGCAGATGGGGGTTATCACTCCTTTGTCAACCCGTATCACGCCATAACCGAGCCGCGCAACGCCGGGATCAATACCGATGACTATCATGGCAGGTGCTGAACCATACCGTTCAGTTCGTTTATCCGGGTTTTATCAATCATACAACACGCCATGGACTGCCGGCTCATTGTTTTGCCGTTGCTTCGGTCAGTTTCTCCACATTGCTCCGGGTAAAAAACCCGTCGAAATCCCCGTACCGGTGAATATATTCATTCACCAGCAGGGTGTGTGGTGAGGGTTCGGAGAAGATCTGTTTGAGTCCCTCCTCCTCTGAACCCACGAGCTCCAGCAGGAACTTCATACCCTCTCTTTTGAGCAGGGCAACCGTCTCTTCGATCTTTTCGGTCTGGAATGCCATGTGGTGAACTCTCGTCCCGTAATTCTGGATAAATTTCTCGGTCGGTCCGGATGTCTCGTCACTGCTGTACGGGGTGATTCCTGAAGTGAAGACCATGGCAAAGTCCTCCTTGTTGCGCCGGGCCACGCTCGTGATCGAATTGAGTGACTTGACGTGCACGCCGAAATCGTAATGGTAGTTGGTCAGCGAGACGAACTCTAAGATTGCATTGGTGCGATCCTGTGCCCTGACCCGGGTGGCAGCATGATCGAGTCTCCCGATATTTTTCAGGTGCTGGTATTCAGGCTTGGCAATGTCCGGGGATATGATAGTCGCCCCCGCCGGTGCATAGGCCTGCATCCCGTCCAGCCACTCAATAAACCCGATTGAATTCCCGGTATAGGGAGAAGGAACGGTCTGGATAAAGGAGAAGTAATCGGATACAATGGGCCCGGGTGTCTGGAACTGTACCCCGCGCTCCTTCTGGATGGCCACGCACTCATTAATGTCCGGCGTGGAAAAGACAAACGTTTCGAGCCGGGTGTTGGGAAGATGCCCGGAAAGTCGCCCCCGGTTCGCATCGGTAAACGGGTTGGAAGCATCACTCCGCGACCGGATGATGAGCGAAGCCGAGCCGGGAACGGAGAGGATGTAGCTCTGTGAATCCGCATCGAAGAAAGCTTCCGTGCACGCGAGTCCGGTATACCGGAGCATCTCATAGACCGCGGGCACGAGGTTGTCGGTCTCGGCAGCGATGATGACCGAATCAAGCCCTTCAACAAGCCCTTCGAGTCCGGCGTCCCTGCGCTCGTCCAGAGCCACAGCGGCCTGCTCAATAAGGATATTTTCCTGTTCCGAAGCAGAATCGAGTGAAGAATCCTGTGATGGGGTCATTTGTCCGCAAATACTCCTGTGTATAGATACGGTGTCACCATCATAAAAATTGCGAAGGATGCAGAGCAAAAGGATGAATAAAACCGTTGATTACGGATAATCAGGACTCCCCGGACGATAAATACTATTTATATCTGCACACAATATGAAATAAAGGTGGAAAATATGAAGAACGCCCATGAACCAACGTATTCCTTTGTCATTCTCACTCTCGTCCTTATCGTGGCCAATGCCATCCTCGCCCGGCTCTGTGTGATTGCCTTGCCTGGAAATGTCGGCGGAGTATCAGTCCTCTTTTTTGCGGTAGCGTTTATGATCCTCTTTACTCTCTGGTTTGGGGCCTATGGTGCGATTGCTGCCTATGCAGGTACCTTTATTGGTGCCGGACTGCTCTCCACCAGCCCGGTCATTCCAGCGGATGTTGCAATCTACTGGTCGATCGCCGGCCTGCTGCAGGTTCTCATCCCGCTGGTTGCCCTGCGAACCTTTGAAGTGGATCTCAATCTCGAGAACAGGCGCGACTGGACGCTGCTGCTGCTCTTTGGCGTACTTATCAACAATATTGTGGGTGCAGCCTGGGGTGCCTACACCCTCGCATTGGGAAATGTCATCACCTCCAGCCAGATCGGGAGTGTCTTTATGACGTGGCTTGTGGGCAATGTCATCGTGACTGCAATTATCGTACCGCTTGCACTCCGTCACTTCACGCCAAAAGTCAGCAAATCAAAACTCTTTGTTAAGTATTACTGGGAATAGGCAGATTTCATCCGGCCCAATCTTTTTTTTCAGTCTTAAAATTATTCTCCTGTGTTTTGCTCCTGATATTCTGCTGTCTTTTTCCTGCTGATGGCGATGATGACAGGGACAAGAAGATAGATTAAGAGGGAGTACGGGGGTGAAAAAAGCGCTATTACAATCCCGAGGCCGGCAACACCGGGAATGGCCGCGAGGATCCAGAACCGGTATCCCCCCTCACCTGCAACTGATTTCCTGTCACAGAGATTGTCGCACTGGCAGATATGCAACCAGTGGCCAAGAAACAGCCCCCCGATTACCAGGATATTTACATGGAAGAGGAGGACTGCGATCAGCACCCCGTCATAGGTTCCTGACACATCGGAGGTGAACGGGATCAGGACAATGAAGATGAGAATGGCAATATTGTAACGAAGGACTGATGGATCAACGATCCGCAGGTAGTGAAACTGGCGGTGGTGTTCGATCCAGAACAGGGCAAGTACCAAAAACGCGATGATGAAGAGCACAAACTGCGGTAATAATTTTTCAAGGTACGCGGGGAGTTCAGTTGGGGCCTGGCTTGCGGATAATTGTGGCATCGCGATCCCGAGTACAAGTAAAGTCATCGCGAATGCAAAGATCGTGTCCACCATGGTTTCGAGACGCCCTTTCGAGATCCGGTGGGGATTATCCTGTTCAGGTCCGCCCATATAGTATAGTATTCTTAGAATACGGGTAAATCTTTTACCTCTCTTTTGTATCTGTTTGGCATTCCGGGGAAGGAAAAATCAGGAGGACACGCTGGCAATCCCCCATAAAAAGTGAGTGTATAAAAAGGCGTACCCGGCGATCCTTTCAGGGAATCTGCACATTTTTATGCTACAAGTTTCTCATCTGCTGCCTGCCATTTGGGTGAGACTATGCAGAGAAATACAAGATTATCCCTGCCGGTATTCCGGATCCACTGGCGGGCGTGGGGTGGGATCAGGATGATCTGGCCCTGTCTCACTGCTGCGGTTTCAGGGCCGATGTGCATCTCACCTGTTCCCTCAAGAATGTAATAGAGTTCCGTTGATTTTTCCAATGTGTGAGGGAGCGTGGACTCCCCGGGCGGGATGATGGCATGGGCAACGCTGCATGCAAGACCATCTGCCCCGGTCACTTTGTCGGGATGCAGCAGTTCGCAGAGGAGTGAGCGGTCGATGACCTGTTCATGGGAGAAATCGGCTATATCGCGGATGATCATGGGAGCTCCGGAATGTTCATGTGATCAGTACTCTTCCCCCCGGAAGGAAAAAGGATTTTGCGGCTGCTGAAGGATCGACCAGCATCGCCGGGTGCACCAGACCCCTGTCCGTAATAATTACAGAATGATGATGGAAGGCTTATTGGCACACCTTTATCCTTCCGGAAAAACACCACTACCTTGTGAGAATATCATGAAGATTATCGGCATCAACGCGAGCCCGAAAGGGGAGAAGAGCCAGACCCGCAGGCTGGTTATGGCAGTCCTTGAGGGAGCACGGCAGAGTGGGGCAGATGTCACGTTTGTGGATATCTGTGGCCTTGAGATCAAGTACTGCACGGCATGCGGTACCTGTTACGCGAAAGGCGAGTGCATTCATGACGACGATTTCCCGGCGCTGCTTGAAAAGTTACAGGATGCCGATGGCATCGTACTTGGCTCGCCGAATTACATCAACCAGGTCACTGCTCAGCTCAAGACGATGCTCGACCGTATGGCAGATGTGGTTCATTGCCAGTCTCTCTCCGGCAAGTACGGTTGTTCGGTCTGCACAGCGGGCGGTTCGTATGCGGATGAGGTAGCGGATTACATGAACATGGCCCTTCTCCATTTCGGAGCAACGACCATAGGAAAAGTCAGCGTCCTTGTGGGGGCTGATCCGAATGCGATCGTGGGCGGGGAGAAACAGGCAAAGGAACTGGGACGGAAACTGGCCGATGCGATCAAAACGAAGTTAAATGATCCGGCACAGGAGAAGATCCATCTTGAGCGTAAGGAATATTTCAAACGGATGGTATCGTTCAACAAGGATCTCTGGAAGCATGAGTACGATTACTGGAAAGGGTTAGGGGAACTGAAATAATTTTTTTACACCCCGATAAAAAAGTAAAACCGTTAAAAAATCTCAATAGCCTTTTTTGTAAAAATGAGTTTATAGTTCGCCGATATCCTCGTTCCAGAGCAGGGGGTTCTGCGCAATGAACTCCTGCATCATTGTGGCACATTCGTCAAGATCCAGATCGATCACTTCGATATTATGCTCTTCCATAAAGGCACGGGCGCCGGCAAAATTCCGCGATTCGCCCACAATGACTTTTTTTATGCCGAACTGGACGGCGGCACCCGCACAGAGATAGCAGGGCATGAGCGTGGAATAAAGCACGGAATCCCGGTACGTCCCGATCCGCCCGGCTTTACGCAGGCAGTCGATCTCTGCATGGATGATCGGATCTCCTTCCTGCACCCGTCGGTTATGCCCCCTGCCGATAATCGTATTTTCCCGCACCAGGACCGAACCGATGGGAATGCCCCCTTCTGCAAGCCCTTTCTTTGCTTCTTCAATCGCTTCCTGCATGAACTGATCCATATCGTACCGATCCTTCCGGATTGCATGATTTTTTCCGGTTTTTGTTATTGCGCTGTTACCAGGTATCAGGGATGCCATCGATTAATGGCGCCAGAAAGACATATGCCACAAGGAGCAGCCCGGCAACAATCGCATGGTAAAATGGCAGGGATACAATGGGGATTACCCCGAGGGCATACGCCCATATAAGAAATCCGATTGCAGAGATGCCCAGCTGTACTATATCGGTAATATGCTCTGCTTTCCAGAGATACAGCACGGTACCCAGGAAACAGAGGAGCAGGATCCAGCGGGCCACTACCGGAAACCAGGACTCGGTACCGGACAGGTAATACATTATTCCATACACGGCAATGAAAAGCGCGATCGTCTCTACAGGGACATATTTGATTAACCGTTCCCGGTAGGAATCATTGGGCATGTCCCGGCAGGCATCTCCCTTTGCCATTGAGAGTGTCTCATCCCGGTTTCTTCTGGTCACCACAAGCCGCATGATCGTTTTCCTCTTTTTTCTTTACTTGCATGCTCTGGCAGGCTTATCATATCAATCCATCGCAGCAGTATTGTATCTGAAATACTGGTGCCCTGCAGTTCTCTCATAAGGTTCCTGATGCTACGAGCATACTGCACATGAAAACGGCAGAACCATTCTCACAAAAAAAAGATGAACTGCTGGTGTTTATTGTGCAGTTCGTTTCTTGATCATTTCGAGCGCTTCGAACGCTTCCCGGCGCACCGACACATTTTCATCGGACAGGAGGCCGGTGATGTGATCTACTGCCTTCTGGTCGCCAATCTCGCCAAGAAGGAGTACCGCACGCCTGCGGACATCGCTCTGGCCGTCTTTTAAGACCATGATGAGGGGAGTGGTTGCCGGCTGGCCGAGCATCCAGAGTGCCTCCATGGCACCGGTCCGCATCCGGATATCACTCTCGCGGAAGATCTGCATGAGCGGTGCGATAGCAGGCACGCCGAGTGCTGCCAGCGACTTGACAACTTCTATGCGAACCGGCCGCTCCGGATCATCAAGAGCCCCGATGATGGGAGAGATCGCCCGGGTATTGCCGATCTGGCCGAGCACTTCTGCAGCGCCCTTGCGGATACCGGGGTTCTGGTCGCCAAGCGCCTTGATCAGTGGATCTACGGAGGGTTCCCCGATGGTAACCAGCGCGAGTCCCGCCCGGCGCTGAACATCATCATTGGGATCAATGAGTGCCCGTATGAGCGGTTCAATGGCAGGCTCTCCCAGTGAGCAGAGTGTTGCCATCGCTGCCATCCTGACATGCTCCCTTGCATCGTTGAGGCTGTCGATCAAAGGACCGACTGCCCGGGGATCGCCTATGCGGCCGAGTGCTACTGCACCCTCGTGACGGACATAAGGATCTGCATCTTTTAATGATTCAATAAGGTGGCCGACAGCCCGCGTCTCACCCATGACACCCAGTGCCTGCACGGCACCCCGGCGGATGAGCGGGTGGGTGTGCTTTGCTGCCTGCATCAGGGGGCCAACGGATGGCTCGCCGATTAACTGGAGTGCCCGGATAGTCTCCTGGCGTACATCGTCCGAAGTTTCATCGAGTGCATTGATGAGGGGCGCTACCGCAGGAGCACCGATCTTGCCGAGTGTATCTGCCGATCCGCGCCTGATGATCCAGTACTCGTCTTTCAGGCCGCGGATGAGCGGTTCGATAAATGGCTCACCGAGATCCCCGACGGATCGAACGGCACTCCAGCGTGTATCAAGGTCACCATCCGTAAGAGCATTGAGGAAATTATCGTAGCGCTCCTTTTGTGCAAGGCGACGCGCCTGCTCTTCCTCCTCACTCTTTCCTGATTTGAACATATTGAGGAATTTCTTTATAATACTCATGGGAATTCTCCGAACGAATATTAGTATAAAATCCTTCAAATAGGTATCGGATAGACAATCCGTCGAATTTTGCTACTCCCTCCATAATTTTCAAGAAAAAATGCTGATTGGAAAAAGAGATTTACCAACCCTGTCACACTGATTCGGGTTTTATGAATCCATTATTCCGGTGAATCAGTCCCTCATAAAAAAACCAGGGAATAGCAGGAATATGTGATGTAAAAAAATTATGATGAAGATGCCGATGCATATCCTACGGAAAACTGGACATTGCCTGAGGCGGTTTTCGGGACATCATACACATACATGGTGTAGTAGCCGGTTGGCATGGTTCCATCGAGGGTAACCGGAAAACTCCAGGTTTTATCTGCTGAAACAGATATGGGACCGAATTCCCTCCCCCCGGAAAATTGCCCGGGCCCGTAGAGTCCCAGCATTACATTCTGGGCGCCAGTTGTACACTGACCCGAAAAAGTAACGGTATTCCCAGGAGCCGCGGCGTAACTGCTCGGTGAAATGGAGACAAGGCCTCCCCCGATAACGGTAAATTCAGTCCGCTCTGAGGTGGTTTTCCATGAATCAGATACGATCATGGTGTACGAACCCGACTGGACAGAAGTGCCCGGGTTCCACGTGTAACTCCATCTGCCGAGCCCGTCAACATTTTGCTGGACTAAGGATACTCCGTTTGAATATTTTCCCGGCCCGTATAATGTCAGTAACAGACTGTTCGTTCCGGTTGCAGTCCCCGAAAAAAGATTCGAGTCCCCGATGACCATCGTCTTTTTCCCTGCCACGATCGTTACTGCGGCCTGTCCCGGCACGGGTGTTAATGTCTGAGTTACTATCTGGGGTATCTGGGTAACTGCCTTTAGGACTAATGCTGCATAATAGTTGGACGGACCCGGTGTAACGGTGATAGCCGTTGACCATGTCTGGTATCCTGCATGACGGTATTCAAGCGTGTGCGGCCCTGCAACAACATCAGGGATCGTAACCGGGGTGCTTCCCTGATACTGGTTGTCGAGATAGACCTCAGCGCCTGAAGGTGAAGAAGTAAGACTGATCGTACCTTTCTCCGAACCAGGAGTTGATACGCACCCTGAAAGGAATATCAATAAAACCACGATGATTATGCCCGTCTTACCGTTTATTATTCTCTTCATGCCTCTCACGATAACCGTTATTCCGCAGCGTTAAATAGGTTTGCCACTCTAGCGTGCCGTGGCTTCAGGGATCGAGAACAAAAACAAAAAAAATAAGGGGGTTGGTGAAAATTATGGCATTCAACCTTTTTTCACCATGCCAAGGATCTCACGTGCCAGGGCAACGCTCTTATCCTCGTCAGTCATCAGGGTGTCAAACCTGACCGCGTTGTTTACTTCGACCGGATCGCGGATATCCTGTATGAAAAGATCGGTCAGCCCCCCGTAACAGTTGAACGTGCCGATTGAGCTCGGTTCGTATCCCGCTGCTTTCATGAGGGCACCCGCCGGGCCGCTGATCGGTTCGTTTCCGATGAACGGACTCACCGCGATCACGAATTTATCCTTGAGGGCGTTTCTCATTCCTTCACAGGCAAGGATGGGCAGGATGCTCGTGATTGGATTGGAAGGGCCGATCACGACCGCTTCGCTCGCTTCGATTGCCGCCAGTCCTTCTTCAGTAGCCACCGGGGGCTCATTAAAATTCCGCACAACTTTCTGGATCTCGATCTTACCCTTTGCCCGGATCCAGTACTCCTGGAAATGAATGAGACCGAGATCGGTCTGGACCTGGGTCGTCACTTCGGTATCGGTCATGGGCAACACATTTTCCCGGACCCCGAAACGGTCGCAGAGGATTTTTGTTGCATTGGTCAGGCGCATCCCGTTTCGCATCATCTCGCCCCGGGCAACATGCACTGCCCGGTCCCGGTCGCCGATCGCGATAAACTCATCGACACCCAGCCGTGTGATCTCATCGTGGGTGATGAACGTGTCATTCCTGACCCCCCACCACGTATCGGTGTTGAGGATGCCGGCAAAGAGATACATGACGGTGTCAACATCCGGTGAGATGTGGTTTCCCGAGATCCAGATGTCTTCTGCCGTATTGACAATAACCGAAATCTCGTGCCGGTCCATCACTTTCTGCATGCCCCGCAGGAGTTTCGGGGTGCCAGTCCCGCCCGAAAGGAAGGTAATCATTACTCAATACTTTTATGCGATGTATATGAAGATTCTTTAGTGAGTTTGAAGATCATCAAAGACCCGATCCATGGCTATGTGGAAGTGGAAGAGTTTGCGCTTGCCCTGCTGGATTCCCCGGCCCTGCAGCGCCTCCGCTACATCAAGCAACTCGGGTTTTCATTTCTGGTGTATCCGGGTGCAAACCACACGCGGTTCGAGCACTCGCTGGGCACTATGTTTCTTGCCGATGTTGCCTGCCGGCGGTTCGAACTATCCGATCCCGAGCGCACGCTGGTTGTCGCCGCTGCACTTCTCCATGATATCGGGCACGGTCCGTTCTCCCATGCAAGCGAACCCCTGATGGAAGAGTTTCTGCACCGTACCCATGATGATATCGAGCTGGTTGTCGAGGACCAGGTGGGAGATCTGCTCCGCGCCTCGGATATTGATCCCGATGAACTCTGTTCGGTGGTGAAAGGAAAACACCCGCTGTCCGGTATTATCCATGGCGATCTCGATGTTGACCGGATGGATTACCTGCTCCGGGATGCGTATTACACCGGTGCCCCGTATGGTACGGTTGATGCCCAGCGTCTTATCCGGTACCTGATCCGGACACCTGAGGGGACGGTGCTCGATGAGAACGGTGTGAATGCGGCCGAGTCCCTGCTCATTGCCCGCACGCTGATGCGACCGTCCGTTTATTACCACCACGTGAGCCGGATCGGGGAATGTATGTTCCAGCTTGCCGTTCTCGAACATCTCACCGGTGCAACAGCTGCCGATGCACAAAAAATACTGAGTATGGATGATCCGGAGTGCATGCATACGTTACAAACCTCAGAAAAACCCGTGGCACGGGATCTTGCGGCACGATTGTACCAACGCCGGCTCTACAAGCGAGCCCTTTCCGTCGGGAGTGACCAGGTCAATATAGTTACATTCCAAGAAGGGGTGCCGATCGAAAAATGCAGGGATTTTGCCACCCGGATAGCTGAACTGGCCGGTGTCCAGCCCCAAGAAGTGCTGGTAGACATCCCCTCGATCCCGAGCGAGATGTCACTGGGTGTCCGGGTGAAGAACCGGCATGCAATCGTGGATTTCGAAGAGTTTTCTCCCCGTGTACGGACGCTTAATGCCACCCGGCGCGAACAGTGGCGTCTCGGTGTTTACACGCTTCCGGGGCAGCAGGAACGTGTTGCCGATGCTGCCTGCGAAGTCCTGCACATCAAAAAACCAACCCGGCAGGACACGTTGTTTTAGGTATGCCGTGACCATTCCGGCTCCGGAATCATAAATAAGCATAATATATTCCGGTATCCAAACATTCACCATCATGAAACACAGTGTCTTAGTCATCCTTGCACTTCTCATAGCAGGAGTTATGGTTGCCGGCTGCACCCAGAGCCCGGCGGCTCCTGCTGCAACCCCGGTGCCAACGTCCGTTGCGACTCCCGTTGTTACCGCAACCGATGCCAAACCATCGTTTACCATGGGAGACCACTACCTGCAGGAGTCGTACTCGTTCCAGAGCGAGAACGATGTGATTGTAAAGCAGTTCCGTGTGGATAATCCTGCATGGGGAATCGAGTTCGATGTCCTCCCGCTCAATGATAACACCATCTACTGCTGGTTTGAGATGAAAGTGACCAACATGGATACCGGTCATACTGAAACCTATGGCTACGGCAGGAACAATGGGTTTGATCTCAAAAACCAGATCCCCATGTATACAACCGGGCCGTACAAACTTGAGATGAAAGGCAACCGGGTAAAAGTGGATGTTACTGCGGCCAAACGAAATCCATAGTTCAGGATGTGAACTGGGATGAACGAAGACTGGATAGTAGTGGCGTGTGGCGTTTTAGCAATCGTGTTGATCCTTGCTATCACCCTCTATAAACTCCGCTCTGCTGATCGCAGGATGCATGAGAACAGCCACAAGCTCCGGGTCTATACGGATCTCCTCAACGCGATCACGGAACTGGATCTCGCCGGTGGCGATCCCTACAAAAAGGACATTGCAAAAAAGAGCCTTGCCCTGACCCTCAACCGTCTCAACCTTATTGGCAGCACCGGGGTGCTAAAGAGCACCAATGAGCTGCTGGATTTCTTAAACGAGCACAAGGACAAGGAGTATGATACCCTGCGGCTCCATAACATCCTCAACACGCTCGTTATCGAGGCGCGCCGTGATTTAAACCCGCCCCATGCCCGCAGGGTCGAAGAAGCGCAGGTCAGGTACCGCTTCTTCGCCCCACCCAAAAACAAGTAAATTTCAGCCCGCCCGGTCAAATTCCGGCATAAACTCTTTTTGTCATCACTCCGACATTGCTATCACAAAGAAGGGGCAGGGTTCGTATGAAAAAAGAGTATGTTGTCGGAGTGACGGGGGCAAGCGGGGCCTGCTATGCCCGCCGCCTGCTTGAGGTGCTGTGCCGGGATGCGCATGTCCATCTCATTGTCTCGGATATTGCGCAGCAGATCGCCACCCACGAGGGTATCTCTTTTGAAGGGCTCAATGCAACCGTCCATCACATCGATAAGATGGGGGCATCGATTGCAAGCGGCTCCCACAAAATTGATGGGATGGTAGTAATCCCCTGCAGTGCCAAGACGCTTTCGGCGATCGCGACCGGGTATGCCGACAACCTGATCACCCGGACTGCGGATGTCTGCTTAAAAGAGGGCCGGAAATGCATTCTGGTCACCCGGGAAACCCCGCTTTCTAAAATTCACTTAAAGAATATGCTTGCTGCCGAGGATGCCGGGGCACTGATCATGCCCGCCTGCCCTGCCTTCTACCACCACCCGAAGACGATCGATGACCTGGTGGATATGGTCGTAGCCCGTGTACTCGATCACCTTGAGGTGGAACATACGCTTGCACAACGCTGGAGTGGTTATGATGCGTGAATTTATAGAAAAGATGCGAAACAAGGGGCTTGTTATCGATGTAAAGGAGCCCGTATCTACCGATCTGCAGGCTGCAAAGATGGCGAGTACTACGGACAAACTCCTTTTCTTCCATAATATCGAGGGCAAACGTGCGGTGATGAACCTCACCGCCAGCCGGACCTCACTCTCTCTTGCTCTTGGCATTGACGAAAAACTGATTGTCAGAACACTTGCTGATGCAAAATTCGATGGCAGGGTTGTCGAGGCCTCACCGCTGAAGATGGAAAAGCCCGACCTCACCCGCATCCCCATCATGCACCATTTCCCGAAAGATGCGGGAAAATATTTCACGTCTGCGATCGTCTTCTCCCGCTGGGACGGCGTGGAGAATGCATCGATCCACCGGATGCAGGTGCTTGACGATCACCGGGTAGCGGCCCGGCTCGTGGAAGGCCGGCACACGCACGTGATGCTCAAAAAGGCGCTGGCAAAGGGAGAGAAACTCCCCATTGCTATCACGATTGGGACGCACCCGGCCGTTACGTTTGCAAGCTGCACGAGAGTGCCAACAGCGATGGAACTCCCGTTTGCCGCAGAACTGATGGGAGGAGAATTGAAGGTGCACCGGTGCAGTAATGGGGTACTGGTCCCTGACGCAGAGATTGTGCTGGAAGGGTTTATCACGGGAGATCTCACCGAGGAAGGGCCGTTTGTCGATATCACCGGGACCTATGACCCGATCCGGATGCAGCATATCATAGAGTTCACCGGCATGTACACAAAGCCGGACTGCATCTACCACGGCATCCTTCCCGGTGGCGACGAGCACAAAATCCTGATGGGCTGCCCGTATGAGCCGAAGATTTACAAGGCAGTAGCGGGAGTGACTGAGGTGCGGGACGTTGTCCTCACGAAAGGGGGGTGCGGGTACCTCCACGCGGTGATACAGATAAAGAAGAGCACGCAGGGTGATGCGAAAAACGCGATCATGGCCGCGTTTGCTGCCCACACTTCGCTCAAGCACGTGGTGGTCGTGGACGAGGATATCAATCCCAATGATCCTCTCGATGTGGAATATGCGATTGCGACCCGGGTCCGGGGCGACCTCGATGTGATGGTCATTACCGGTGTCCGGGGCTCGTCGCTCGATCCCTGCCAGCTCGAAGATGGCACCAACGTGAAAATCGGTGTGGATGCAACAATGGTGCTCGGGCGCGAGGCGGACTTCTCGCGTGCCACCTGGTGACCCTGATGCATCTCGATCCTGAAGACGAACGGATCCTTGCCGGAGAGCAGGGCGAGACTAAGGCAAAGATGCTCGAGCTTCTCGTGGCGCTGGGAAAGGTGTTTGGCGCCGAGCGGCTCGTGCCGATCCGGAGCGCACAGGTCAGCGGCGCATCGTACAAGACGATCGGGGAGTACGGCCTCCAGTGGCTCTCCTCGCTTAACGCAAAAGCGGTTGTCCCGGCGGTCCTGAATCCCATAGGCATGCCCCGGGAACGCTGGCTGGAGATGGGAATCCGCGAGGACTTTGCCCGGAAGCAACAGGCCGTCGTAGCAGCCTATGAACGACTCGGCATCGGCCTTGAATGCACGTGCACTCCGTATTACCTGCGGGAAACCTCATACGGTGATCACCTCGCTTGGTCGGAGTCGTCAGCGGTCAGCTATGCAAACTCGGTGATTGGCGCTCGGACGAACCGGGAAGGAGGGCCCGGTGCCCTTGCCGCAGCCCTTATAGGCAAGACCCCCTGCTATGGTTTTCATCTCGCTGAAAAGAGGAAGCCACAGGTAGTCATAAGGGTGCAGGCCGACACCCGTGACTGGAGTATCGCTCACTTTGGGGCGCTCGGATATCATACCGGCAAACTGGTGGGCAACCGTATCCCGTTCTTCAGCGGCATCGGGCCGGATAACGATCAGCTCAAGGCACTCGGTGCGGCGATGGCGGCAACCGGTGCAGTGGCACTCTATCACGTGGAAGGGGTGACGCCGGAAGCCGTGAAGATCCCTTACGATCTCAGCGGGCTTGAGACAATTCCTGTGGAGTCTGATGAGATCCTGCAGCTGTTTAAGGATCTGCCGGTAGAGGCAGTTGCAGTGGGGTGCCCGCACTGTTCCCCGGCCGAACTCACCACGATTGCCGGTCTTCTGATGGGAAAACTCGTCACAAAACCCCTGTATGTGTTTGCAGCGCAGGGAGTGATCGAGAAGAACCAGCGCACCGCAGACTCCATAGAGAAGAGTGGTGCCCGGGTCTTTGCCGACACCTGCATGGTGGTTTCACCGGTGATGGAACAATACTCCTCGATCATGGTGAACAGCGGAAAGGCACTCGCGTACGTACCGGATATGTGCGGGGCGAAGGCACGCATAGGGACGATTGAAGAGTGTATCACCGTGGCAACGGAATAATTCACGATTTAAAAAATTCCCAACCATAAACCTGCGGGCTTTCTTAAAAAAAATGGAATCAGGCGATCGCAAGCAGAATCTTTTTGATCCCTGCAACTGCAGCCTGATCCGGGTTCTTTCCCGGTCCAACATCTTTGCCATAGGAAAGGATCTTCTTAACATCACCCTTTGTGATTTTGGCAAACACTATCTTATCCCAGATCTTCTGTTCGATCGTATTCCACGTACACTGCAAAAGGTGCCCGAGGAGGAGAATATCCTCTTCTGAAAATGACTTCCACTCCGTTCCCAGACTCTGCTGGATCAGCTTGATCGCCTGTTCCACAAGTTTCTCACGGTGAACGTGATACATTCGCCGTCCTATCTCAGCCTGCGTTACATCTGGCATTCGCGTCCCTCATCCCCCCACACATGTGGGAATGTTGAATGAATTCAATTATCCCAGCATATACTTTGCGGAGAAGGAACATTCCCTGCAAAAAACCAATTTCACGGGAGAACACAGTGCTGACTACAGGAACGTGCAAAAACAATATAACCCGGCATGGGCATAATTCCCACCAGTAGCATACCATGTCCCGCACCACTACAGAAGATCTTGGCCGAAGGCGGTTCCAGATCCAGAAAGAAAAAGCCGTTGAAGAAGCCTATGAAAAGATCCGTCGCAGCTTCGGTGAGGACTGGGAGAGTTTTTCTGCGGAGGATTGTAAAATTCTCCGTAATGTGTTAGGAGAGATCTGGATCAATGTTGACCGGGAATGCTGGAAGGATTACTGTTTTTCCACGCTTTCCTATAACGAGGTCCTTTCCCTCATCGCCGTAGCAAAAGAGGTCGTTTCCCAGAAGAGTATGACGAAAGACGCCCTCGCCCGCCTGGATGAAATCCTTGAGTAGTGCCGTGGTGGAAGCTAGCTACCGACGATATCCCATTTTTATCGGCCACTTTTATTCCCATACATTAATATGGGTATAACATTTTAGGTTGTATCATTGGGAGGTACTAAAATGGTTGGCTGGGAAGTTCCCATTGGAGCAGCAATTGCCTTTGCCGGAGGTGCAATTGCAACAGGTATGGCACAGTCACGGATTGGTTCTGCCGGGGCCGGTGCGATTGCCGAACGCCCGGAAACCGCCGGGACGATCATTATTTTAGAAGCGATTCCCGAGACCCTGGTGATCCTGGGGTTTGTCGTCGCCTCCATGATCATCCTGATGGTCAAGTAGAAGTGAAAATTCCGGAATGACTTAAAGTGGATTTGCGTTCTCTCACCGGAACAATAACCCCCTTGGTCATTTAAAGGACAGGATTTATGTCCAGGCATAAACTCCGGTTTTTTTAAGTCAGAAATAACTGCGGGTGATTCTGGTGGCGTATGAAAACCTGTTGAAATCGGTTGACGAAAGTGCAGAGGAGCGGGAGCGGGAACTTAAGGAAACTGCACGTATAACTATCGAAAGCCTCGGAAAAAAAGCACGCGAGCAGGCTGAACAGATACGGCAATCACACATTTCTGATGCAGAGAAAACCGCTGCCATTGAGAAGAACAAACTCATGTACCTTGCAGGTGCAGAGAATAAAGCGCGCCTGATCACCATCAAAGAACAACTTTTTCTGGCGGCATTTAACGAGGCGAAGCTTCGATTGTCCCGGTTACGAGACGACCCGGAATACCCGGATATTTTTAAAAAACTCACCGTGGATGCAGCAGCGTCTCTTAAGGTGGGCGGATTCCATGTTCACGTGGACAAACGGGATGAAGAACTCTGCAGGAAAACGCTCGCCTCCTTAAACCTCCACGCAGAGATTATCCCGGACCTTGTATCGGCAGGTGGACTGGTAGCCTGTCTGCCCGACCGGTCGGTCATCATTTCAAATACTGTGGAATCCCGGATGGAACGGGCAGGGGACTTAAAAAAACTGGAGATTTATTCGATCCTGACAGGTGACTGAGATGGACTGGGGGTATATCAACGCACGGATGCGGGGGATGAAAAGCCGCCTGCTGGACCAGCGTGCGCTTGATAACCTGGTACTGCAGCCGGATCTCGAGTCCCTCATAGCCGACCTGGAAAACACGCCTTACAAATCTGATATCATCGAAGCAAAAGTCCAGTATTCCGGCGTGCTCTGCATCGAATACGCCCTGCGAAAAAATTTTGTCCGGACGTTCCAGAAGATCCTGAGATTTGTCAAAACGGAAGAAGCGGAACAGTACATCACCATCTTCCTGCACCGCTGGGATATCCAGAACATCAAAACGATCCTCCGCGGGAAGAACATCCATATCACCAATGAAGAGATCCTTGAATGCCTCGTACCCGCCGGGGAACTTGACGAAGCAACGATAATCGAACTTGTCCGGCAGCCGGATGTCAGGGCTGTTGTCGATATGCTTGCCACGTGGAAGATCAGGTATGCCAAACCCTTGACCGAAGAGTACCCGGCGTTTTTAAAGGCCGGTGACCTTGCCCTGCTCGAATGTGCCCTCGACGAATACTATTATGCAGATGCACTCGAACAGGTCAAAAATCCCACGTATAATAACGGCCTTATCAGGAATATCATCTCGTTAGAGATCGATGTGGTGAACCTCAGGACAATCCTGCGGATGATCCGGGACCACATCGATCCCCTTGAAGCAAAAAAATACCTCCTCAGCGGCGGGAAGGAGTTCGATTCCCGGAAGCTCGATCATCTCCTCTCCCTGCACTCGATTGAAGAGGTGGTAGAGGAACTCAAAACCACCCCCTACCGGTTCCTTGCAGACCTGCCTCCTTCCGCCATGAGGACCCAGAAAATCTCGGTGATAGAAAAACAACTGGAAAAGTACCTGGTACAAAAAGGCGTGAACGCCTTTTTAGGTGATCCCCTGAGCGTGGCCTCGGTGATCGGGTATTTCTGGGCAAAATATAACGAGATTACCAATATCCGGATCATCTCCCGGTGCAAGACGGCAGATTTCCCGATAGAGCAACTTAAAGAGGAGCTCGTCTATGTATAAATTTGTCGTCGTTACCGACCGGGACCGGGCATCCGGGTTCCGGCTTGCCGGTGTGGAAGTTCTTGAAGCGGGAACCCTGGAAGAGGCGAGAAAAGTGATCCCCCCGCTGTTGTACAAGGACGATATCGGTATTGTTGCGGTAAATGAGGAGTTCATGCTCTCTCTGGATGAGAAACTGATGGATCGGATCGAGAAGATGCACCGCCCGCTCATCATCCCGATCCCCTCGAAGTCCAAAGAGGTTGACCGGAGGACATACATCGAACGGCTCCTGAGAAAAGCGATCGGGTACAATATCGTTTTGAAGAGGTGATGGTATGATAAAAGGAACGATTTCACGAATTTCCGGACCCGTCATCATTGCCCGGAGTATGAAAGGGTCAAAAATGTATGATGTGGTAACGGTGGGAGAAGAGGCGCTCCGGGGAGAGATCATTCGCCTTGAGGGAGATGATGCGGTCATCCAGGTCTATGAAGACACCACAGGCCTGACGATCGGCGAGCCGGTGGAAAATACGGAAAACCCCCTGTCAGTCGAGCTCGGTCCCGGGCTCCTTGCTTCAATCTACGACGGGGTGCAGCGCCCCCTGCCGGTGCTCCTGGAACTCTGCGGGGATTTTATTGCCCGGGGGATATCGGCCCCGGGGCTCAACCGCCAGAAGAAATGGGAGTTTGTCCCTTCTGTCAAGTCCGGTGATAAGGTAGCTGCCGGAGATATTTTAGGAACGGTACGGGAATTTCACTTCGAGCACCGGATCCTTGTACCTCACCATGTTTCCGGTACCGTCACCGATATCCGGAGCGGCCAGTTTACGGTGGAAGAAACGATCTGCACGCTTGATTCTTCTGTCCATCTGCCGATGATGCAGGTCTGGCCGGTCAGGATTCCCCGGCCGCACCAGAAGAAACTTGACCCGATCCTGCCCCTGATCACCGGCCAGCGGGTTTTTGACTGCATCTTTCCGGTAACAAAAGGCGGGACGGCGATGATCCCTGGCGGGTTCGGGACCGGAAAGACCGTCTCCGAGCAGACGCTGGCCAAATGGTCCGATACACAGGTGGTTGTGTATATCGGGTGCGGGGAACGGGGCAACGAGATGACCGACGTGCTCGAAGAGTTCCCCGAACTGGTGGATCCGCGAACCAATCTCCCCCTGATCCAGCGCACAATCCTGATTGCAAACACCTCGAACATGCCGGTTGCTGCCCGTGAAGCCTCGATCTATACCGGGATCACCATTGCAGAATATTTCCGGGACATGGGGTACGATGTCGCCCTGATGGCAGACTCGACCTCCCGGTGGGGCGAGGCACTGCGGGAAGTATCCGGACGACTCGAGGAGATGCCCGGCGAAGAGGGCTACCCTGCCTATCTTGCCACACGGCTGTCTGCGTTTTACGAGCGGGCGGGCAGAGTCGTCTGCATGGGTTCGGGGGAGCGAAACGGCTCTATCACGGTGGTTGGGGCTGTGTCTCCGCCGGGCGGGGACTTCTCCGAACCGATCACGCAGAACACGCTGAGGGTGGTCGGGACCTTCTGGGCGCTGGATACGAACCTTGCGTACCGCCGGCATTTCCCCTCGGTGAACTGGATCAAGAGCTACTCGCTGTATCTCGACAGCATCGGTGACTGGTACACGAAAAATGTAGCCCCCGACTGGCGCGAACTGCGGGAGAAATCCATGTACCTGCTGCAGAAGGAAGTCGAGCTGCAGGAGATTGTGCAGCTGGTGGGGCCTGATGCCCTGCCGGAGAGTGAGAAGGCGATCCTTGATGTGACACGAATGATCCGCGAGGACTTCCTCCAGCAGAGCGCGTACAGTGATTCGGACTCATTCTGTCCCATTGAAAAACAGTACCTGATGCTCAAGGTGATCCTGACGTACTATGACCGCGTGATCGAAGGGATGAACCGGGGCATCACGCTCCGGCAGGTGCAGGGACTCCCCCTCAAAGCCGATATCGGGCGGATGAAGGAGATCCAGGAAGTCAACCGTATCCGGGACATGATCGGCGAGATCGATACACAGCTGCTGTCTTTGGAGGTGGAGCGATGAAACCCGTCTCGCTGGTGACAAAAGAGTACAAAACAATCGATTATGTATCGGGCCCCTTAATCTTTGTCAACGGTGTCAAAGGCGCCTCATTCGGGGAGATCGTCCGGATCACCCTGCGGGATGGGGAGGTCCGGACCGGACAGGTACTTGACATATCAGAAGATCACGCTGTCGTGCAGGTGTACGAAGGCACCCGGGGTATCGATACAACGGATACCACGGTCAGGTTCACCGGCGAACCCGCCCGGATCAATGTGTCACTGGATATGCTGGGTCGGGTCTTCAGTGGCGTGGGAAAAGCCCGTGACGGGGGCCCGGAGATCATACCGGAGGCGATCCTCGATATTGCCGGCACGCCCATTAACCCCACGGCACGGGACAAGCCGGCGGATTTTATCCAGACCGGCATGTCGGCAATCGACGGGCTCAACACGCTGGTGCGGGGCCAGAAACTGCCGATCTTCTCCGGCTCGGGTCTTCCCGCCAGCAAGCTTGCAGCCCAGATTGCCCGGCAGGCAAAAGTGCGGGGTGAGGGGGAGAAGTTTGCCGTGGTCTTTGTTGCGATGGGTATCACCCACAAGGAAGCGTCCTTCTTCACGAGGGATTTCGAGCGGACCGGGGCGCTCGAACGGGTGGTCTTTTTTATGAACCTCGCCGACGATCCCACGGTGGAACGGCTCGCCGCCCCCCGGTGCGGGCTGACGGTCGCAGAGTTCCTCGCGTTCACCCACCACCTGCACGTGCTCGTAATCCTGACCGACATGATCAATTACTGCGAAGCCCTCCGGGAGATCTCGACTGCCCGGGAAGAAGTGCCCGGCCGGCGGGGCTATCCCGGCTATATGTACACGGACCTCTCCACGATTTATGAGCGGGCCGGCAGGTTGAAAGGAAAGAAAGGTTCGATCACCCAGCTCCCGATCCTGACCATGCCGGACGATGACATCACCCACCCGGTGCCCGATCTCACGGGATACATCACCGAAGGGCAGATTGTCCTGTCCCGGGACCTCTTCCGCAGGGGAGCATATCCACCGGTTGATGCCCTTCCCTGTCTCTCCCGGCTCATGAACTTGGGGATCGGGACCGGCAAGACCCGGGAAGATCACCGGGGAGTTGCCGATCAGTTGTACGCATCGTATGCCTATGGCCGGGATCTGCGCCGGCTGGTGGCGATTGTCGGGGAGGAAGCCCTGACGGAACTGGATAAAAAATACCTGAAGTTAGCGGATGGGTTTGAGAAGCAGTTCATCTCGCAGGGCGATGAAGACCGGTCGATAGAGGATACATTCAGAATCGCATGGGAACTGTTTGCCATGCTTCCCGAAGAAGAACTCAAGCGGATTAAACGGGAACACATCCAGAAATACCATCCCCTGCATAAGGAAGCGGGCGGAGGCTGATATGGAGCAGGTCAAGCCCACCCGGATGGAGCTGATGCGGAAGAAATCCCAGATCAAGCTTGCAGAGCAGGGCCGGGATCTCTTACGGGAGAAGATGGATGCGCTCATCCAGGAATTTTTCAAGATCTTAAACACCGTCTCGAACTCCCGCGATGAGCTGGAACTGGTCTCCAAGGAAGCCGATCTCGCCCTCATGATTGCCCAGGCAGTCGATGATCCGGTCACGCTCAAATCCGCATCTTTTGCCACGCGGAGATCGATCACGGTCGATATCACCGGCAAGAACATTATGGGTGTCCCGGTCCCAGTGATCGAGAAGAAACGGATCTCGAAAAGTATGATGGAACGGGGCTACGGGATCATCTCCACGAGCGGGAGGATTGATGAGACCGCCGAGCGGTTCGAAGCCGAGCTGGACCTGCTCATCCAGCTCGCCGAGACCGAGACTGCCATGCGGCGGCTGGGGTCGGAGATCCAGATGAACCGCCGGCGGGTCAATGCACTGGAGCAGATCCTGATCCCCGAACTGAAAAGCCAGGCGAAGTACATCAAGAACGCTATCGAGGAGCGGGAACGCGAGGACCTGTTCCGGTTAAAGAAGGTCAAGAGCATTCTTGAGAAGAAGAAAAAGAAGGCGAAGGAGAAGAAAGAAGCTGCGATGCGAGGTCCTTAATCTGTACTATGGCTGGATCCAGAATCTGTTTTTCCTGTTGGATTTTAGTTGAATATTTTGATCTGTTTTTCGCGGGATTTCAGGGAACGGCTTTTGGCTGGTGATCGCAATCCGGCTCTTTTTTGTTGTTGCCGGATACCTCTGGTTATTTTAGAAAAGTAGGACCTAGTGGGTAACCGCCCGGATGGCCCCTTCTTCGGTATCGTAGATGGAGACAACCTGAGCGAACCCGGACAGGGAGAATATATGGTCGACAAAATGCGTAAGGGAGAAGACCCCGAAGTGGCCTCCCGCTGCTTTTACGGTCTTTGCAGTCTTGAGAATGATTCGGAGCCCGGAACTGGAGATGTATTTTGTGGATGAAAAATCGCAGAACAGTCCCTTTGGTTCCCGGAGGGCGAGTTCATGGAGCTCGTGGTCCAGTGTCAATGCCGCGACATGGTCAATCTGGAGGGGCATTACAACAATGGTAATATCCCCGCTGGTTCGTACTTCGCACAGTGTCATGGCCTGTTGTTCCTGGTACTCTCTTTTTCCGGTCAGTATAATAAATTAGTGAGGGGCTCTTTGCAGAAAACCGGGGTGGGGGTGCTGGACTTTGATTTTATTTTTTCAACCAGACTCTGCTTAAAATTTTCAAATCGGATCTTGCTCAAAAAATTCCAGCCAGACTTCGAATTTTATTTTTCAATCGGACCTTGCTTAAAAAAAAATATCAGACTTTGATTAAAAATTTTTAACCGGACTTTGATTGAAAAAAAAGTTAACCAAACCCCACTAAAAAAAGCCCGGCACCCATTGGTCCAAATGATTAACCAATACGGGAAATTCCCGTTCCCCGGCCCCGCTCCAACACCAGCCCCCCGAACTCTACTTACCCTCCTCCACCACCGCCTTCCGGAACGGCTTATACACCACACCGCCCCCGGAATAGAACTTCGAGAAGAACTCCACGATATGCAGACGCATCGAATGGATCGAGGGACTGAACATCGCAAGCATAATATTCAGTGCATGCAGCAGCAACGCCACAATGATCCCAATGGCAGCGATCTCGAAGGACTCACCCAGCCGGTTCGCCACCATCGCGAGAATCACGGACGCCATACCGATCGCCATCAGACGGGCATAGGAAAGGATGTTTCCCACCGTACTCATGACCTCGATCGTCCCAAAGACTCCCGCACCAAAAAGGATCAGGGGCAGCGCGATGATCACGAGAACACCGGCGGGATAAATCCCGGTCTCCGGAGCGATTTCTGCCAGCGTTACCAGGGCAACGATGAGCCCGATCAGCATGAGCAGCATGCCGGCTTTTTCAGCAAGGTGCTTTTTGCTTTTTGTTATGATCGCGTTGCGCATGCCGATGATGAGACCCAAAAAGACATGGATGACGCCAATCATGATCGCGAGGATCAGCATCGGGATCATTGCCTCGACCCGGTTCCACGTGATACCGAGGAACTGCACCGGGTGCAGCCAGCCCATCATCTCACCGAAATCCCCGAAAAACTCGCCGAACAGGTACCCGAAGATGATGGTCGGGATCGACGAGATGATGAGGATATCGGCAAGACTGACGGCAAATGTCATGTCCTTTAATCTCTTTTTGATGAGCAGGGCGATCAGGAGAATAACGATCCCGTACCCGATATCGCCTACCATGAGCCCGAAGAAGAGCGGGAAAAAGATGGCAAGGATCGGCGATGGATCGATCTCCCGGTACCGGGGAGGGGCGACCAGCTGCATGATGATCTCAAAGGGTTTTACCCAGCGCGGGTTATCGTAAAAGACCGGCGCTGCCTCCATATCCTTTTCTGTCGTGTCCAGTTCTTTAACCACCACCCGGTTGGCGAACCGGTCCGCCAGGGATTTTCTTACTGTCTGCATCTTCTTTTTGGGAATCCAGCCCATGATGACGAACGTATATTCCGACAGGGCAAAATTCGAAAAAGCACCCAGTTCATCGTTCATATCCTCAAGGATCTTTTTTAAGACCGAGAGTTCCTGGTACCAGGCAGAGGAAAGCGTAAACAGTTCCTCCTCGATCTTCTTAATTTCAGTACCGGCGTGGAGCTTGTTCTCCTCGATCAGGGCATACATCTCGTAAAACGGCTTTCCCATATATTCCCGGGGCAGGCGCACTTCGTTCACGTTGACCGAGTAGATGAAGGAGTGGACCTGTTCGGAATGCCGTTTGTTAAAGATCATGATCGCGGCAAGCGTCTCAGCATCAACCGTTGTCGATGTCATCTCGAACTCGTTATTGGTGATGCTCTCCAGTTCCTTTTTTATCAGGTCGACAACTTCGCTGTGTTCCTTCTGGATCAAAAGAATCGTGACTTCAAATCCCTCCAGCATGGGCAGTTCGCGTTCGAGCGGCTGGAGTATTTCAAGGACTTTTGAGTAACGGTTCAGGGCCGTGATGGTTAAGGAGAGTTCACTCTTCCGGGATGCAAGATTGCGGGTAGTGGATTCCAGTTTCCCGATGATATCCTGTGCCCGTTCCAGAACCTGTTCATGGCTCTCCTTCCGGATTGTGTGTAAGAGTTCCCGCTGGCGTGCCGGATCATCGGTTATCGTGGGAAGTGTTGAAAAGATACCGTTGATCTTTCCCAATACATCCGCAACGGAGGTTGCGGTATCCAGTACCACTTTCTGTAACGGGATCTCATCCGGGGAGACTGCCAGGGAAACGTCTTCGAGATGAAGCGTTCCTTCCTGGTACAACAGGTCAACTACCTGATTGAATGCCGGTTTTGGTCCTATCACCTGGATTCGTTTCATCTGCTGGAGCACAGGAAACCTCTCCGAATAGCGGACTATTCCATGGTCACATAGCGCACGATGGCATCTGTTGCTGCGGGAATATTTTTCCTGCCTTTTTCTGCGATTGTCTCCGCATCGCGTGTCGCGTCCCGTCTTAACTGTTCAACCCGGGCCTCGGCCAGACCTTTCTCCCGCCAGTATATCTCTTCAGACGCTTTTTTTCCTTCGGCGTCTGCGGTGCAGAGCAGGTTTTCGGCATCAGTTTTTGCTGCAGCAATGGATGCTTCCGTCCCGGCTTTCACATCCTCGATCTTTTTTGCCACATCCTGTTCTTTTTCCCGGATCTGTTGCAGCAGCGTCTTTTCCATTCCTTAACCCCCGTTACAGCCCGTGCCTGCGTTTCAGGATTGAGGTAACCCCGCATTGCGGTTCGCAGGATCCGGATTGTTTCCTCTCTTCTTCGGTCCGCCCGCTTCCCCGCAATTCACGTGCTTTCCGGGCTGCCTCTTCGATTCGCTGGCGGCATCTCCCGACGGTCGTGGTTTTCAGAGCATCAATTGCTTTGAGAATGTCCTGGACCATTGCGCTGAGATACCCCCGGATATATTAATTGGTTTATACCATCTGGTGTGAATAAATAGTTTCTTATATTTTATTGGGGGAAAAACGTGATTCGGTCGGGGCTTCCTGCGATTCTCACAGGAAATCATGCGGGCAGATCCTTTCCGGAACCACTGAAACTAAAAATCCCGTGCAGTCGGGAAAAAGGATAATTATGCAATGCCGAGATATGCCGGCACGAAAAGAATTACAAAGAAGACCAACATCAGGGCAAAACCAAGGGGTAAACCGTATCTCGCCCATTCTTTGCTGGTAATGCCCATTTTGCCTGCTGCAATAATATTGGGGATGTTACCGGGGATCAACATGCCTCCTGCGATAAGTAATCCCATTAACGCGCTTTTAATCTGGATCAGGGTGAGTTGCGGTCCGATCTCTGCGGCTGCAAGGGTTGCATTGTCGAGCACCGCAGACACGATGTTCACCCAGTAAAGGCCCTCTGACGGGATCTGGATGATATACTCAAGGATGAGCGGCTTGAATCCCTCGCCTAAAAAGACGAGGGCCATGATGAACAGGTAGACTTTTCCTGCGCGGATTACAACGTCGCGGATACTCTCGCGGACAAGGTTACACTCAAGTCCTTCATCGCCGGCTCCCTGTCGCCGTAAGTAAACCACCCCGAGAACCCCAAGTGCAAGGATACCGGGGATGATATAGATCCCCAGCAGATTGAAAAGGAACGTAAAACCCGCATGGTACGGATCACCGATCAGTTTTGAGACTGCGATCGTGGAGAGCGGCTCTCCGAGCGGGGTAAGGGCGGCTCCCAGGCCAATGGAAAAACAGGAGATCACGGTAACGCCGATCTTTTCCTGCCGCCCGAGCGGGAGTGCGCAGACAATTTCAACAAGAATGATGGCAGCAAGAATTGCCGAGATCACACTGGAAATGATCCCAAGACCGCAGATCAGGAAGAAGACGATGACAGAAAGGGGGATCCGGTCTACTATCGCCTGGATTGCGATCTTGATCTGCGTGTGGGCAAAATAAATGATCAATCCCATGATGAGCACGATCTGGACAATGCCGACAGGGATACCGGCAACTGTCGTGATCATGATCGGAGCGGAAAGTGCCTCGAGAACGATTGTCGTTGTCCACCCGAAGGTTTCCCCGTTCACTGCGGCAAAACTGGCCGCAGTCAGGGCCGCAGTTCCGCAGATGAACAGGAAGACCTCAAGATTTTCCTCTATTTTTCTGACTTTGAACGGCAGCACCAGTACGACGATGAAAATACAAACAAGCAGGATATTGACGATTAAGAGCTGTTCCATGGTAGTCTGTTCCTGTGCAGAGCGCCGTACAGAGCGCTGTTGATAGTAAGTATTCACCTGCCTATCACAAAACAGTGATCCTGCTCATTCCTGTGATCAGTCGAATATTGCCGGAAAAATTCCTTTTGGTATCTTACCGGGATTCTTACATCCCGGATTGAGAAACAATCCCCCGAACCCGGTTTTCCGAAACAGAGAATTTCGTTTCGGTAAATGTTCACTGATATTATTGAACCTCATCGGAATGTTCATCCATCTCTCTTCGAGAGATCCCCTCACCCTGCGAACAACACACAATCCATTTATCTCTTTCTTGCCAAAGTATCATCAGATGGAATTTATCCCGTCGGTTTTCAGGTACAAACGTCTTCTTTACCTGATGGTGCCAATTGTCGTGGAAATGGCTTTTTTTGAACGGTTCACTCGCGCCGGACTCTTCGGACCGGATGTAAAAAATCTTCAGGGACGATGGGATATTGCAAGTCTTGCCCGCCTTCTGGAACACAAGGACCCGGTTGTGCAGTACGAGGCGGCGGAAGCGCTGGGAAACCTCGGGGATGAAAAGGCGGTCGCGCCACTCATTAATGCATTAAAACGGGACGAGTTCAGCGGGGTGCGGTGGAAAGCGGCAGAAGCACTCTCGAAGATAGGAAATCCCGCAGTCGAGCCGCTCATTGCAGTCCTTCAGTACCCGGATGACGATGTCCGCTGGAAAGCGGCAATCGCCCTCGGTGAGATCGGGAACCCGGATGCCGTTGAACCCCTCATCCGGCTTCTTTCCGATGAAGACCGGTTTGTGAGAAGCCGGGCTGCCCACGCACTTAGTATGATCGGCGAACCGGCAATTCCCTCTCTCATGCATGCCCTCAAAAACGATGAACCAGGTGTGCGGTGGGGGGCCGCGCTGGCACTGGGGAAGATAAAAAATCCCCTTGCCGTTGAACCCCTGATCCTGGCACTTGCTGATGAGCAGGTGATGGTCAGGGCAGAAGCTGCGGCTGCGCTTGCTGCAATCGGTACTCCTGCGCTCGGCCCCCTGCTGGGTTTTTTAAAGAGTGCAAAGGGGGAGACCCGTATCGAAGTCATGACTGCGCTCGGGGAGCTTAAGAACGCAGATGCGATTGAGCCCCTTATCCAGCTTCTCGAAAATGCGGATGATAATGAGAGGAAGGCGATAGCCGATGCCATCGATGCAATCCTGATTCCGGCGGTCGGACCGCTGGTATGCAGGATACGGGAAGGAACCATAAAAAAGAAGGATAATACCATAAACTGAGGTTATCATGACACTGCAGAATTCCCAAGATGTCCCCGGCAAATCCGATGACCAGAAGATCGGGGATCTTATCGCTGCACTGGGAAACGCGTCTATCGATATCCGGCACGAGGCGGTACAGGCACTCGGGGAGTATGGTGCATGTGCGGTACCGTTCCTGGTAAAGGCACTTGCCGATGCTACGGACAATGATCACCGCTGGTACGCGGCAGTTGCCCTCTCCCGGATCGGCGGGCTGGCAATTGCATCCCTGATTGCTGCGATGAAGGTGAATAAGGAACCGGATTTCCGGCGCTATGCCGCAGCGGCTCTCGGGAATATGGGTGCACCTGCCGTTGAACCAATCATTGATGCAATGGCGAGCGATGATGCAGACCTGAGGGGCAATCTCTCGCGTGCGCTCTGCCGGATAGGAAAACCTGCGGTTGAGCCGCTCACCCGGCGGCTGGATGATGCCGATGCACTCCTCCGCACCTGTGCGTCGCTGACCCTTTGGCAGATGGGCGAGACGGGTATTCCTTCGATGGTGGAGAAGATTCAGGGTGAGAACGATAAGGCTTGAGCAGGGAACGATTTACTCACTCCTCTCGCCCCCATGAAATGAGAATAAGCCTTTTTTAAAACGCGATAAACCGAAGGGATAAATCTCCTCCCGGACCATCGTACCGGTAATGTTAGTGCTCTCGCCCGCGATGGAGGCGTATGAAAAGTCCCTCCTGGATGGTCTGCATCACGCGATAGCGATTGCAAAGGAAGCCCGTTCCCGGGGCCTCGACCCCTCTCTCGATGTCGAGATCCCCATTGCAAGCGATCTTGCCGACCGGGTGGAAGCCCTGCTCGGGATCAAGGGCGTTGCGGTGCGGATCCGTGAACTCGAAGCCCAGATGTCGCGTGAAGAGATTGCACTCCGTATCGGTGACGATTTTGTTGCCCGAAAGTTTGGCGAGACTTCGGTGAATGAAATCCTTGACCACTCCATCCGCGTGGCGATGGCCCTGCTCACGGAAGGTGTCGTGGCAGCACCGACAGAAGGTATTGCAAAGATCGAGCTCGGCAAGAACGACGACGGCAGCCAGTACCTGATGATCTTCTATGCCGGACCCATCCGGAGTGCCGGGGGGACGGCACAGGCACTTTCGGTGCTTGTCGGTGATTACGTGCGCCAGAAACTGGGCATCAACCGGTACATCCCAAGGGAGGTGGAGGTGGAACGATATATCGAGGAGATCCGGCAGTACAACTCGATCATGAACCTCCAGTATCTCCCGAGCGAGGCGGAGATCCGGCTGATTATCGAGAACTGCCCGGTTTGCATCGATGGCGAAGCCACCGAGCAGGAGGAAGTGTCGGGGCACCGTAATCTCGAACGTGTTGAGACCAACACGGTAAGGGGCGGGATGGCGCTTGTTATCGGGGAAGGTATCGCCGGCAAGGCCCGCAAGCTCAAGAGCCGGGTTGAGAAGATGCAGATGCAGGGCTGGGACTGGCTCGACAAACTCATCGCCGGTGCCTCGAAGTCCGGTGACGAGGAGAAATTTGTGGGTGTCAAGCCCCTCGACAAGTACCTCCGCGACCTGATTGGTGGGAGGCCGGTCTTTGCCTACCCGATGCGAAAAGGCGGATTCCGGCTCCGGTACGGCCGTTCGCGCAACACCGGGTTTGCCACAGCCGGCTTTCACCCGTCCACCCTGTATGTGCTGGGCGAGTTCCTTGCAACCGGCACCCAGATGAAGACCGAGCGGCCGGGCAAGGCCTGCGGGGTCGTGCCGGTGGATTCGATCGAAGGTCCGACCGTGCGCCTGACCAGTGGCGACGTGCTCAGGATCGATGACGAAGCCACGGCAAAGCGGCTCCAGCCCGTGATCGAGCGGATCCTTGACGTGGGAGAGATTCTTATCTCGTACGGGGAATTTTTAGAAAACAACCACCCGCTGGTACCTTCCGGCTACTGCGACGAGTGGTGGCTTCTCGACAGCGAACCGGGCACAAAATCCCCAAAAGACGAGGGGGAGGCGCTGGCATTTGCCCGGGCCGGGGGGTATCTCCATCCCGCTTACACGTGGTTCTGGGACGATATCACCATGGACCAGATCCGCACGCTTGCCGATGCGGTTGCGGGTACCGGGAAGATTGTCGATGACAATCTCCAGCTCCCGCTTGAACCGGTGACCAAGGATATTCTCGAAACCCTGCTCATCCCCCACATCGTGCGGGACGGGTACGTGAAGATCCAGCTGTACCCTGCATTCATCGCCTGCCTTGGGCTGGATGAATCGCTGAAGAAACGCGGTGTTGTCTGGGACAATGCCACGGATACCAACCAGCTTGACCTTGTCAAGCACCTTTCCGGGTTTAAGATGCGTTCGCGTTCGGGAACGCGGATTGGCGGGCGTATGGGTAGGCCGGGGAAATCCAAGCCCCGGAAGATGAATCCTCCCCCGCATGTCCTCTTCCCCCTCGGAGACACCGGGGGTGCCCGGCGGTCGTTCCAGTCCGCTTCGACTCATATCGAGCAGATGGACCAGAACGATACCGAGATCGGCATCCAGAAGGAGAGCGGGATCATCGAGATCGAAGTCGGCCGCCGGCGCTGCTCCCAGTGTGGGGAGATCACGTATCTCAACCGGTGCGACAAGTGCGGGGGGCATACTGTCGCAGTTTTCACCTGTACCAAGTGCGGGAGGGAAACTGATCTGCCCCGGTGTCCCGCATGTGACGGACAGGCCACCTGCTCCCAGCGGATCAAGCTGGATGTGAAAGGGGAATATGCCAAGGTGATGGCCCGTCTCGGGATGAAAACCGATGCGGTCGCGCTCGTCAAGGGAGTCAAGGGCATGATCTCGAAGGAGAAGTCCGTCGAGGCTATGGAGAAGGGGGTTCTGCGAGGGATCCAGAACATCTGGGTCTTTAAGGATGGGACTACGCGGTTTGACATGATCGACCTGCCCCTCACCCACATCCGTCCCGATGAAGTGCGGGTGCCGGTCGAGAAACTCCGATCGCTGGGCTACACCAAAGACACGCACGGATATGATCTCCAGAATGGCAAACAAGTGGTCGAGCTCCATGCACAGGATCTCCTTGTCTCGGATTCCTGCGCCGAGTACATGGTGAGCGTGGCAAAGTTCATGGACGACCTGCTGGTGAAAGTCTACGGCCTTCCCCCGTTCTACAACATCGAGAAACCCGATGATCTCGTGGGGCATCTCGTTATTGGCCTTGCCCCCCACACGAGTGCCGGGGTGCTTGCTCGGATCATCGGGTTCACCCGGGCAGATGTAGGCTATGCCCACCCATTCTTCCACGCGGCCAAGCGGCGAAACTGTTTCTTTGGCGATACGATGATCGAGGTGTATGATGGGAAGTTATGGGCCCGGCACCCTATCCGGAAGTTCGTGCTGGAAAATTTCGATGTGAGCCGCCCGGGTCTCGACCAGCTCGGAACCTATTACTCGGACCCGGCCCGCCCGTATTTCACCCGCGCCATCGATACGAATGGCGTGATGCATATCCGGAAGGTCACGACGGTCTCCATTCATCGCTCCCCGGCTACCCTGCTCCGGATCACGACTGCGCTTGGAAAGGATATCGCTGTCACCCCCGATCACGCGATGCTTGTCTGGGATACTGCGTATCTCAGGAAGATACGGGCGCTCGAACTTAAGGTCGGGGACGCGTTGCCGGTGCTGGAGGGCATGAATGTTATTTCGGATCGCATCCGTGCCATCGATATCGTGCCGGCCCCAGAGGAACGGGTTTACTGCCTGACCGTTGCCGACGACCATACCCTAGTGGCAAACGGGATCTTCACCGGCCAGTGCGATGGCGATGAGGACTGCATCATGCTCCTGTTGGACGGGCTGATCAACTTCTCGCGCTCGTTCCTTCCCCAGAACCGGGGCGGGTCGATGGATGCCCCGCTCGTGCTGACGAGCCGAATCGATCCTGCCCAGATCGACAAGGAAGCCCTGAACGTCGATGTTTGCGATCACTACCCGATCGAAGTCTACACCGGGGCCCTCAACTATATCGAGCCCAAGACGATTGTAAAACTCATTGACCGGGTCGAGAACCGTATCGGCACTCCTGCCCAGCTCGAAGGGTTCCAGTTCACCCACGACACCTCGGATATCTCATCCGGTCCTATCGAATCGATGTACACCCAGCTCAAGTCGATGACCGACAAGCTCGAGGCCGAACTGGTGCTGGCAGAGAAGATCCGGGCGGTTGATGCTGACGATGTTGCGGAGCGTGTGCTCAACACGCACTTCATCCGGGACCTGATGGGTAACCTGTCGGCGTTCTCGAAGCAGAAGTGCCGGTGCACGAAGTGCAACACGAGCTACCGCAGGATGCCGCTTTCGGGCAAGTGCGTCAAGTTCAAGGGCAAGCACCCGTGCAATGGCAACATCATCGCCACGGTGCACGAAGGCTCGGTAAAGAAGTATCTCGAGATGTCCCGCGAGATCTGCCGGAAGTACAAGGTCTCGGAGTACACCAAGCAGCGGGTCGAAGTTATCGATCTTGCGATCCAGTCCACGTTCGGCGAGGAGAAGGAGCAGCAGCTGGGCTTGGCGGATTTTATGTGATCAGGTGAGCTTATTTATTCCCCTCGCCAACATTATTCCACACCAAGCGGGGATAGCCAAGCCTGGCCAACGGCGATAGACTCAAGATCTATTCTCGAAGGAGTTCGTCGGTTCGAATCCGGCTCCCCGCATTTTCTGTTCTCATAATTTTTTTCGGAAGTTCACTTGTCCGTAAACGTAATCGCGACGTCAGGACAGATACATTCTGGCAGCCCCTGATTCGTTAGATGTTTAGCGCGTACCGAAATCCTCAACATCGGCAAAAGGGAATGTATGGTAGGAATATATCGCCAGCAGCTTTGCCACACCTTGAAGCAACCATCCCGTAACTATGTTGTGGCATGACGAATGTTCTTCCGGTCAGACGAGTGGAAAAGCCGAACAGGTACGTACATGGATCCTAGTCTATTCATCCAGGGAATGATCATCGGCCTCACGCTTGCTGTACCCGTGGGTCCGATTGCTCTCATGTGTATCCAGCGGGCAGTTACTGATGGCAGGTTTCACGGGATCGTATCGGGTATCGGGGTGGCAACGGCTGATTCGTTTTATGCCGGCGTCACTTTTTTCGGCCTGACTGCCATATCCGGGCTGATCATTGCTCACCAGTTCTCCCTCCGGCTCGCTGCCGGCGTGGTATTGATACTTGTCGGGATACGCATCATCCTCATAATACCTGCACCCCTCACGGTGAAAACCGAACATGAAACATACGTCAAGGATTACCTTTCTATGGTTGCCATCGCGATCGCCAACCCTTTAACGCTCATTTTCTTTGTTGCAATCCTGCCCGGCTTTGGCGTGGTATTTTATGAAAATTCTCTTCTGTCCGCATCGGAGTTTGTCGGGGGTGTTTTTTTTGGCTCAACACTCTGGTGGATCATTCTCTGCGGATCGATAGGTTCGGTCCGTTCCCGCATCAGTGCTGAGAAACTGAGGTTTATCAACCGGATATCCGGGGTGATGATTGTCTGCTTTGGTGTGGGGATGCTGGTTCTGCTTGCACTACCTTACGTGCAGGGATAGGATGAGGATTGAGATCGATTCTGGTGTGCAGTAATCTTCGGAATTGCTCCGGATAACGGTCAGATCGCCCGTCCAAGGTTTTCTGTGCCTTACTCACGAGAGAACGCTTATCCATTCGGTAATCGAAAAAGTGATCGGATCTTCAATAAAGAATTTTGGACCTATTGTCGGGATAAAAACCGTTTGGTATTCAATTAACTTGCCCAAAAAAGATCAGAGCGATCTGATGATCACTTCGTATTGTTTGATCACCAGAGTGTTGGTTGGTGGCAGGTTATACGTCAGTATCGATCCCGTACCTGGCGTTCCACTTACCAGTGTCATGCCCTGTGTTTTCTGGAAATAGTTATCCCACGCTATCGAGTAATCCTGTGTCGGGTCTGGGGTGTATTCCAGAGTTACTATATCTCCTGCTGGGAGGCTTTCAATTCTGAATTGCGTCTCTCCTAGGGCCATCTGGACGGTTCCCACTCCTGTCCGAGATAGTATGTCGGTGCTGGTAATATTGACAAGATTAATGACCATGGTATTCGTCTGGCTGTCATGGAACCACCGTGGCTCAGCGAGCATTACCGATCCCGGCTCCGCGTGTGGGCGTTTTACGACCGCTCCATTCTGGAGAGATATGTCCGTGCCGGCAGACGCAGAGGAGTACATCAGATCCCCGGAATGGAAGGAATCCACGTAAATGGTAGTGGAGTTGTATATTTTTATCGACGATGTTGCAGGAGTATATCCCGAACCGAATACCGCCAGCGTCCCGCCCCCGATCTTTAAGGATGTTTCCTTGTAAGGCACAGCCTTATACGCGAGACTTTTTACGTCGTTTTGCAATACGATTATGTTCTTTTCCATGATCTGTTCATCTGCACTTGTCTGCTGTTGGAGCAGCATCGGGTAACCGTAGAGTGTTACCATCCCGATACCGGCTATTACAATAGTGAATATGAGAAGAAACCCGATTGATTCGGATACTCCTGCAGTGCATGAAATCCGGTTTTTACCCGTCATTAAAACCCTCTTGAATCAAAGCTTATCATATTCAGTCCCGTGCCGGTAGTATTTCCCATTGCCCTTTGGGTAGAACCGATACCGGCAATCGCTACATTGGTGGTAATCATGCCTCCCGAGACTGTGACGGTCTGGGTTGTTGGATCACTCCCGACAGTATTTCCGATCTCAACATAATACCCCCTTCCCGCGACATCATCCGGGATATCGAACCGTGAGGTAATATTCCCAGTGACGGGGGCGATGGCATACGTGTCAACAATCCTGGTGGAGATACCGTTACTAATATCGGTAAATGCTGAATACGTGAGAGTGTTCACCGGCCCCTGCATGAAATTTGCATTGACTAAAAGCAGCATCACCACAAAGAGGATCATCAGGATTCCGGAAATCAGGATGTACTCTATCATCGTTGCCACGCCGGCGTCGTCACTATCAAGGTTCCTAAGGTGATCTCCAGTCCTCATTATATTCCACCACCCCGTTGTTGTAATGGATTTCACCATAGGTAAATCCCTCACTCGTGGTATTTGAGAATAATACCACCGCATTCTGCCGGCCCAATGACATAGTATGGATATCTTTCTGCACGTTCGTTTTGTTTTTGAATGGATCGGTGTCATCCATATAAGCAGTCTGAATGATCACGTCACGAATGCCCCTGATATCATGTTTCGGGAATTCCAGTACGGCCTCCGCGGTTGTCTGTCCAACTACTGTTGACTGGTTGAGAACGATCGCAATGAAGAACAGGCTGAAACTCACGACAAATCCCATTAGCACTATCCACTGTGCATCATCTTTTAATCCCGCCATAAGAGTACCTCCACGAGAACGGCATGTTTCCCTGAACAGGAGAGGGCAGAACAATCGGGAAATCGTTTTTCGACAATTACCCACTCGGAAACACGTACGGGATGTTCCCCTCCAACAAGTGGGCGCCCGGAATTACTCAGGCTGGTACTGTTGATGGATCCGGTCAAATCTGCGTAGGTCACATTTGCTGCAAACTGGACATGATCCCGGTCAGTTCCGGTCTTGTTATTGACGATATTAAGAAACATTTCACTGAATGTTTCGGAACGATCCTGTTCAACAATTGTCTGAAGGGGGCTTTTTACGATTGTACTGTTGGGTGCAGTGTTCATCATCTTCAGGGCATCATTTCCCAGTACTTCCAGCTGCATATCGCTGATGTGGGTATCTCCCGCAGTGTATACCGATGTGCTGTTGACAACAATGAATGCGGTCAGGAGCATAATCAGGCCCGCGGCGATGCCCTCGATGGTATATAGCTGGCCCGAATCGTTTACCATACCGCCACCTCCATGACTGCATCGTTGAGAGTCGGCTGGGTCACATTTGTCGGAATGTAATTGTAATCAAAGGGGCTTTTTGTAGTGGAATTCAGGTACTGCTGGCCGAACGGATAATCAATGGTAGAGTCGAGCCCGAAGGTCAGGTTGATATAGATAGTATCTGTGGGGGATGCGTACTTGAAAAATGACGGCTGGAATATCATAGAGATATTCTCCACAACCCCGGGACGTGGTTGCGGCAGCGGGCGGGTCGCAACTGGTTTTCCATCCATGTAGAGATACGTGGTCACATCATTCACGGCCAGATCGTTGAGTGTTGTTTCCCCGTACGATGATTTGTAAAACCGGATCTGGGTCAGATTTGCAGTTGCGTATTTATTTTCTGGAATTCCGGGTGGCCGGACCGGAATGGCATTCAGACCGGATATATTGATAATAATCCGATCCTTCTGCGGATTGATCTGGTATGCGGAATCTGTGATATCCCCCTTGAGGAGTTTCGTACCATCGATCTGCATGGAGAACTGGTGGTATGAAACGTTCTCTGAATTGTTAAATCCAAACTCCCGGATCATGCGGGAATCAATGGTAGTATTGCTCGAGGATTTGATCTTCACATCCCTGCGGATATACCCATAGGGGTAATTGTCCGGCACAACGTCTCCAATAGAGAGGAGTCCCTCGCCGACCACCATGAGGGAAACATTGAACCGGTAGGGGTTGTCCCCGAAGATCACGCGTGGACGATAATCATCGGGATAGGAATATACCGTAGAGCAGAAAAAACGGTTCACTTTATTTTTATCGAGGATATGGGGGGAATCTTTTGTAATGGCAAACCCGAACCGTTTAATATCCACTTTATTACTGTCTGCCAGGAATTCCCACGCGTTACTGTCAACGGGTGGTCCTGCCGGGTTGCCCGGATCTTCGACAAGAATTACACTGGTCCGGTAAGCTATCGCATCGTAATCGATCGTGCTGGATTTCAATCCAATAAACAGGCCCGGTACCATGGTTGCCACCCAGATAAAGGCAATCATGAATATCGTGAAACCTGTCAGGAAATCTATCGACATTATCCCGGAATCGTCAGTCATGGGATGATTTCAACGCCCCTGTCTTCGCATCAAATTCCATGACTCGTGTAGCCCCATTTCCTGAAACGGTAAGGGTATAGTTATCCATCGAGAGTGCAAGATCCCGGGACCCTGTCAGGTTTTCACCCGGGTTCCTGATAATCGCCGCCCGGTTCTTCAGGAAAAGATCTTCTGGTGTGATGATCGAATTCATCTGAATCTCCCTCTGGGGGAAGACCCCAGTCCAGGCAACGATGGTTCTGCCTTGTGGGTCATAGGTGACAATGGATGTGCTGGTGTTGTGGCGCACCGCAAATGTCCAACTAACGGTCTTTCCCTCCTCGTCAAGACCGATTCCTCTGGCGAATAGGATCTGGTTTTTTGGGGAGGGATTTACTGCACTGTCGTTCCCGGTGTTGAACTGAAGGTTAGTAAGATCGGCAGTAATTTCCCTGAAACTAAGCATTGCCTTTTGTTCCTGAGTTATGGTCTCGGTCCGGAACCCGAAATCGGAAACCGTTCCGGTCTCATTTTGGGGAGAGGCGGGTGGCTGCGTACTGCAACCGATGGTAAAACAGGTAGCAAGTACGAGGATAAGTGAAAATAAGACTGTAAGATGCTTTCGGGCCGTTGTGCTCATGTATGCTTCTCATGCTTTTTTGTGGTGATGAACTATTTATGTTGATTCATCTGCTTGAATTTTTGTACGCTCCTGCAAGGCAACACTCGGGTGGGCAAACACTGATTAAGGTAACAAAACTCATCATTTTGCAAATTTGACAAAAAATATGACTTTTTTCAATATAAAAAAATATAAATACTCAAAAATATAATGTATCGCTCAGGAAGGGATCAGGTTTGAAGATCCACCGCATAATTCTGATTGCACTTGGCTTGTTTTTCATGGTGAGCATCACAGCCGCCGCAGACCTGACCCCCTCGACTATGGTCAGCTCAAATCTCGGCTGGATTATTGCAAACGGTAACGATCAGGTTACCATTATCGTTCACGTCATGCAAGGGTCGCCTGCAACGGATGTGTCCGGAGCGAATGTCGTCTTCTCCCTTGTGGGCGATTCACAGGATTTGGGAACACTATCTTCCCCGTCTGCAACAACCGGCATTGACGGTATCGCACAAACCGTGTTCCGGAGCAAGACCAAGAGCGGGACGGTGACCATCAATGCCACCGTTACCTCCACTGATGGGACGATATTACCTATCAGCTGTACCCAGCGAATTGATCACGATATTCCATCGGGAGCAGTAGTTGATTACCCGCTCAAAGTGACAGCGGGTTCAGTCACCCAAATCGTTATCCCACTTACAGACATTTCGAATAATCCCGTTGATAATAAAAACACGGCAGAAATCCACAATATCGTTCTCCATATGTCAGGCGACGGGGGCGCAGGCTTCCTGCAGGGCACGGAATATGTGCAGGATCTGACAGTTCCAACAGATGGGGGAGGGAATGCTTCTGTGGATCTTCGGGTCTCAACACTTGCCGGGCCAAATAACATCCAGATCTACCCAATCGGATCATATCTGGGAGGCCTGGTCACTATCACGGGCGTAGCGGACAGCGATCCGTGTTATCTGGTCCAGCTGCACCCCTCTCCTTCGTCTTGGCCTGCCGATGGCAAGGATCCAGAGCACAGTTTTATCTTTTACTGGACGGTTCTGGATAAAAATCACAATCCTATTGGATATGCAGATCTCTGGGTCACGACATCCAAGCCAGGGGAAGAAGTCCATCTGATTACGGGTCCCGATGGTATCGCTTCCACACCTTATGGTGCGAAGAGCATCGCCGGTATATACACCATTACAGCCACGCCAGTTGTTCCCGGAACAACTACTGCAATGAATGCAACGCTTCTTTGTACTGATACACTTGAGTCTGGCTTCTGCAGTCAGACTGTAGAATTTACCGCCTTGGACCCGGTTGACATGTTCCTGACAGCAAGCCCCCAGACAATGGTCAGCATGGATGTTGACGGGGCAAAACCGGTTGATGTCAAAGCCCGGGTGGTAGATGTCTCGGGCAATGCAGTCAAGGGAGAGACCGTCATTTTCACGAAGTCTGCCGACACGCTTACCTACACGAAGCCTGATGGCACTCTAGGCACGTTCGCGGAAACCGTTTCATCATCACTTACCCCTCCAACTACGGTCACCACTGCGATGGACAGCGGTTATGCAACTGTTCAGTTCCTACCGGGAACCTTTGCCAAGAAGGGAGAGACAGGGTACGATGAGGCAGCAACGGGATCCTGTAAAGTGACAGCTACATGGACTAATGGGAAGACCGGCGAGGTAAAGACCCGGGAGATCACGTTTGTCTGGAAGAATTATCCGTTTCTTACTGTTGAATCGGAGATTGATAACTTGGATCCCAATGTGGGGGATATCATCAATGTCAAGATCTGGATCAAGGGGACCGGCGCAGCACTCCAGCCAAAGCCAATCGATGTCGTGCTCTGTAATGACCGGTCAGGGAGCATGCTGCTGGATTATCCTGATAGGATGGTCCAGGCCAAGGATGCGGCTTTGACTTTTTCCTCAAAACTAACGGAAGGAAAGGATCATATCGGGCTTGTATCCTTTGGTGATAATGATGGAGAATCCGGTTGGGCGAAACTGGCACCGACTAAATCGGGAAGCTCATGGAGCTGGGATCATGTGTATGGTAGCTGGTATTGGGTAGCCGACGATTCAGCTTATGAGTGTGGCAACGGTTGTCCCGGGTATTATTACAACAAATATGATCCAGCTTCCCCCCACCAGCTCTACCTCAACGCTCACTACAATGCAGGGAAACCGAAGGATTACGGGGATAATGTTTACGCGAGCAATGATCTCGTTCTGAACTTGCATACCCTGACAGAGGTAACTGGAGGTCTCGACGGAATTGTACCTGCCGGGGGAACTCCAACACGTGAAGGACTGTACAATGCGGTTTCGCAGTTTCCTGCTTACTCGACAGAGAGACCCGTAAGAGCGATCATCCTGCTGACGGATGGTAAATGGAATACCGGGGGAGATCCCGAAAGTATAAAGACATCTCCCTCGATCAAGTCATTCCCCGATGTCGGAACAGGCAGTATTATTGCATGGGCAAATAGCAAAAAAATAAAGATATTCACTATCGGCCTTGGATCTGATGTGAGTAGTGATGAACTGACCCGGTACGCCACGGATACCGGAGGTAAATACTACCCGGCCAGCGATCCCACTCAACTGGCGACCATCTACACAGATATTGCCGGGGCGCTGAACGAGCAGGCTGGCGGACAGACCCAGCTGAAAGCCGACTTCGGTAAAATCACCGTTGACGGAAATGCTGTTACCGGTGATGCAGTAGATGAATATCTTGAATATGTGTACAATCCTGGCGGAGGAGCCTCATCCTCAACACTGGTGAAAAAGTACACAGAGGTCCCGGTTATTCCCCCGAAGAACCAGTATTATGAATACGTACGTGACGATACCGGCAACTGGACGAACCCTACCCTTATCCCAGGGCTGACCCCAAAGCAACTGGACTTCGATGTAGGTAAGATAATCCTGAATGATATCTGGATGGCAAACATCCAGTTCGAGATGAAAAAGGCTGGTGCGATTGGGATCTTTGGCGATCAGAGTCCAGTCACCTTCATCGACACGGTCACCGGTAAAAGCCAGACGGTAACTGTGCCATCCAAAATATGGACAATTCATCCGGGTCAAGCGGATAATCCTTTCGGGACACCAACAACCCTCACGGTGACAGATGTGCTGGTTACGCCCGTTGCAACGGATCCGAACCTCATGACGGTGTCATGGAAGATTGGATATGACGGGGACAAACACTTGAACGAGAAGCTGTTGTACTGTTCCGAGACCAGTTCAAATCCTGTTTCCTGCGCAGCATCTCAAAATTTATGGCCGGCATATGCAAATCTACTGATTTCACCCCCCGCTGGCAATAGCGGCACATACTCATTCGTAATTGATACCAGCACCTTGAAACCGGGGGATATCTACCGGATAACCGTACGGGCCTCAGAATCCACACCGGGGGGAAAAGAAAATTCCGGTTCTGCCCTCTATTCGAAAGGTGATGTATCAACAAGGGCGTTTATCAAGCTGGAATAATATTCTTATTTGTTCAATCCTTTTTTTTCATCATATGATGGATGTATTTCTGATAATTTTTTATGTTATTGATATCGAAAAAATAAATTTCTCCTGTTGCCCAGCTACGGCACAATCTTCGTTATCGGGATCTCCAGGATATCTTCTGCCCCACACGCCTTGAGCCGGGGGATCAGCTGGTTCACCATATTTTTCTGCACAACCGTCTGGATACTGTAATAATCGATCCCATGGAGCTGGCTCACCGTCGGCTTTTTCATTGCTGGCAGGGCTGCAACAATCTTCTCCATCGATGCAGAAGGAACGTTCATGGTCAGGAGCACCTTGTTTCTTGCTTCAATGACGCCAAAGAGCAGCGTCCGGATCTCTTCGATCTCCCGACGCTTCACCGGGTCTGCCCAGCTTGCCTTGTTCGCACAGATCACCGTGTGGGACTCCATGATCTGCCCGATGATCTTCAGCCCGTTCTTGCGCAACGTGGTGCCGGTCTCGGTCAGGTCGACAACAACATCCATGAGATCGGGGACTTTTGCCTCAGATGCACCGAATGAATGGAACATCTGGACGGGAATTTTCAGATCTTCGAAAAACTTCCTCGTGAGCTCAGGGTATTCGGTCGTCACCCGGCTGTTCGGGCGGATCTGGGAGACATTTTCGATGGGCTCGTCACGGTGGACCGCGATCACGATCTTTACGTTGCCTTCCCCGGTCTTGCTGTACGAGAGGTTGGCCACCTCCACGACATCCGAGTTGGTCTCGTTCACCCAGTCAAGACCAGAGATGCCTATATCAAAATAGCCCTTCTCCACGTACGTGGGGATCTCCTGCGGGCGCAGGATCTTGATCTTGCCGATCCGATCATCAGCAATGCGGGGATTGTAATCGCGGTCCGTGCGCTTGACCTCAAGGTCTGCTTCCTTGAAGAGCTGGAGTGTCTGTGCTTCAAGGCTGCCTTTCGGGAGTGCGATGGTAATCATACCGTATACTCTTCGCGGTAAAAAGAATAAAGATGAGGGGTTGGTACAGGTTTACCACGGAATTCACTCGAACGTGTGAACCACAAGCCCGCTCAAGAGTTTGGGCTCGAACCACGTGGACTTGGGGGGCATGACGCCTCCGGCATCGGCAATGGACAGTACGGTCTCGACCCGGACCGGCTGCATGGCAAACGCGAGCCGGTATTCCCCGTTGTCGACAAGCCGTTCCAGATCGGCAACCGGCCGGGCACCCCCGAGATACTGGAGCCGGGCATCGCCACGGGGATCGGTGATCCCGAGCATGCCTTCCAGCACCCACGTCTGGAGCACAGCCACGTCAAGGGCATCTAATGGTGCCGCATTCTTCTCCAGCAGGCGCGTGCACTCATACCACTGGCCCCCAAGATACATGTGCACAACGTGGTAGCGTTCCGGTTTCTTGCACTTTGGTTTTATGTTGAATCCGCGTCCGTCCACCCTGCCGTACGGCTCGACATCAAAATATTTTTTCAAAGCGTCAAGGAAGGTGTCCTGTGTGTACGTGCCCAGATCCATGAGCAACCGGCTGTAGCCATGGATCTTTACCTTGTCGTGGGCAAACATGACCCCCATGAACCGGAAAGTTTCTTCATCGCAGGGGACCTTTGCTGCGATCCTGCGGTCAGCCACGTTTACTGCCGCCTTTGCCCGGTGGTGCCCGTCAGCGATATAGAGTGAGGGTAGGCCTGCGAAGTGCTGTTCGAACCGGGCAAGGATGGTCGGGTCCGTGATACGGAAGATCTGGTGAATATCTCCATCATCGGTCCGCACCTCTGCATCGGGAACCGCGCCTCCGGAAACCTGTGCATTGATGAGCGAATAGATGTCCCCGCTGTTCCGGAACAGGAGTACTACCGGCCCGTTGTGCGCCTTTACGGCTTCAATGTGCCGGGTCCGGTCCTCTTCCTTGTCGTACCGGGTCTGCTCGTGCCTGCGGATATGGTTCTGCCGGTAATCGTCAACATCAAGACAGCAGCAGAGGCCAAGGAACGTATCCCCGTCCTGTTTCACCCGGTAGGCGTACATGCCCGGCTCGGGATCCTTTTGGATCTTTCCTGATTCCTGGAGTGCTGCAAAGTTCTCGTGCGCCCGCTCGTATACCTTGTCATCGTGGGGGTCGATGCCGGGCAGTTCCGCATCCGGCCTGCTCACGCGCAGGAAACTCTCGGGTTTTTTCTCAATGATCCTGCGGGCTTCATTTGCAGTCACGACATCATACGGAACGGCAGCGATTGCCTGCGCACATTCACGGGTGGGGCGCACCCCGGAAAAACGATAGATCTTTACCATACCAACACCAGCACCGGACAGGGAGACACAGTTGCTCTAAAAGTTGGGTGTGATCCCTTATATTTCCGCACACCGCTGCCGCCCGTTCAGGGGCAAAAACTTTGACCTGCGGGCTCCCAGCAGTACAGCAATATCCCCATTGTGGGAGACCCCGACATGATCCGACCCCATGATCTTGTGACCTATCCGCTGCCCTTGATACGGCGGGCAATACCCTCTGATCTCGCGGCGATTGTAGCTATTGAGAAAGAGTGCTTTATCGACCCGTGGGAAATGCCGGTCTTTTTAGAGGCGCTCACCTATTACCCGACCACCTACTTTGTTGCAGTCTGCGACGGTCAGGTAGTGGGCTTTGTGGTGGGTGGGCTCGAAGATAATGGCGAGAATATCTACGGCCATCTCTGCAACCTGGGGATCAGCCCGATGTACCGCCATAAAGGGATCGGCAGGCTGCTTGTGCGCCGGGTAGAACACCAGTTTGCCCTCGAACTTGCAACCGCAGTCCAGCTCGAAGTGCGGGTATCCAACACGGCAGCGCAGCAGTTTTACAAACGGCTGGGTTACCGGCACGTGTTCGGGATTGACCAGTACTATGCAAACGGGGAAGATGCGTTTGTGATGATGAAGTGGTTCCGGTTCTGATGAAAAAAGAAAATATCCGGGAATACTTTTTTTAAATATCAGCCGCGCCCGAGCTGCTGGTGTGCCCGGGCAAGGTGCTGGGCGGCAAGTGCACCGAGAAGGGACAGTTCCCCGGCAAGGACGGCTGCACCAATGATCTCGCCCAGTTTCTTTGCATTGGTTCCCGGGGGTGAACCACTGCCGGCAACCCCTAAAATTTTGAGGCATTCCTGTTGCGTCCCGACAACGGTTCCCCCTCCCACGGTCCCTACTGGGAGGGAGGGAAGCGTGACCGCGACGTAAATCCCGGTATCCGTGAGATCAACGGTGGTGATACAGGTGCTGCCATCGATTGCATGCGCCGCGTCCTGCCCGCAGGCAATGAACATCGCTGCCACAACGTTTGCCGCGTGCGCATTGAAGCCCATGGCGCCGGCCCGGGCTGACCCCACGAGGTTCTTCCGGTAGTTCACTTCATGAATGGTCTTTGCATCGGTCTTGAAGATCTGGGCGATCAGTTCGTGGGAGAGGGCAACTCCCGCGACAACGCTGCGCCCCCGGCCCATGATTGCGTTGATTGCGGCTGGTTTCTTGTCCGTACACATATTGCCGGAAAGGGCAATGAGCCGCACTCCCGTTCCCTGTGCGATCAGGTCGGCCACTTTCGCGCTTGCGATGGTGACCATGTTCATCCCCATCGCATCCTTGGTGTCGAACTCCAGCCTCACATAGACACTTGTTCCCGCTACAAAGGTGACCATATCATTCAGTTTCCCATGGGACGTCGTACTCTCCGCAGCTGCTTTGAGTTCATCGCGGTGAGCGACCACCCAGTCGCAGACCTGTGCCGCGTGAACTATGCTGTCGGCAGCAAAGACCGGTGCCCGGGTCATCCCGTCATGCAGGACACGCACTTCGGCCCCACCGGCTCTCGAGATCGCACTGCACCCGCGGTTCACGGATGCGATAAGCGCACCTTCCGTTGTTGCGAGTGGGAGCCAGTATTTGCCCTGCGCGTAACCGCCTTTTATCGAGATCGGCCCGGCTACGCCAAGCGGTACCTGTATCGTGCCGATCATATTCTCGCAATTGCGTTTCACTACGCGCTCGATATCGATCGAGAAGATGCCGAGATTTTCGAGTTTTGTACCGGTCTCCTCTTCGATATATTCCCGGCGCACGCGGATCGCATCCATGGCCGTGAGCTCGGTCTCCAGCTGGTAAAGCCGGAGTTCCCCGCTCTTCAGTTTTCCGTGGATTATTGTGTCCCGCTCATTGTTCCGACCGGAACCTTCACTGTTTCCGGCCCCTGATCGGTGCCCGCCATCATCAGCCATGAATAATGGTAGCACGTATAAATTTATGATACACGTGGTTGCATGACAGTTGAACAATGGGGCATCCGGGTACCTGCACGCGAGGGAGAAACCACACGGCGGGCACTTATCGATGAAGGCGCGCTCGATCTCTCACTTAAGGTACGGCGCGATGGCGACGCGCTCCTCCTCCCGCTTCTTGACTGGCGCGAGGGTGCAGAGCAGTGCCAGTTCGAGCAGAACCCGGAGCGTGTGGTGCTGCCACGGCACGAACTGGTAGGCGGGATTGCGATCATACAGGAGAACGATCCGGTGGGCGCGCAGAAGATTCTCGACTCACGCCCCTCCCTTCATACCATCGTCTACGCGAAAGGTGAAGTGTCGGGCGAGTACCGCACCCGTGAGTTCGAAGTAATTGCCGGTGTTCCCACGACCCGAACTGAAGTGATCGAGTACGGGCACCGCTTCCATGTCGATCTTGAAGCCGCCTACTTCTCCGCCCGGCTCTCTTCAGAGCGGCAACGCATTCTTGAGCAGACTGGCAGGAACGAGACAGTACTCGATATGTTTGCCGGTGTTGGTCCATTCGCGATCACGCTTGCAGCGCGGGCTGCGCTTGTGGTTGCCTGTGATCTCAACCCCCGGGCTGTAGAACTGATGCTGGAAAACATTGCGCAGAACCGGACAACAAACGTGCTTCCCGTGCTCGCGGATGCCCGGAGACTGGCCGGGATCTTCCCGTGGCGGTTTGACCGGATCGTGATGAACCTCCCCCTGTCCGGTACGGAATTTTTACAAGACGCGTTCCGGCTCTGCAAGCCTGGTGGGACCATTCACTTCTATTCGCTGGTATCAGCAGAAGGGGAGCACCGGGAGTGCATTGGCGAACTGGGGGGAGAAGTGCTGGCCGAGCGGGTTGTGCGGTCGTACTCACCCGGGCAGTGGCATGCGGTGTATGATATCTGTGTGAAGTGTTCGTAAGGGTCCGGTTGCAAACCCTCTGAAGCAAGTGGGGGAACGTGCAACAATAAAGAAACCTGGTTACCCCCACGCGAACTGGCATGCGAGGCTCACATGTTCACCGGTTTGATGACTGGCAGAAAACAAAGATTGATGTGGTTGCCTCACCATTTACCATAGACACAAATTCCGGGAATCTTCTCATAACCCGGAATGGCCTGCGCGGGAAACAGTGCAGGAATCATGCGGACGATGGTAACATGCCATCGAAGAAACAGCATCAGGAGAAGACTCTGATGCCAGTACAGGATCCCGATGATCCACGGTTTCGTGGTGATGGCCCCTGAGGCCCTTTTTCCGTAACGGGCAAATATCCGTACGGTTCGTTAAGGGAATTTCGCCGATATGTCGAAGATGGCTCACCAACGGATAGTTTCCCCGGTTTACTCCGGGGGATTTGGCCGATAGTTAATCCGGCGGATTCACACGGGATCGCAAGATAGATGCGATGTCATAAAAACCGGGAAATAATTCCCGCAGATTATACAATCAGAAAAAAAATCAGGAGATACAACACATAATGGAAATAGAGATTATAGCCGTAGGCGGATACGACGAAGTCGGGCGCAACATGACCGCCGTTCGCTGCGGAAAGGAAATTGTCATTTTTGACATGGGGCTCCGCCTCGACCAGTTGATGATCCACGAGGACGCGGAAGTTGACGAGATGCATTCTCTTGATCTGATCAAGATCAAGGCAATTCCGGATGATACGATACTGCAAAAGGTTGAGGGTACGGTAAAAGCAATCGTTTGCTCGCACGGACACCTGGACCATATCGGGGCGATTCCCAAACTTGCGCACCGGTACAATGCACCGATTATCGCAACCCCCTATGCAACCGAACTGATCCGGCAGCAGATCGCGGGTGAGAAGAAATTTGAAGTAAAAAACAAACTCTTCGCACTCAACGCCGGTCAACGGTACACGCTCTCCCCGAACCTCGTACTGGAATTCGTACGCACGCAGCATTCGATCATTGATACCGTGACACCGGTGCTTCACACACCCCACGGTGCGATCGTCTATGCCTGCGACTTCAAGTTTGACCGGTCACCGGTCATCGGCCAGCCTCCGGACTTTGCCCGGTTCCGGCAGCTCGGCAAAGAGGGAGTGCTGGCTCTCATCGTGGAAAGCACCTATATCCATCGCCCGGGACGGTGCCCCAGCGAGCGGATTGCCCGCGATCTTGTGCGGGGTGTTATCACGAGTTTCGAGGACGACAAGAATGCGATCGTTGTGTCAACGTTCTCATCCCACATCGCCCGGGTCAAGACAATTGCGGAATGTGCCCATGAGATCGGCAGGAAGCCTATCTTTCTCGGGCGCTCGATGGAGAAATACTCCGTTGCCGCAGAACAGATGAAACTCGTCTCATTCCCTGAGACCGCAAGCGTTTATGGGAACCGACGAACCGTTGATCGTATGATGCGGCGGATGATGAAGGAGGGAAAGGATCAGTTCCTGCCTATTGTCACCGGCCACCAGGGTGAGCCCGGATCAATCCTGACCCGGCTTGCAGCGGGCGATACTCCCTACCAGCTGAGCAAGGGTGACAAGGTACTCTTCTCGGCAAACATTATACCAAACCCGATGAACATCGGAAACCGGTACAGGATCGAGCAGCAGCTTAAAATGGCCGGGGCCCGGATTTTTGATGATCTGCACGTGAGCGGCCATGCGTACCGGGAAGACCACTACGAGTTTCTCGAGATGCTAAAACCCCAGCATATCATCCCTGCTCATGCAGACATGAAGATGACGGCAGGCTATGCTGATTTTGCCAGCGATCTTGGGTATACCCTGGATAATGATGTTCACCTGATGAGGAACGGGCAGCGGCTCAGGATCAAATGAGAACCGTTCTGACGATGATAAAAAACCATGAAATGGTTCAGTGAGAAAATACCCCATATTATTTCCTGTTTTCAAAAATACGGTAGATTTGCACCTTTCTAAAAACCTGCCAACGTTCATTTTATCAAGGCTCTTTCGCCCGCCCAATGAATGCATCTCGTGATCGAAACCCAAAATTACCTGATGGTTCCATAAGAGATAAGAAATCCATGACGCCCAATACCGAATGGAAAAAAGTTGCAGCCTCGCTGATTGCAGCAGTTATATTTGTGCTGATTTTTTTCCTGTCATACCTGTTCATTGACGGTATGGACGGAGGGTATGCGATTGCTTTTGTCTCTCTCTTTCTCGCGATCAGCAGTATTGCTGTTGCCCTGCTCTTTGTCCACCGGGCCCGGGTGATGGATACGATCCTTGCCGATCCCTCCCTGCTAGCCCACTGGACCTATCCGGAGGATGTAGCCCGGGTAAGCGTGGAGCGGGAGTATGGTGAATTTCAGGAGCGGAACCGGGCGGTATTTTTCATTGTCGGGGGGATGCTCGTGATTGTGGCGCTTTTCTTCCTGATCTTCGTTGAGGATGGTGGCCTTGAGACCGGCATTTTCCTGCTTGCACTGATGGTATTTTTATATATTGTCTCCCGGATCATGCCCTGGATCGAACGGCAGCGGGCAATGAAAGCATCGCACGATGCGTTTCTCTCCCACTTCGGGATCATCTACGAGGGGGTAGTCTACCCGTTCCGCTCATTTCTTGTGTGGAAGACCGGGATCCAGCTTCGCAAGGCCGCCAAGAAGAAGCCGATGGCGATTATTTTTTCATTTTCCCAGCTGGTCGATCGTTTTATTATCCAGCCATTTGATGTGGTAATTCCCATCCCTACCGGGGAAGAAGAAAGAGCCGTCTGGATCGTGCGGGAAATGGGTGGTGAAGTACCTGATGATTATCCGTAACCGGATGATTTGGAAAAAAAGAAATGATTACTCCGGCGCAAACTTGGTGCCGTAGTGGATGATGCCGCTCTCGCCATCGGTGGCGATCCTGCGGAATACGCTTTTGACCCGCATGCCGATCTTTACTTCGCTCGGGTCGCAGATAACCTGGGTGGTCATCCTCGGTCCTTCGTCGAGCTTGATGATGGCAAGCACGTACGGTCCGTGAGATGCGAAATTGTCCGGGGCTGTCTGGATGATCGTGTACGTGACAACCTCTCCCTTTCCGGCAAATTTGTGGTTCACAATCTTTCCGTCCCTGCGGCAGTCCGGGCAGAATGACCGCGGGGGGAAGAAGTGGCTTCCACAGGTCTCGCATTTCGTGCCGATCAGGTTGTAGCGCTGCGGTATCTTTCGCCAGAATCGTGCGACTGACATCTTACACCCTCCCGAGAATGTGCACAGCGACCGTGGCACCGGTTCCGCCCACGTTGTGCGTCATGCCGATCTTTGCGCCATCGACCTGCCGTCTGCCCGCATCGCCGCGGAGCTGCTGGACAATCTCGTATACCTGCTTGATACCGGTAGCCCCGACGGGGTGGCCGCAGGCCTTGAGGCCGCCGCTTGTGTTGACCGGAATTGAGCCTCCAAGGGCAGTCTCGCCGTCGGCGGTGAATTTGCCCGCCGTGCCCTTCTTGCAGAACCCGAGGTCTTCGATGGCACAGATCTCTGCGATCGAGAAGCAGTCGTGCACTTCGACCATATTGATGTCCTTGTGCGTCAGTTTTGCCATCTTAAACGCCCGCTGGCCTGCAGCAATAGTCGCGTCCAGCGTTGAAATGTCCCGTCGGTCGTGGAGGGTGATCGTATCGCTTGCCTGTGCGCTCGCGAGAACCTTGATTGGCGTGTCGGTGAATTCGCGGGCACGGTCGAGCGGTGCGACAATAACTGCCGCTGCCCCGTCCGTGATGGGTGAGCAGTCAAAGAGTCGGAGAGGGTCAGCGACCATGGTAGATCTCAGCACGGTATCGAGGGTGATCTCCTGCTGGAACTGGGCAATGGGGTTACGGGCGCCGTTGTAATGGTTCTTCACGGCCACCTGTGCCAGTTGTTCGCGTGTCATGCCATATTTGTGCATGTAGTCCTGTGCGATCATTGCGTAAAGGCCGGGGAATGTCGCGCCGACAAACCCTTCCCACTCGCGGTCTGCAGCACCGGTGAGGGCGTCGGTACTTGCACCCGGCTCCACATCGGTCATCTTTTCGACACCTGCTGCGACAACGATATCTTCCATACCGCTTGCAACGGCGATGACAGCCTGCCGGAAGGCAAGACCCCCGGATGCGCATGCGGCTTCAACCCGCGTTGACGGGATGTGGCGTGTTGCCATACCTGCGTAGTCTGCGATCAGGGCGCCGATGTGCTCCTGCTCGATGAAGCGTCCTGCGCTCATGTTCCCGACATACATTGCATCGATCTTTTCCCCGGAAAGCTGGGCATCCTCAAGGGCGAGAGCCCCTGCCTCCACAAACATATCCCGGAAGGACTCCGACCATTTCTCACCGAATCGGGTGCAGCCTACACCAATCACTGCTACGTCTCTCATGATTGCATCACCAGTTTTCCTTTGTGCTGTGCATATCGTGCATAATCAAGGTATATGGGATTTTCAAGCAGTTTCTCGACACTCGGTGCTGCATCCCGCCTGAATGCATCCGACAGGATTGCATCAGTCACTTCAATATCGAATGCGTCGCCGCCGGCACCGGACCCGAACGAGCAGACAAAGATGGTGTCGCCCGGTTTTGCGATGTCGAGTGTTGCTGCAAGACCAATGGGTGATGCACCGGAGTAGGTATTACCGAGGTGCGGCACCACAAGGCCCGGCTTTATCTGTGCAGTAGTGAAGCCGAGGTCCTTTGCAACTTTCTGCGGGAACTTCGCGTTGGGCTGGTGGAAGACTGCATACGTAAAGTCCTTCGGAGTCTTTTTGGTCTGCTCGAAGAGGAGGTTGCTTGCACCCTTCACGTGCTTGAAGTATCCGGGATCGCCGGTGAACCGCCCACCATGGCGGGGGTAATCCTGTCCTTCGCGGCGCCAGAAATCCGGCGTGTCGGTGGTGAAAGAACAGGTGTGGTGGATCGTTGCGATCGGATCATCGTTCCCGATAACATAGGCTGCCCCGCCTGCCGCTGCGGTGTACTCGAGCGCATCGCCCGGCGCACCCTGCGAGACATCGGAACCGATGGCAAGCCCCAAGGGGATCATTTTGCTCTTCACCATGCCCATACAAGTCTGGATTGCAGCCGTACCTGCCTTGCAGGCAAATTCATAGTCCGCTGCGGTCATATTCGGGGTGGCACCGATGGCTTCCCCGACCGTGCATGCCGTAGGTTTCACCGCATACGGATGCGACTCGCTGCCCACGTACACGGCCCCGATATCTTTCGGGTCAACATGCCGGCGCAGGAGTGCGTTTCGTGCCGCTTCAACAGCAATGGTTGCTGCGTCTTCGTCAAGGTCAGGAACTGACTTCTCAAAAACGCCCAGTCCCCCGGTGATGTCTGCGGCATTTGCGCCCCAGACCCGGGCAATCTCTTCGACCTTGATACGATATTTCGGTATATATACACCGTAAGTAATGATGCCTACCATTCTTTGTTCCTCAGAGTACTCACGATTTTATCCACATCCATGCTCGTACACAAGACGGTGATGCGATCGCGTTCTGCCATCTTTTCCACGATGGGGTGGACATCTGCAGCATCGATTCCCTGCAGCACCACACATCGCGGCTTGAACGGTGTCACGCGGATGGCAACCATCGGTGATTTTCCGGTCGAGACATTGGTAAAGACCAGCGCCCGTTCCGTGCTCCAGCCGTAAAGACGATTGAACTCATCGGATGAGAGTTGCATGATCGCGTTCAGGCTGTTGACCACGGTATAGCCGAAGATGGCCTTGTCCATGGAACCACAGAGTACTGAGCACCCGATCGCATCTGAAAAATCTTTCAGTGGTACGGGTGAACCGTACTCGTGGAGGTCATAGATCACATCATCGTCAACTGCCGAAAAGAGCATGGTTGAGAATTTTTCAATGTGTTTACCGCCGGTCTCCTCATCAGAGGTGAGGAGTGCATCGACAATCTTGCCGACAACGGCGGTTCCGGGGCTTTTCCTCCTTCCGCTCTCGTAATCACTGATTACGGACGGTGAGACACCAAGGCGTTCTGATAAGACGCCGGGTGCGATCTCGAAGTTCATGCGCCATTTTTTCAGCGCATGCCCCGGTGAGTCCGACAGCGTAATCTCACCAGCCATCTTTTCAGCGAGCTGGTTCCGCTTTCCGGATTTCATGCTTATTAACAAAGACCCGTTGAGTTATATAATTAGCGAACGTGGCTTCGACAGTGAACGAACCCCGACGGAGGATTTCCCGGAGGGCAACTCATAAATAGGGAGCAACTCAATTTTGATAAGTATGATACCTGCTGAAGATCTCCAGTGTCTCAAGGCCATTGCACTGCGTGGCGGTTGCAAGGGCCCCGTCTTTGTCTCCACGCAAAGCATCGGTACGATGCTTGCGATCAGCCAGCAGACCGCATCGCGGCGACTCAAAGGGCTTGAAACGCAGGGGCTCATCAGCCGGACCCTTGCCTCTGACGGCCAGCATGTTACCCTGACCAAGCATGGTGAGGATGAACTCCGCAGGGAACACCAGGAATATTCCCGTATCTTTACTGAGGGTGGCAAGTCCTATGTGCTGAATGGCGCTGTAGTTTCTGGCATCGGCGAGGGAAAATATTACATGAGCCTTGCCTCTTACAAGGAACAGTTCAATACCCATCTTGGATTTGAGCCCTACCCTGGCACGCTCAACATCCGCCTCTCTCCTTCCAGCATCGCGGTGCGCAAGAAGATCGATGCGCTCGAGTGGACACGCATCAAGGGATTCTCAACGGACGGCCGGACCTTCGGCGATGCGAAATGCATTGCGTGCCGGATTGGCACGATTTCCTGCGGAATTGTTGTGCCCGGCAGAACTCACTACCCCGAGGACATTATAGAAGTGATAGCACCGATGGCACTTCGCAGGAAACTCGGTGTCGAGGACTCGGACAGCGTCAGCGTCGAGGTGGGGCCGTGATCGATGAGGCGCTTGCAGCGCTGCGTGATGGGAAATTTATCCTTCTCTATGATTTCGCAGATCGGGAAGGCGAGACGGATTTTGCGATCCGCTCCGACTCAGTCACCCCAAAAGATATCCTGCGGATGCGCAAGGATGGCGGCGGGCTGATCTGCACGGCAGTCCACCCGGTTGCAGCCCAGCGGCTCGGCCTCCCGTTTGCCAGCGATGCCCTAAGGGCAATTGCGGTTGCGGAACGGGATGGCGACATCCCGTACGACCGGAAGAATCACTCCTCCTTCTCACTCTGGGTGAACCACCGGAATACATTCACGGGTATCACCGATCGCGACCGGACCCTGACGGTCAACGCGATCGCCGAGCAGGTGAAGCGTGCGCTCAATGGTGGCGATGTGAGTTTCCACGAAACATTCCGCACACCGGGCCATATGGCCCTTCTCAGGGCAGCGGACGGGCTTCTTGATGTGAGGAAAGGCCAGACCGAGCTCTCGATCGCGATGGCCGAGATGGCGGGAATCACACCGGCAGTCACGATTTGTGAGATGCTTGACGATGAGTCCGGCTATGCGCTGTCAAAAGAAGATGCACAGCGCTATGCGAGAAAGCACGGGCTCGTGTTTATCGATGGACCGACCGTTATGGAACGATGGGAAGCAGAGAAAAGCAAAAGGAAATAAAATTCCCGATTTAACCTTTTTACTAATACCATAACCCCGGATTCCCGGCAGATTTCATTATTCTTATCATCCCTTAAGCCCCATTTTTATCCACATGAAAGTTCCGCTCACCGAACTCGAAGACCGGCTGAAGCGTTTCCGGGCCCGGATGGATAGTACCTGTCCCGGCTGGGAGCTTGCAGCCATTGTTGGCAAGATCCCCCTCTACTATTTCACGGGCACGATGCAAGACGGACTCCTGCTCATCCCACAGGCAGGCGATGCCGTCTTCTGGGTACGGCAGAGTTTTGAGCGGGGACTGGCAGAGTCGCTCTTTCCGGACATCCGGAATATGAAGAGCTACCGGGACGTAGCTGCGGGAATGGGAAATCTTCCGTCCACCGTGTATCTTGAAACCGACACAATGCCGATCGCTCAGCTCCAGCGGTTGCAGAAATACCTGCCATTTACGAACGTAAAGTCAGTCGATGAACAGGTTTCAGCAGTCAGGTCTGTGAAGAGCCGGTATGAACTTTCCCTGATGGAACATGCGGGGAAAATTCACCGCCACGTGCTTGAAGACTGCATTCCCGGTATGCTGGTAGAAGGGATCGATGAGGTCGAACTCACCTGCGATCTCTACTCTCTCATGGTAAAGGAGGGCCACCAGGGTATCATCCGGTTCGGTATGTTCAACGAGATGCTGCTCGGCCAGATCGGGTTTGGCACGAGTTCCATCTCTCCCACGTGTGTCAATACCCCTGGCGGCATCTTCGGTATGCACCCGTCCGTTCCGCTGATGGGCTGCCGGGAACGGAAACTGAAGAAGGGCGACTTAGTGGTGATCGATATCGGGTGCGGGTACAAAGGGTACCAGACCGACAAGACCATGAGCTATATGTTCGGGAAGCCGATTCCCGATGAAGCAATACGGGAGCACGAGCGGTGCGTCGAGATACAGGATCAGCTGGCTGCGCTCCTCAAACCAGGGGCTATCCCGTCAGAGCTCTACACAACCGTCATGGAGGGGCTTGAGCCTGAATTCCTGAACAATTTCATGGGATTCGGGAAGCACAAGGTCAAGTTCCTCGGTCACGGGATCGGGCTCTGGATTGATGAGATGCCAGTCATTGCGCAAGGATTCGATGAACCCCTACAGGAAGGAATGGTCTTTGCCCTCGAACCTAAGAAAGGCATCCCGAAGATTGGACTGGTGGGGATCGAGAACACGTTTATCGTAACCCCGCAGGGGGGCCGGTCGATCACGGGGAAGAGCCGTGGACTCGTTGAGGTATACTGACGGTTACTATTGTATTCAATGCGATTGGCTGTGCAGAGATGAGGGGGATTTTTGTGTCCTGCGACTGCCTGCTCACTTTTTTGCCAGTTTTTTCAGGCATTCCTCGGGTAGCATCTTTGCAATGGTCATCTTTGTCGGACATCGCCCGAGTTTGAACCCCAGTTTCTTTGCCTCTTCCTTTAGCACTTTTGTTTCAATGTCCTTGATGAGCGCACTGATCTCTTTCTGCTCCATAGGGATCGAAGAGTGATTGGAACCAGGAATGATAAGGTTTGTGCCGTAATGAAAAAAATGAAGACTGGGATTACATTTTGATCTGGGCCAGCGCATCGTACGCAATCTTCCGGAAGGTCACCGGATCAATCGTGGGATACTGCTCTTTGGCCTTGATAACATCCGGTGCAGTGCCTGCGGCGAAAGCCTCGATCCGGTCCAGCGTGCGTTCAGCCGTGTCAAGCACCCAGAGATCCCGGGTCTCTTTGTCCACGACATTGATCGATTCCACGCGGACCGATACCATCGGTGCACTGGCCTCGTCCTTCCTGTACAGGCTCGGCTTGCCGATGACCGCGACAAAGGCCGGCGTCTCTATCTTTGCCAGCTGCTGCATTGCCTCGGGCTGGTAACTGCCAGCCATGATAAAGAAGGTCCCGGTCGGATCTACGACCCTGCCGCGATAGAAAATATTCTGGTCTCCCTGCCGTGTCTTTTCGGTCAGCGTGCCGACAATGAAGATCCGGTTGCTGCGTTCCCCGGTCGGGAGCAGGACAAACGTAGGGCTCTTCTCGTCCTCGCCATCCTTGAACTGGTACCGGCATTCCCGCAGTTCGCTGGCAAATACCCGGCGTGCCGGTTCGCGTTCGAACGACCCCTCCTTTCTTCCCATCTCGCGTGCGGGAGTGCTCATGATGCACCCCCGGCCCGGTTGAGAAGTGCCGTATGTTTTTCGCTTTCAAATGTCACCGGCTCGCATTTATTGACGAGAACGCGGTTTTCGATCTCGCGCCCGTGGCAGGTAATGTAGCGGCCGAGCACCTTATCCCGCATCTGGAGGAAAACCTCGTCCATGCCCAGCGGGTTGTTCTCGGCAATTTCCTGTGCCGCAGCAAGGGAAATGCCCGTGAGCGACTCCACCACATCGCGCTGGAGCAGGATGCTGTGAGTCTTTTCGCCGTCGTCAAGCCATCCCTTGATCCGCAGGTCATAGGTGAATTTCGGCTGGATCTCGTGCACGGGGCAGTAGTTCTGACGTGAGAGGGCACGGTTGCACCCTTCCACCGGGCAGCGCTTGATGATGCCGGAGCCGGGTGCGACATGAACGATGGCGCCACTGACTGCAGCTTCGCCCCCGCTCACCGCAATATCGCCCTCTTCCTGCATGACCATCGCGGTATTGAGGTTCAGCGAGAGCCTGCCATTGTACTCGTCCACCTGTGCATAGAAAATATTGTATACCGAACCCGGTGTCAGGCTTTCCTTGCCCGGCTCTTTCCAGATCACGAACTTGATCGTGCCGGTCTCATCGCCCAGCAGGCCGGACTGGAGCATCCGTTCATGGGAGGCATCCCATTCCTGGACTACCTTTGCCCGGATGCTTCCGATACCCGGGTGCAGTCCGCTGATCGGTACGGTCGAGGGCATGAGTGCCCGGTCCTCTTCAATCTCCTTGATCGTGGTGCCGGAATGGATCTTCAGGCTCGCGATACCTTTGAACTCGTCTACGACTGCAGACTCGATCCGGTACCAGGACCCCTGTGCCATGGCCGGTGCATTCGCCTTTGCCCATGCGACAAAGCGGATGGCACCGGAATCATCGGCTATAACGCCCCCCTGGGCAATCGCGGGTGATGCGGGAGCTGCGAGTGCCACGATCTTGCCTTCGATCGTAACCCACTCGCCGGGTGCCGCATCTGCGATCTTCTTCTCTGCTGTCCCGCTGCTGCCAGTGCCGGCGCTTCCGCCAGTCCCCATCGTGGGGATGTTGAACTCCTTGTTGAGCTCATTGGTCACGCTGCGTTCTGCTTCTGATGGCTGGACGCCAAACTCCTCGATCAGTCTGCGGAGTTTGCCTTCGATCTTCTTGGGATCAACGGTCTGTCCGCTTTTTAAGAACTTACGGGAGATTCTGTCTGCTGCTTCGGAAAAATCCATCTTCGTACATCTCCACATAATCATCGGATCTGATCATGTCTATATATTGCGAAGTGTGCGCTGCGAAAGTAATCCATTTATAAAAAACGATTATAAACAATCGCCGTAATGGTCAGGTTTATGTGACCACAGGAAGACTAACTGAGTATGGCAGAAATTAACGCAGACAGCACTATCTACGATCTCTTAAAGGCAAAACCAGAATCCACCGAAGCGCTCTTCAAGTTCGGCATGGGCTGCGTCGGGTGTGCGATCGCCCGCGGCGAGACGATACGCCAGGCCGCAGAGGCACACGGAATTCCGCTGGCCGAACTCCTTGCGGCACTCGGCATCAACGAAAAGTAAGGACAACACCGGTCATTCTTTTTTTTGCAGTGCTTTGAGTTCAGCGAGCGAAGCCGAAGGGAATTTTTTCAAGTAACCGGAGATCTCTGGCTCATGAAGAAGGGTACATCCCGCGCAGTTCCAGACTTTATTCCCATTCGAGCTGGCTGACCATGTCCCAAGACTTTCGTCACCGCACGGGTAGAACGGGCAGTAGCAGAAGTCACAGTTCTGCCCGGCAAAATGGCAGGGATAATAGGGGCAGTTATGCGGGGTCCACTCCACCCAGTGCTCGCCCTTGATCCGGCTGAACACAAAAAAACCCGGTTGGTGTTCCTGAATCCCGCTGTCATGACGTTTAATCGCGTGAGGAATGCCATGAAGCACGGCAGCCCGGACCCGGTGCCCGATCTCTGTAATCCGGCCGGCACAGGTATGGGTTATTGCGTTTTCGCAGGCCGTGATCACCGCATCGGTCGGTGTGCCGCTCAGCGGGAGATCGAGGGTGGCAAGTGCATCTGCCTTTGCCTCGGTTGCCACCATAATAGTCTCGAGCAGAGCAGCGTCTTTCATTCCCTCGCTGCTGGTGACAATGATATTAATTTTCCCGGCTGATTCCGGGGGCTCGCGCCGGACTCCCGCTGTGATAAAGACCGTCACGAAATCATACTGGAGCACGCAGCATTGCTGCACCGGTACCTGCGTGGGCAGCCCAAAGAAATCTGTTGAATGTCCGGCCCCGGCAGCAACTGATGCCAGTCCCTTTCCAGGGTCATCATGATCCCAGCCCGCGGGAATGGTATGGTTAAAAAGGGTTAAAACTGTCCGGATGCCGCCGTTAGTACCGGTACTGGCTGCGCGGAACGAACCGCGGATGAAAAGGGTATTGTTTTCAAGCGAGTATCTCATCGGAATTTCCCGTGATCAATAATGCTGGGGGCATCTTTAAAAACCTCCGTTATTTCATCCGGATGGTTGGGGGATCACAAATTCTCAACTTATCTTATAGTGAGTGATGCAGGAAATACGGTAGGTATGATCTTTCCCTGAATGTGCAGGTTACTTAAGGTGATTGACAAACCCGGTGATGTCCTGGACAATACCGTTGATGAACACCAGTTTTTTATTCGCATCAAATTCTGCAAGTGCCGTCACACTGACCGAGATGGGTGCCCCGTCCCGCTTTTTTAAGTGGATAATATGGTTTTTTACAAACCCGCTTTTCAGCAACTGATCCAGCAGATCCTGTCTTCCATCAGGAGTTAAAAAAACATCCACAACATCGATACTCTTAAGGTCCGATATGGAAGGAAACCCGAGAATTTGCAGGAGGGCCGTGTTTCCCCAGACAAACCTCCCCCGGGGATCTCCGGTACTCCGGTAGAAGCCAACATTGAGATCCTCGACCAGTGTACGGTACTTGTCTTCGTGTTCCCGCATGTGCTGTTCGATCTTTTCCTGCGTGATGTCACGGATAATCGCAGATGCTCCTACAATTGTATTCCCCTCTCCCTTGATTGGGCAGATCGTTATCAGGGCATCGATGGGTGTTTTATTTTCCCCGGTCATCCTCAATTCTCGCCGCATGATGCAATCCCCCTGCATAATGCCTTTCAAGAGGGCATCGGCATCCCCGTACTGTGCATCATCCGCAAGCATGGTGAGCGGCTTTCCGTTCACTTCGCTCTCGGTAAACCCATACAACCGTTCTGCGGCGGGATTCCACGAAACGATCCTGCCTTCAGTGGTAGTCCCGATGATCGCTTCGCCTGAGGATCTGACCAGGCCCCGGTATTTTGCCTCGCTGATCTCCAGCATATCCTGGGATTTTTTCCGGGCCGTGTTATCCTCTATAATGAAGGTGAAACCCTGAGTGCCATCTTCATAAGCGGTTGGCACCCGCTTGATGCGGAAATGATATTTTTCCCCGCGGATTGTACAGGTTTTTTCAGTGATGAACTCACGTTCATCAGTCTCACCTTTTTTCACGGGATCTACCGGAAGATCTTGGAAAAATGGCTCACGGATCTGATCGATCCGCCTGCCTACAAGGTCTTCTTTTTTCTCGTTGAAGAGATGGGGGACCGGTTCGTTCACCTGGAGGATCTTCCCGTCGCGATCGACCATGATCACAAGATCCGATGAAAACTCAAGTATTGCAGAAACCGGGACCGTTCTGGCAACATAATAGACTTTAGCAGCTCCGACAATCTGGACTTCGACATGGCCTGATATAAGGAGCATATCAAGATATTTTGCCAGCGTGTTCCTGTTCATTTTCATCTGGGAGTTGACAGCTGATATGGTCATTCCCCTCGGGTGCCATTTGAGGATCTGCCGGATACGGTCCATTCTCTCCTGGTCGAGAACTGCCATAATAATTACCTGAGCATCAGGGATAGTAGATATATGTTTTGTTATATTGCACGCTGGATAAAAATGGTGCTGAATCCCTAACTTGTCAAAAAACCGGACAATTTAAATTCCGGCAATAATTTCCCTTTTTTTAGATACAACAATGAAAACGGAAAAAGATCTGCACGGCACATCACCATGCAGATCAGCAATGCGTACCCGGAATCGATCCAGATGTGCAAATTCTTATTTTTCGGTCAGATTAATGGTTTTTTTGCCACGGCACCATAATGGAGTGCCCGGCAATAGGTGAGATATATGGCAATGTTACCAAACCGACAAATTCCCTTGGAAGCCCAGTACCTGTACCGGCAGGCACTTGACCTGTCAATGGAGGGAAAGAAAGAAGATGCGCTGATGTGCCTGAAAAAGGTCGTGTTTATAGCACACCGCTTCAGCAATGCGTACAATGCGATGGGCAACTGTCTCGATGAACTCGGCCGGTATGAAGAAGCGGTCAGGAAATACGACAAAGTCATTGATATTGATCCGCATCACACAGAAGTCCGGTTCAAGCGGGCTCTTGTTATCGAAAAGATACAGCGAAGTGAAGCGGTGAAACGGAGCTACGGAAAAATGAATGTTCCGGAAGGAGAACCGGATGAGAACAGAGTCCGTCTGTGCCCTGATAATATACTGAAATGTGATTTTCCTTTCAGTCTGATGCGAATCGGGTTGAATTATTAGGATTTTCCTTTTATTATCTATGCAAAAAAGAATAGGGGATTTTACGCTACTGAATACCGGGTCCGGTCTTTGAGTTCCTGCTGCTTGCCGGCATTCCAGCCGGATACATCCTGCAGGTAGCCGGTAACCCTGCTGATCTGCGTGACATCGTGGGAGCCGCACTCAGGGCAGACGGGTTTACCGCACAGGGGGCAGTACTCGATTCCTGACATGATCTCGTGGGAGCAGTGGCAGTGGTCAAGCGGGCACATGATCTCAAGATGGGTCTCACCGCAATTCGGGCACGGGCTCTCTTCAACAATGAGGTGGCAGGTGTGGCACTTGTATTTGCGTTCCTTTTCAGGAATCTCGTTTACACTCTTGAATTTTTGTGCCATTTTCTGTTGTTCTGCCGACCAATCCATAGTATATCATCGCACAAGTCCTTAATAAATATTTAGACCCTGCAGGGTGCAGGGTATGCGATTTCCTTAATATAGAAGCGTGTATATGCGGATCTGGCTTTAAAACGAGGGAAAAAATGTCGATTTACTTCGAGCGGATATGAGCAAATGCCTGCGCGGCTTTCGCCGGGTCTTCTGCTTCATAGATCGCGCGTCCAACAATGATCCCGTCAACGAGTTTTGCAACCGTATCCGCATCCCCGCCCTGTGCCCCAACGCCCGGTGAAAGGATCTTCCGTTTGCCGACAATGCCCCGAAGGATCTTCACCCGTTCGGGCCGTGTGGCAGGCGCGATGATCCCATCAGCCCCGCATTCCATAGCTAGTTCTGCGATCTTCTCTGCAGTGCCACCATGGAAGAACCCGGTAGCACCGGGATGACTCATCTCGGCAACCACGTAGCAGGCCCCCCCGCACTCAAACGCGGTCTCGACACAGGCAAGCACCGAATCTTTTCCCACGAACCCGTGGCAGATGATCGAAGAGAACCCGGCATCGAAGACCTGCTCGGCGATCAGCCGGTTGGTGTTGGGGATATCAGCCACCTTGAAGTCGGCGATAAGCGGGAGGTCGTAGTCTTCCAGTTCGTCGGCAATCGCAAGCCCGCAGGAAAGTATCAGCGGGTAGCCGAGCTTGATGGCATCGATATGGGGAGCACAGGCCTCTGCGATGGACAAGGCCTGCTTCTTCTCGGTTGCGTCAAGCGCGAGAATGAGGTCCGTCATGAGAGCCTCTCCATGACTGCAGCTACCATAACGGGGAGCGTGATCGTGGCATCGCCGTACACGGTGACTGCCTGGGCCTCTTCCGTGATTTTACCCCACGACCGGGCCTCGTCCAGCGTTGCGCCCGAGAGCCCGCCGAGATCCGGACGGTCACCGGTCAGCTGGACTGCATAGGAGAACCCGTTAGGGGTCATGAGCATGCTCTGGAGGATGAAGTTCTTCGGCACACCGCCCCCGACCAGCATGGCACCGGCTTTCTTTGTGGTAAAGCAGAGGTCCATGAGGGCCGGCATATCGGCAAATGCATCAACAGTCACTTTGTTGGTCTGGGAGAAGAGCCAGTACTGGAGACCGATCATGGAGTCCTGTACCGCAGGGCAGTAGACCGGGATATTGTTGTGATACGCGGTGTGCAGGATGCCTGACTTTAAGTTCTTCCCGATATGCCGGAGAAGAGCGGAGATGGAAATGGTACTACCGGGTTCAAGTTCCCCGAACACTTTTTGCATGAATTCTTCGAAATGTTCGAACGCCTCGTTGGGGAGGTACACATCGTAGATCCGGTTGATCTCATCGTGCCGGAGTTCGATATCGCTGCAGAACGCGGTGCCGTGGAAATGTTTGCAGCCGATCGCTTCGATGATATCGTGGGTCAGGTTTGCGCCCGTGGAGACGAGCACATCGATATGCCCGGCCTTGATCAGGTCAGAGACGATCCCGCCCATACCGGCAGGGACCATCGCCCCGGCGAGCCCGAAGAACTTCGTGGTCTCTTTGTCCTGCAGCATCTGCTCGTAGATATCCACGGCGCGGGACAGCGATCCGCCATTGTACGCCCCGGCCTTTCCCATTGCCATGACCAGTTCATTAACAGTCATCTTCGGTTTCAGGTGCATCTGGGTGACCGGTTCATCGCACTGTTTTGCCATACTCTCTTCTCCCAGTTATGGGGAGGTATTGGTGTTCCGTACAGATAACAGTGTTTCAGGAATAGTCTCACCCGGAGCCGGGATTAATGGCAGGATCTCCCTGTCATGGAAAAACCGTGTTTTTTAATGTGAATGCCAAGCGATAAACAAAAACGGCAGTTTTTTGCAAAAAAAGAGTATTTTTTACGAAAAGTTTTGCTCATGCAGCATCTTTTCTGTATGCGCTGATGCACCGGGAACCCGGCAAAAAGAGAAAAAACGTTTTTTTGGGCGCCACTATCAGGAAGATATTTACCCTTTTAAGATGGTCTATCCTCTATGAAAGAGGTACGGTTTACCATTAAGAAGCGGGCATTCCCGAGCCAGGGACGGGTGCGGCTCAACATCGCACACCTGCCCGACCTGGGAATCCACGAAGGGGATCATGTGGATCTCGTCAACGAAGCCACGAAGAAATCAGTAACCGTCACGGTCATTGCCGACACCATGGTCCGGGTAGGGCATGTCCGGGTAAGCGAAGAGGATCTTAAGACGATCGGCCTTAACGACGATGATGACGTCATTGTGAAAAAAACACCCCCCCTGCAGGAAAAGATCAAGAAGGCGGCAGCAGATGCCAACAAATCGTTTTCAAAAGGTGTTGACAAACTTGACGAGTCGGTGAAAAAGACTTCCGGGGAAGTCAAAGCCAGCGCAGAAAAAGCTGCCGACAAGGTAAAAAAAGAGACAAAGAAAGCATCTGATAAAGTCGGGAAAGCGGCTGCAAAAACCGTCAAATCTGTGAAAAAAACGGTAAAGAAGGCAACCGGCACTCACGATCAACTCTGATCCGGCCCGGTTCTTAAACACTGTAAAAAGTAACAGGGTGAAAAAATGGCAACAGAAGCAGTAATCACCGACACCGTCCTCATGGGTATCCTTGTTGTTCTCGCTATGGTCGTTATATATCTCATTGTCCGGGAGATACGCATCATGAAGACTGCCAACCGCACGGTTGAGCTTGAACTGGAAAAGGACAAACTCAAACTCTTAAAGCAGCACGAAGAGTCGAAAGCCTTCCCGTTTACCCGGCTCTCCATGGAACAGACCGCCGAGATAAAAACCGTTGAAGACGATAATGCGGGCCTCGAGACGAATATCTTTGCAAAGGAAAAACTTATTGAAACCCGGCTGACCCGTCTCGAAAATCTCGTAAAAACAAGAAAACTGGATAATCTGTTAGGAAATATCCAGGAACAGGAGAAGCAGGTGAAATAAACCATGTACCCGGTTATTAACCAGAATCCGAACCAGAACGCAACCGGAGATTCGTTCTGGGACCAGTTCTCCCATATCCCCGGCACTATTGAGTCCCATCTCCCCTCATTCGATAAATCGCTCGATCTCTATTTCGACAAGAACTTTGCCGCCATTATCGAGGAATGGGACCTGGTAACCGACAGCGATCTCCACAAGCTGGAAAACCGGCTTGCAGCCGTGAGCATGGAGATCAGCAGCCTGTATGAAGGGAAGATGGCCGTCGAGAGCCGGGCAAAGAAGCTTGACAATCTGATTACGTCGCTGGAGAAGTCATTATGATCGGCATGGACACGTACCTGAATGCGTATGTTGATCGCAGGATGAACAATATCGTTGACGAATGGGATCTTGCCACCAGAACAGATCTCGCAAACTTCACGGATCGCCTGGATTCGATCGAGCGGGAGGTCCCCCGGCTGAAAGCATTCGGGCAGGCAGCAGCGGACAAGCTCACCGAGCTTGAAAACCGTGCCAATAAACTCAAGGGGATGATCTGAGATGGACTTACTGGAATTCATCATCATCGTCATTGTATTGTGTGCGATTATTTTCCTGATCTATTACTTTATCCGGGGCGCAAAGGGCGATATCTCGCTCGACCGCCCGGTGGAGAGCCGGGTGGACGAGTACCTTGACCGCCGTTTCCAGCACATGGTTGAGGAATGGCAGCTGGTCTCCCACCCGAAACTCCAGCAGTTTAAGGAACAGCACTACAAGGAGATCGAAAACGACGAAGCGCGTCTCGCTGAATTAAAGAAATACGAGTCTGGGATGCAGACCACATTGTCAACCCTGGAGGCACGTCTTGACACTCTGGAAAAAGAGCTTGCCCGGAAAGGCAGCTCCAAAAAGTAATGAATCTCCCGATCACCTCCGCGAGCTGAAAAAAGAGATCACCGTGATGCGCAAACAAGGGGAGCCTCCCATAAAGGACCCCGGCAGTTTCGCCCGTTACATGTGTGATCTCTGCTCAACTCCCCATACGATCTCAGAGCTCCGCCAGTGTGTTCTCTGCGGGCGATGGGCGTGCGATGCCTGCTGGAAGGATGAATATTATACCTGCAAATCCTGTGCCGGGATCATTAAAATTCATACAATGAAGGGCTAAGATCAGATTCCCGATAATCTTTTTTCCCATTGGTTTACTAACTGTACAGAACAGGAGAACTCCTGGGACAGATCCGGGAAAACAAAAATTCCACTACGTTTAATGGCCTGAGAACCAAACGCAGTGAATCCCAAGCACTATGGTGACACCGTTGACTGCCGGCACGATGAACTCAGGAACCGAGAGCGAAATTCCCCTCCGGGAGATTATCAGCAACGAACTGGCTGCCGTTCAGCAGAATCGGGCCGGGCTGATGACACCGAGGGGCCACACGGGAATACATCTTCTCATCCTTCTGGTGTGCATTTTCACTAACGTGATCTTCTCTCTCGTCCGTCCGGATTATTTCGGGCTTTTCATTGCAGCCAGCTTCTACCTCAATATGTATTATTTTATCACACTGCTGATCCCGACAAATTTCCAGGGCACAAGCCTTCCGGCAGCGGACTTATCAAAGTTCCATGCATGGCTTAAGGAAATCGGGGTCACCTCCGGGACCACCCGGTTTACCCGGCTGTTTATCAACTCCCTTTTCATGAACAGTCGGGCCCTGTCACTTGGGATCGGGCTGATCTTCTCCATCGACATCGTGTTTGCCCTCATCCATTTCACCCGGGGACTCCCGCTCAGCACCACGCTTATCGTGATTGCCCAGTGTGCTATTATCGTAACCTTTTACCTGCTGGTCTGGAAGGTGGAACCTTTCTCGACTACGTATGTAAAGAAAGTGGAGAAGGCGAAACGGACACTGCACCGTCAGAGACTGCCACCCCAGCTGGTCGCAGCAGTGTTTATCTTCGGATTCCTGCTTGCCATATTCCTGTTCCTGACCACCATCATCTACCTGCCGGGCGTTACCCTGAACGCCTTTTTAAACGAGTCCCAGCTGGCCGAGCTCGGGCACCTGTTCGCCCTCTTGGCCGTCATCGCCTTCAGCCAGTATTTCATTATCCGGTATATCCACGGTATCACCAGCAGGACAATGGCAGACCGGCTCTTTGATTTCAAGGAACAATCGTTACAGGAGCTCCTTGACCGGGAGGAATCGAACCCGTCCACGACCGATGCGGACCAGAACCCGTTTGACATAAGTGCCCAGCTGCTCGAATCCAAGATCTTCATCATCAAGAGGAATTCGCTTGCCGGGATATTCCCGGTCTTTGTAGTAGACCTCGACTTCTCGGTGATGATGGACAGCACGACCCTGACTGCCATCAAGGGATATATCGTGGAAAAAAAACACTAAAATGCATTCGGGTTTTCCCGGTAAAAATGGATAAATTTCCAGCGGCATTTTTTCACATCAGAAAAAAGATCGGATGTTTTCCCCGAATTCGGAAAATCCATACCCTTTAATAATCAAAAACAAAAATGAACCGCATGGAAAACTGTAGTATTTGCGGGGTCTCAAAGGCCCAGATCGTGGGAATCATCGGTGCAGTCCTTCTCATTATTGGATGTTTTGTCCCGTTATTTTCCCTTACCATTCTGGGAAAAACACTGTCGGTCACTTTTATGACAGCCGGGTTTGCCATTTACGGTGGAGCGTTAATCCTTACCGCACTGGTTATTATCGGCCTCCTCATGGTAAAGAAAATTCCGGAAGCCCAGGGAGCCGGATTCGCGGTCTTCATTACGATCCTTGTCTTTTTCGTAGATGCGATAACCGGTTATAACAGCATCAAGGATATGGGAATCATCGCATCGTTTGCCGCAGGCTTCGTCAGCTTCGGGTATGCATGGATAGTGCTTTTTGTTGGTGCAATCCTTGTTGGTGCAGCACCGTATGTTGACCGCTTGTTCCCGGCCAAGGCATAATTCCTGCAAGGGATAACCGGCAGCTAATTCTTTTTTAAAATCTTTTTTGCTCTGGAGAAATCTTGGTTTTATCAATCCGTTCGTGTTCTCTGAAGATTACGCGGGTGATCCTTTCAACTCCGTTTATACTATCCCGGTTTTTTTAAGAATTGTAAAATATCCAACTGCCTGCTACGGTGACAGAACAAAAAAAAGAAAAAAGATAATCCTATCCCAAATGGGATAGGATCTCACACGTTTCAGAACGCTACGACCGTTTCACCTTTCTTCATGAACAGGCCGGCGATGATGCTGATAATCCCCAGGAACAGGCAGTAGATGCCCACGAGCAGGATTAAGACAACCGATCCCTCGGTTGGGATCGGGGCAAAGCCGATCAGGATCCCGAAAAGAACGGCGAAAAACCCGCTGATACCCAGCAGGACCCGGAATGGCAGTTCCTTTAAGGAGTAGGCAATGGCCAGTTCTGCAATTCCCGTGATGATCGCCCATGCCGCGATCAGGATGGTCAGGGCAAAGAACATCGCAAAGGGCGATATGAACATGAGGAGGGCAATGATCACACCGATAATTGACAGGATGAGCACACCCCAGTGCACCTTGCCGGACTCGCTTAGAGAGATTGCTCCGGTTACCATTGAAATGATCAATAAGAAAATCCCGATGATGTAGGCAAATATTGCCTGCATCCCCACCGGGAGGGTAAAGCACAGGATCCCTATTATCAGAGCAAAGATACCGCGGGCCAGAAGTCCGCCTTTTGTCAGAATTTCAACTTCCATAGAAGATCATCTTCGATTAACGATCGCGTGGGATTTAATTATTTCCAGAACTGTGCCCGAAAAATAAAACATTATGGATTTTTTTAACAGGGCTCTGAAAAAAAGTAGTTACGCCGCCCTCACGCTGATTGCCATCTCCGCAATCTTCCGGTAAACTTTTGCCGTTTCGGACTGGGTCCACCGGTCGAACACGAGCGACTGGAATGGCTGCCAGATCGTCACCCAGCAGAAGATCACCAGCACGTTCTCGATCACTTCTACGAGAGGATCTCCTTTGAACTGGGAACAGATGGCTATGCCGATAAACGAGGGAATACAAACTGCAAGCGTCAGCCGGAACTCGCGGAGACCAACTTTCTGGGTAAGCCGCATATCCCGCTGCACCTCACCCGCACGTGACCGGAAATGGGACCGGATCGAAGAAGGGATCGCGGCTTGCCGTTCGGATGTCATCTCGGACTGGGGGAGAGCGATCTCTATCTGATCGCAGTGACCCATCTGGGATCCCACGTCCAGCACTTCCCGGAAGATCTTCTCCTCGGCCCGGTCCGAGAGTTCCCGGTTGTTCTCGGGTGTTGGATCATCCGGGTCGTAGAAATGAGCAATTGTCCGGAACGTTACCGATGCACCGTTGTTTTTCTGTTCGTTATCGTTTTGCATGTATCCATATCCCCTTACACCAATTGCGTTTCAGCCAACCGGGATTGAAGTACACCCATGCTGTCAGCACCTTCACGAGTCCCTTGATCGTGATCATCTGCACCAGGGTTATACCTGCATAAACGATCGTCATCGCCCTTTCGATTTATAAATACCGGTTCTCATATTTCCGTATCCTGCTGTTCACCGGAAACAGACAATGGTCCCACTCCCGTACCCTGAAACGGGGAAGACACTCCTCCCCACCATAATCATTAAGACCCAATACCCCACATTCTCGTTAATAAGCAGTCCCCGTAAGATCGTTACGAAAATTTATGAAAAATCCAGAATGGAAGGTGAAATTTCACCATAACTCGCTCCGGTGATGGCAAACACACAGGAGCAACTATCGTTACCGCGTACCGGAATAATTGCGCAGGATGGATGAACTGGTGTATGCCCGCATAACGTATCCAAATGGTGTTGGACTATGAAAAAAACCCAGACGCCTGTTCTGCCGGAGAGAAGAGCGGGAAAAGATTCAGTTTCCCCGAAACAAAACACCAGGGCCCGGCAGCCTGACAAGAAAAATGCACCTGAAGTAAACTTTCCCATCATTGGCATTGGTGCCTCTGCCGGGGGGCTTGAAGCCTTCGAACTCTTCTTTAAAACAATGCCTGCCGACAGGAACATGGCGTTTGTGCTCGTGCCTCACCTTGATCCGGGGCATGCGAGCATGCTCTCCGATATCCTCCAGCGGGATACCAATATGCCGGTCCACGAGGCTGAGGACCAGATAAAGATCGAGGCGAACCACGTCTACATCATTCCGCCCAACAAGGACATGGCAATCTTCCATGGCACAATCAACTTAAGTGTCCCGGAACAGGCACGGGGACTGCGGTTGCCCATAGACACCTTCTTCCGGTCGCTTGCTGAAGACCAGGGTGAACGGGCGATCTGCGTGATCCTGTCCGGGAGCGGGTCGGATGGCACCCTTGGGCTCCGGGCAATTCATGGCGCTGGCGGGGTTTCCTTTGTGCAGGAACCGTCCACCGCAAAATATGACGGCATGCCTTCAAGTGCTGTCCAGAGCGGCCTTGCCACCTATGTGCTGCCGGTCGATAAGATTACTGAGCAGCTGGTCAGCTATGTCAGGACCATTGCTGAAACCGGCGTTCCCCCGGCTCCCCCGGTTCCTGCGACCCTAAGTGCCATGCGGCGTATCATGATGCTCCTGCGTTCGAGAACCGGCAACGACTTTTCCCAGTACAAGCAGAGCACGATCAATCGCCGGATAGACCGGCGGATGGTTGTGCATAATCTGACGGATAAGGATGCATATGCCCGGTACCTCCAGGAAAATCCCGCAGAGGTTCACACCCTGTTTAAGGAACTGCTCATCAACGTGACCAGTTTTTTCAGGGACAAAGAGGCGTTTGAAGCCCTGAACAACGAGGTACTGCCCCGGCTGTTTAAGGACAGAGAGGAGAACTCAGTCATAAGGATCTGGGTACCAGGGTGCGCCTCCGGAGAAGAGGCCTATTCCCTCGCCATGATCTTCCGCGAGTATATGGATCTGATCAAACGGGAGTTTAAGCTCCAGATCTATGCAACGGATATCGATGACGAGGCGATCGTGACCGCACGGGCGGGCCTGTACCCGGCAAATATTGCCATCGATGTCTCACCCGAGCGGCTCCGGCGGTTCTTTGTAACCGAGGAGACCGGCTACCGGATTAAAAAAGAGATCCGGGAGATGGTCGTCTTTGCGATCCAGAACGTGATCAAAGACCCGCCATTTACCCGGATGGACCTGATCAGCTGCCGGAACCTGTTGATCTACCTTGATGCCGAACTCCAGAATCAGGTGATCCCGGCGTTCCATTACGCGCTCAAACCGGAAGGGGTGCTCTTCCTGAGCCCGTCCGAAGGCATCGGGAATTTCACCGATCTCTTTGGCCCGCTCGACAAAAAGTGGAAGATCTATGCGGCCAAACCCTCAGCATTGTCCGGAAGGACGCTTGTTGCCCGTCGGTTCGCGTGGACCGGTGTACCCCCCGAAATGGAAGCAGGAGTGGCTGATGTCAGGAGAGATAAGACAAACTTTGCCGAACTCACCCGGCGCGTGCTCATCCAGTCTTTTGCCCCCCCGTCCGTGATCACCGATGAGGAAGGAAATATCGTTTACGTGCATGGTGACACCGGGAAATACCTCCAACCGGCCCAGGGCCAGGTAAGCACGAATGTCATCGATATGGCACGCGAGGGACTGCAGCTGGACTTACGCTCTGCTATCCAGAACGCCGTGGCAAAGAAGATCCCGGTAATCACAAAGGCCATCCCGGTCAGGACGAATGGCGGCACACACGGGGTTGATCTTATCGTTCGGTCCCTTGCCGGCAATGATGTAGGACGGGACCTGCTGCTCATCAGTTTCCAGGAGGCCGGACTGGCTCCCCCGGAGGAACACGGGCCGGCGAAACGTGGTACCAAAAAAGGGGAGATAAAACGCGTAGAGGAGCTGGAGCGGGACCTTGCGTACACCAAAGAGAATCTGCAGGCTATGATCGAGGAGATGCAGGCAGCAAATGAGGAACTCACATCAACGAATGAAGAGCTCCAGTCCACCAATGAGGAGCTCCAGTCCACCAATGAAGAACTTGAGACCTCAAAAGAGGAACTCCAGTCAGTCAATGAAGAGATCGTGACGGTGAATGCAGAACTGCAGGCAAAGATCGAGCAGCTCACGGATATCCAGAACGATATGAAGAACCTGCTGGAGAACGTCAATATCGGGACGATATTTCTGGATGACCATCTCGCCATCAGACGGTTCACCCATGATGCCCTGCGGGTTTTCCGGCTTGCAGCATCGGATACGGGACGCCCGCTTGCTGACATACGGTCCCTGATCCCGGATGAGGATCTGATCCCCGATGCAGCTGCGGTACTTGATTCGCTCATCCCCCGGGAGAAGCAGGTGCTGACAACAAATAACGAATGGTTCCATGTCCGCATCATGCCCTACCGTACGCTGGAGAACGTGATTGACGGTGTAGTACTGACGTTTTCCGACATCACCGCCATCAAAGCAGTCGAAACAGAAGTACAGGCTGCCCGTGACTATGCCCAGAACATCGTAAACACGATCCGGGAACCGCTGGTGATCCTGAACGGTTTGTTTGAAGTGGTGTCTGCGAGCCGTGCGTTCTACGAGGAATTCCATGTTACCCCCAAAGAGACCGTGGGACGTCCGCTCTACTCACTGGGTGACCGGCAATGGGACATCCCCCGGCTCCACGAGCTGCTGGAGGATGTGCTGCCAAAGGATACGAGCTTTGAAAATTTCAGGATTGAGTTTGATTTCCCGGTTATCGGGCAGAGGAAAATGCTGTTAAACGCCCGCCGGATCTCCGGCAAAACAGAGACCGCAGATCTCATTCTGCTGGCAATTGAAGACATTACGCCACCGGGAAGTGCAGGGAAGAACAGCACACCCGGCGGGAGTGGTTGACAAGGGGACAAAAAATGGCAGCGGGAAAGAAGAGACCGGAAGCGAAGAACACGGGCACCCCGGGCAACGGACGTTCTTTGCGGGATTATGCTGAGGAACAGCTCGCACACGCAACGAAGCGTTCTCCCGACCTTACCAGGCAGACGGCAGAAGAACTCATTCACGAACTCCAGGTGCACCAGATCGAGCTCGAAACACAGGCGGAAGAACTCCGGAGAGCGCATCTCGAGCTCGAAGAGTCCCGGGACCAGTACCTCGACCTGTATGATTTCGCCCCTCTTGGCTATCTCACCCTGACTGACAAGGCACTGATCTCACAGGTGAACCTGTCTGCTGCGGTGCTCCTCGGCATTGACCGCAGCAGGCTGATCAATGCACGGTTCAGGACCTGGATTGTTCCTGAAGATATGGAGATCTGGGACCAGTATTTCATCACTCTGCTGCAGTCAGAAAAGAAACACACAGCCACCCTCATGCTCAGGCGGGGTGACCGGCCTCCGTTTCATGCCCGGCTGGAAGGTGTCAGGCTCATCGGCAGCGGCAACGAACCTTCAATGCGGGTGGCAATCAGCGACATCACGGATATCAAGCAGGCAGAACGGGCCCGGCGCGAAAGCGAGCAGCTCTTAAAAACCGTTATTGAAATTCTTCCGGTAGGAGTCATGATCCTGGATGCTAAGGGTGTGGTTACTACCATCAACCCGGAAGCGGAGCGGATCTGGGGCAGGAACTGTTCCAGGATCCCCCATAAGTTCCCGGAATGCACGTGCTGGCGGCTGGAAGACGGGGCCCGGATAGAGGCCCGTAACTGGGCTGGGGCACGAGCGGTTGAAAAAGGCGAGACAACACTCGAGGAGCAGATCGAGATCAAGTGTTCCGGTGGCATCCACAAGGTGGTCCTCAACTCCGCCCTTCCCCTCCGGAGCAGCGAGGGGAGCCTCGGCGGGGCCCTGGTCGTAACGCATGATATCACCGAGGGCAAAATTGCAGAAGAGCGAATCCAGTGGCTGGCAAGTTTCCCGGAACTGAACCCGGATGCGATAATCGAGCTCGACGCAAACGGTACGATCACGTATGCCAATCCCGCAACCAGAACGATCCTCAAGGATCTGGACCTGCCGGATGACCCCGCCCTCTTCGTTCCCGGGGACAGGGCAGAGATCACCGGGCTGCTCAGCACCGGTTCCGAAGCCCGGATCTACCGGGAAATTTCCCTGGGCCCTGAGATCTTTGCAGAAGATATCTCGCTGGATACCGGGCTGCAGGTTGTCCGGATCTATGCCCGGAATATCTCCCTGCGTCGTGAATAATCATTCACCGCAACCCAGTTCATTGAAACTGACCTCCGGAGATCGTGCTGGTGAGCCGGAACAAAGGCAGCGGGTTTTCGATCCGCAGAGCGGCTGATTCCCGTATGCAGCATTGCCGGTTTTTTGAAAATATCCAGTTATTCCCCGGTCCTGTTCCCACGGGGACTTTATTGAGAAGCATTCTTATGGGGAAACCATCCAATTTCCTCTAATCGGATCCTGATTCGCATGAGTGAAAGTTCGTCTCCCCCGAAAATGTCCCCAAAGGACCTGATGATCGTCATCGTGATCGCGCTCGGTTCATTCATGGCCGGTCTCGATGCAACGATTGTGAATATTGCTCTTCCCGCGATTGCAAAATCCCTTGATATCTCCACGGTGCTGGCTTCGTGGGTGCTCAACGCGTACCTGATCATTCTCGTCAGTCTCCTGCTCGCCGCATCACGCCTCGGGGATATGAAGGGGTACCGGAATATTTTCCTTGGCGGCTTTGCCCTCTTCACCGCCGGTTCGGCTCTCTGTGGATTATCTTCCACGATTGACATGCTGATATTGTCACGGATGATCCAGGCCGTGGGTGGTGCGGTCATCTCGGCGCTGGGCGCAGTCATGGTCACCTCCTACCTGTCGGCATCCCTGCGGGGACAGGCACTCGGCGTTGTTGCCATGTTCACCATGCTCGGGGCCGCTCTTGGCCCGGTAGTCGGGGGTTTTCTCACCAGCGCATTTTCCTGGCAGTACATTTTCTTTGTGAACCTGCCGGTCGGAATCATCGCGATCATTCTCGGTATCCACATCCTCCCGAAGATGGCGCCGGTAGCCCCGACAGCAAAGCTCGATATTCCCGGTGTCCTGCTCATCTTTATTGCGCTGGGCTCGCTGATCGTTGGCCTGACCTCAGTGGAGGGCAACTTCCCTACTCTCGGAATGGTTGCTCTTATTGTATCGGCGATCTTCTGGGTACTCTTCATCGTACAGGAACGCCGGGGGAAAGAGCCATTAATCAATACCAGCCTCTTTGCCAACCGCGGGTACTCGCTCCAGAATATTAACGTGATGCTGATCCAGATGGCGATGGCCGGGGTCATGGTTATCATGCCATTCTACCTGGAACTCATCAAGAACATTCCTGCGGATAATGCAGGGACAATCCTGCTTGCGTTACCGGTCGGGATGATCCTGACTGCACCGCTCGCGGGAAAGGTCTCGGATGTCATCGGCACGAAAAAACCGATCATCACCGGTTTTGTGATCTGTGCGGTTGCCCTGTTCCTCCTCTCTACGATTTCCGCCCACACGAGCGTGGGACACATCTGCATCTACCTGTTCTTACTCGGTGCGGGAACCGGCATTGCATTCTCGCCGCTGAACAGCGCAGTGATGGGCGAGTGCCCGGCAAAAGACCGCGGGTCCACGAGCGGGCTTGTCAAGATGATGACCAATCTCGGTTCATCGCTCGGGGTTGCGCTTGTCATGCTTGTCGCTATGATCGCTGCCGGACCAAAACTAGCCCAGGTTTCGTCCCATGCAATCTCTTCAACCGAGCTGGCCGGTGCGTTTGATGCAGCGTTCCTGTTCTGCATGGTTTTAGAGATCATCGGCATCGTGCTGATGCTCGGGGTTGCCGAGAAAGAGCCCTCGGGCGAGAGCAGCGGAGAAGTGGGGATCGGATTCTGATCCCTTCCCTCTCTTTTCATCCATCAACACCGTTATTTTCCGGGAAGCACAGTACTACAACCATGCCGAGCACGGACCCTGCCCAAAAAGATACGGTTCGTCCTTTAATCGACCGTGCCCGGACCGCCCTCCAGCACGATCTCTCATCCTGGCGCGAACAGCTCGCCCGCAGTATTGCCCGGAATAATCATGGCCTGCCGAGCGATACGATCGCAGCAGCGACAAACCAGATCCTCGGGCGTCTCCTCTTCCTGCGTATTGCAGAAGATCGCGGACTTTTGGAAGCCGGGACCCTCCGGCAGATCCAGGGGACCTCCGATCCCCTCAGTGCCATTTCAGAATTTTTTTTGCCCATCGCAGATCCGTGGAAAGAGATTCCGGTAACTGCCTGGCTTCAGCTGGTTGCCACCAAGCCAGTGGTTCCCGAAGATCGCGTGATACAAAAAATTCTCCTGCAGCTCTGCGAGCCGGAACGGCGTTACGATTTTTCATCCCTCTCCAATGAAACGATTGCAGAAGTACTTGATCAGCATTTCTCCAGCGCCATCCGCCGCTCTGCTGCGGACCAGGCAGTCATTGTCCCGGCGCCTGATGCGCTCCAGTCACAGGGAACTCCCACACCTTCCGATGAACTGATCGCGTGCATGGTTCACCAGTCTCTTGCCGGCGTATACGCGAACCGGCACCCGGACGACCTGCTTCCCGTCCGGGTCCTCGACATGGCGTGTGGTGCCGGGCGGACACTTCTTTCTGCATACCAGTACCTTCTCGCTCATGCCGGTAGTGGCAGTCACACGTTTGCCGAGCGGCAGGAGCATCTTGTTGCCTCTGTTCATGGCGTTGATCTCGACCCGCATGCCGTTGCAGTCACAAAGATGCTCCTCTTTTTCGAGCTCTGCAGGGATGAACAGGCCCGGAGCCTGCCGGAAAAATTCTCGAGTCTCGCAGGGTCGGTGTTACGGGCGCTTGACCGGAATATCCTGTGCGGGAATTCCCTTGTTGCCGAAGATGCCGGGTCGGATGAATCGATTGCATTCTCCCCGGCGCATGGGCGGCACCGGATCAATCCTCTTGACTGGCACAGTGCATTTCCCGAAATCCTGCGGTCGGGAGGTTTTGACGCGGTGCTCGGCAACCTGCCTGATGGCCCGCTCCAGCCGCACGAGTGGGTGCACCGGTATTTCCAGCGCCATTATTCCGTATACCATCAGCAGGCGGATCGTTCCGCCTATTTTATCGAGCGAGGACTTTCGCTCCTCTGCCCGGGCGGAACGTTTGGCTGCGTTGCGGGTAACCGCTGGCTCCGAGCCAAATCCGGCGCACCGGTCCGTAAGTTCCTGCTCCAGTACCAGATCGAAGAGATCGCTGATGTCGGCACGGAAACCGGCGATAAGCTGCACCCCTCGCTCTGCCTGCTCCGGATCACCCGCAGCCCGCCATCGCATGCGTTTTTTGCCGCCCCGCTGGATCTGAACAGTGCAGAACCGCTGGAGGTACAGGTTCGTGCGGGGAAGTTCCCGCTCGATCAGACTGTGCTGGGTGCCGGCGGCTGGACGCTCCGCGACACCCGGGTCCAGGATCTCTTAGGAAAAGTCCGCAGCGCCGGCACTCCTTTGGAGGAGGTCGTGATGGGCCGGGTCCATCACGGGATTATTTCCGGGCTGGACGAGGCGTTTGTTATCGATGCCCGGCAGAGAAAAGAGCTGATCGCCGAATCCCCGAAAAGCAAAATTTTTATCCGGCCGTTCCTGTCCGCAGGAGAAATTGTCCGGTACGGTTCATCCCCATCATCCCGCTTCATTATTTTTATTCCGCAGGGCTGGACGAAATCCCATGCGGGCGACCAGGCCAGCTGGCGATGGCTCCGGAAAAAATTCCCGGCCATTACCCGGCACCTGAAGCCTTTTGCTGAGCGGGCAAAGGAGCGCAAGCACCAGGGCGATTTCTGGTGGGAGTGTGCCTGCGAGTCGGGTGTCTTTGACCATGACCGGCCCCGGGTATTTTTCCCGGGTTCTGGAAAATTCCAGACCTTTATGTTCGATGCAGGCGCTGCGGTGCCGGACCGGCATACCCGTTTCATCAGTTCCTCCAGTCTCTTCCTGCTCGCGGTGCTCAACAGCCGGCTGGGCACATTCGTTCTCAGAGTTATCGCAGATGAAATGCCGGAAAAAAACCAGCTGAAAGTGTGGGAGCGGATCGCGGCACTGCCGATCTATACGCCGGATTTTGATCACCCGGATGACAAGGCCCGGCACGATCGTATGGTCACGCTCGTTACCGGGATGCTGGAACTGCACGAGCATCTGGGCCACGCAAAGACCGATCAGGAGCGGCGGCTCATTGCGCAGGAGATCGGGTCGACCGACCGGCAGATCGATTCATTGGTGTACGGGTTGTATGGATTGACAGCCGATGAGATTGCGGTGGTGGAGGAGAGCGTGGGGAAATGACAAACAATGTTCTTTTCCAGAATATAAATTTCCCATAATTTTTTTTACCATTTTTTATTTTTTTACCAAAAATTTTATTTTACCAAACCCCCCCATTATCTCATACGCGGGAGAGGTGTTGATGTGAAACAGAAAAGTTCGCGTTCAGGAAAAACAAAGAAGTCCACTGGCGTGCACGAACCGCTGGCTGAGTACCTGCAGGACACCGGCCCGGTCATCACGGTAGATGCAACGGGCAGGATGGTGCTTCCCAAAAAAATCCGGGACCATTACAATGCCAACCGGTTCGAGGTCCGGGAAACCAAAGGGCACATCGAGCTCATCCCCGTCAAACCGCTCAGTTCGCTGCTTGGTATTTTTCCCGATCTGGATATGGAAGCGATCTACCGCGACCACGACCGTGAGGTTGCGGAGGAGGATAAGGAGTGACCGGCATCCTCATCGATACCTATGCTTGGATCGAGATCTTCCGGAACAGTCCCTGGGGACGGCAGGCACTGGAATGCATTGAGCAGAATTCCCCGCTAGCAGTCTCCGTGCTGACCCTGTACGAGCTCCAGTACCGCTTCAGCGATCTCTATGGTGAAGAAAAAACCGGTTCTTTCATTGCAACGATCCTCTCGCATGCCGAAGTAATTCCGGTCGACAGGCAGATCGCGATCGCGGCTGGCACGATCAAGGCCGGACAAAAGAAGATTGGCAATGGTATGGGTGCAGTGGACTGCATGATCCTGGCAACCGCCCGGATCCATAACCTGAAGGTGCTGACTGGCGATACACACTTCAAGGATCTTGAAGAGACAATCATTCTCTGAATCCTTTTTAAAAAAAATATTTTTACCTCTCTAAAGGCTGGCAACTGATGAGGCTGCCGCTGCAGCGAAGATGCGATCCACTGATCCCGGCTTGCATTTTTAACCTGTTATTAATATATGACGCCCATAGCGGCCATTTGCTGGGCACAAAACCTCCTGCCACGGACTGAAATATACCCCCAAAAAAGGGGCTGCTGTAAGCCCGCTAAATTGCAGGGTTGAAATCCCTTAAAATAAGTCCAATAGGGAAAATACGCGTTTAAATCAATATTTATTCGGAGCGTGGACACCATTTTTACTGGTCAAAAAAGTGCCTTTGTCCGATTGGCAAACCGGGCATTATACGGGCTTATTTGAGATACGGTTGTGGTCTCTCATGAAGTGGGGACGGGATCCTGGCAACAGGTGTCGCTCGTACGGCCCGTTTCCGGCATGACCCCCAAAAAGGGGGTTCTTTTCTCTTTGACCGTGCTACCCTACCCACGAAAAAAGGGGCTGTTGTAAGCCCGCTAAATTGCAGGGTCAAAATCCCCTTTAATCAGTCCAATAGGAAAAATACCCATTTAAATCAATATTTTATTGGGGCGTGGACACCATTTTTACTGGTCAAAAAAGTGCCTTCGTCCGATTGGCAAACCGGGCATTATACGGGCTTATCCGACTTCATCCCTCTTTTTGGAGGTCAGGGGGATATCGATCCGGAAGGGTGCCTTCTTCCACTTCTCCTCATCATAGTGAGTGTTCCGGTAATTCTCCGCGGTGTTGAATTCGATCTCCGCGGTTGTTGCCGGCAGGATGTAGAACCGGCGCCAGGCCCGTTCGTTCTGCGTCCGGACCCAGAGCTCGCGGAGCACCCAGGGAGGAAGGGGCAGGGTTCGCAGCCCGGTTACTTCATCCGGGAATTTATTTTCAATAATGATATCGTCATCTAGTGCGTACCGGATTTTTTTCAATTTGATCGCGGCAATCACGGCCGGCCGGAAAATGAACCCGTCGAATGGAAGATCTGCTATCGTATTGCTCAGCCAGCAAAATCCCATCTTTCCCGCACAGCATTCTGCTTCTTCAGTAACCGTTGTTGGTTTCCTGCCCCGCATGTTTTTAATCACCGGATTTCCGGATTATATTCCGGTTCGACTGTTCTAAAAAAGAATGAATGGATGGTAAATACGCTTTGTCGTTTGAAAGCTCTGCCATCGCGAAGCGGGCGACCCTTCGATCGCAAATGGACGCTTTTGAATTCAGATTCAGCAAGTTTGTTTTCTTCTGGTTTACTCGACTCACTTACCTGCCACACTATTCGTACGCCACATCCCTTTCGGTACCGTCATCTCGAACCGTGCCCCTTTGCCCGGCTCACCATTCTCAACAATGGTAATGCCGGTGATGTGGAGGATCTCCCGGGACAGGGCCAGGCCGAGACCGGTGTTCTTTCCAAAGCCCCGTTCAAAGATCTTTTCCTTGTCAGAAGCAGCCACACCCGCACCATCATCTTCGCACACAATTATTTTATCGCCATTACGGTTTTCAACCGAGAACCGGATTGTTGTATTTTTCCCCCCGTAGCGCACCCCATTTTCCATCAGGTTGAAAAAGACCTTGGCAATCAGCGGGTCGGCAAACACTTCCATTTCCGCAGGAAGATCGTTTTTCAATGTAATTTGCCCGGGAGGGATTTCCTGTGCCGCAGTATGGGCGAGGGTCCGGACATCATGCCAGACCGGTTCAGAAACGCCGATATCTTCGTATTCCTTCATGAACTGGATCATCGAAGAGATCTGCTCTGCCGCTGTTTTTGTCTTCAAGAAATATTCGTTAAGCGCAGTGTCCGGCAGCTTCTCTTCCAGCAGCGCAAGGTACCCTTTGAGCACCGTCAGTTTGTTATTAATGTCATGACAGGTGATGCCGGACAGAAGGTGGAGCTTCTGGTTTGCCAGCAGCAGCGCCTTTTCGGCCAGCCTGCGCCTGGTCACATCGTGCAGGATCCCTTCGATACCCTGTACCTTCCCGTCCGCATCATAATAGAAATGGCTGCTGGCAGTCACGTAACGAACCGTGCCATCGCCGGCTATGAGGGATACCGGATAATCATTGACGATCCCGTTTTCCTTCAGTACGGCCAGGAATTGTTCGCGCTCTTTCGGGTCAGCGTAGATGCCGTCAGCGATATTACGCCCTATTACCTCCTCGGGTGATGCATATCCTGACATCCGGATCCCCGCCGGGCTCACCATCGTGATATTGCCATCCAGATCCGTCCGGTAGAACAGATCCTGCATGTTCTCGATGATGGTGCGGTAATTCGCTTCGCTATCCCGCAGCGCCTCTTCCGCCCGCCTGCGTTCGGTGATATCGGTAAGTACTGTCAGCGTTGACGGGCTTTCCCGGTTCGGGATCCGGGTTGCCCTGACTACAACCCAGCGGTGCTCTCCCGAGGGGGCGATGATCTCGATCTCGTAGGGGTCAACCGCAATTCCCTTGTACCGGAGCATGGTGTTCTTTTTGATCAATTCGTGATAGGCCGGAGCAGCATAGGAGAGGACCGAAGTCCCGATAATCTGTTCCGGTGTTTTTCCCATAAGGCGCGCTCCTTCATCGTTGACAAATACAATGGTCTCGCCTTCATGAATGATAACAAAATCCGGCAGCTGCGCTTCAAGTTGCTGGTAGATTACCTCGCTGTCCCACAGCGCCTTTTCGGTACTCTTGATCTCCGTGATATCACGGATGGAGATAACACTCTTTTTCGTACCGGGAATCATGGCTACCGCAAGAGAAGCGTATCGTAACTCCCCGCTTTTATGGATAAACCGGAATTCGTAATTCTTCGGCGCTGACTCAGGATTTGTTCTCCTGAGGTGGTGATATTCCAGCATCTTTTCCCGGTCTTCCTTTGCTATGAGCTGCGGCCACGTCATCCGCCCCTCAATCTCTTCCCGTGAATATCCCCAGGTTTTTTCCATCTCCTCATTGATACGCGATACGGTTGTATCCTCTTCAATGATGACCATCGCAGTTCCCGTATTTTCAAAGACCGTCTGGTAGAGTTCCTCAGCACGTACCCGTGCAGTAATATCCACAAGGGATGCTACGCTGTTTTTGGAACCCGGGATCAGGTCGACATACACAAAACAGTGGTGGACGGTTTTTTTTGCATCGATCAGCCTGCATTCATAGACTTTTGGGATGAGGGTTGGATCGTTCCGTCGGGCGTAATGGTATTCCGTCATCCACTCCGCATCACCGGGATCGATAAAAACCGTCCAGCTCTTCTTGTTCTCCTGCTCTGCCCGGGGAACCCCGGTCAGTTTTACCCAGCCATCGTTGGCGAGCAGGATAGTGGTATCAGGTGCGATGATGATAGTGGCAGTCCCGGTATTGTTAAAAATCGTCCGGTACAGGTTCTCCGATCTTTTTAAGGATTCTTCCGCCTGTTTTCGTTCGGTGATATCCCGGAATATACCCTCAACCCCGAGATAATTCCCGTCAGCATTGTAATACTCATGGCTGCTGGTGGAGATGATGACCGGTGTCCCGTCCTGTTTTTTCAGGGTGATCTCATAGTTCGTGACCGCCCCGTTCTTCCTGATATCGGCCAGGACTGTTTCCCGCTCTTCAGGATTGTAATACAGAGTCTGTGCGATATTTTTCCCGTGCAGTTCCGTAACGGATGCATAACCCAGCAGTGATGCAAGGGACGGGCTTGCGAATATGAGGTTGCCCTCTGCATCGCTGCGGTAATAGGCATCCTGGATATTTTCAAGAATGCTCCGGTAGTCCTGTTCGCGTTGTTGTATCTGCTGCTGTTTCTCCCTGAATGCTTTTTCCGTACTGCGGCGCTCAACGGCGGTCCGGATTTTATGCGAGAGCTCGGCAAACTGAGCCTGGGGGTTGCCGCCTTTCTGGAGGTAATAATCCGCCCCGCTGTTGAGGGCGAGGATCACCACTTCCTCGCGACCCCTTCCGGTAAAAAGGATAAACGGGATCTGTCCATGGAAAAGGCGGACCTGTTTTAAAAATTCCAGGCCATCCATGTCCGGCATCATATAATCGGCAATGATGGCATCGAACTGTTCTGTCACGAGGAGCGCAAGGGCAGCCGGCGCCGAATCTATGGTGGTGACGGAAAAATCCCCGGTTCTTTCAAGGAACAGCTTCCCGACATCAAGAAGGGCCGGTTCGTCATCAACGTAGAGTACTGAGATCATTGGTTTGACCATGGCAGGTGGATGATCAAGAGAAGATTGCCTTTATACTAAAAGATATCCAAAAAAATCTACCGAACAAATGCCCGGAAATATAGGAAAACTCCAGAAGCGGGCGCGGACAGATGCACAGATCCTGTCAGAGAGCGGTTGCCTGCTCTTTTGGTTTTTACGGCCTGTTCGCGTTCATCCCGGTGTCCGCCGCACGCCACATCCCCTTCGGCACAATAATCTCGAACCGCACGCCTTTGCCCGGCTCGCCATTTTCAAGGATGGTAATGCCGGTCATAGAAAGGATCTCCTTTGACAGGAACAGGCCCAGCCCGGTATGTTTGCCAAATCCTTTCAAAAAGATTCGTTTCTTGTCCTCTGCGGCAATTCCTGCACCATCATCACAATATATTACAGTAAGACTATCCCCAGTCTCCTGCACGGAAAAATCCATGCTGGTTACATGATTGCCATGACGAAGGGAATTTTCCATCAGGTTGTAAAAGACCTTCCCGACAAGTGGATCGGCAAAGATTTCCACCCGGTTCACCTTGACTGCGATCTTCACTTCCAGGGGTTTCAGCTGCTGTGTTGCCGAGTCGATGATATCGGCAAGGATCTGCCATTTCGGTGCCTGTGCCCCGATGTCCTGGTAGTCGCGGGTAAACTCGATCTGCCACTGGATGGCTTCGGCGACCTCTTCTTCCTTCCGGATATATTCCAGGGCTACGGCGTCTGTCACCTCTTCTTTTGAGAGTTCAAGAAATGTCCGCAATCCCATGAGCTGGTTGAGGATATCATGCCGGGTGATGCTGTTGAGCATCGTGAGTTTTTTATTTGCCAGGTGAAGTGCATCTTCCGCCTGTTTGCGCTCCGAAATATCGCGGGTTACGCTGATGATATGCACAATGCCCTGCAGGACAATGGTTTTTGCCGACACCAGGCCGGAAAATCCGCTCACGTCTTTTCGCAGGAATGTGACTTCGAAATTTTCGCAAAATCCTTTCTCCTGGAGTTCGTTAATCATGTTCTGGCGGTCTGCAGAATTTTTCCAGACATTGAGATCAACAATGGTTTTTCCTACGGATTCGTCCCGTGTGAACCCGGTTATGGCGGTGAACCCTTCATTGATATTTACGATAGTACCATCATCAAGGCGGGTGATGAGAGCTGCATCAGGACTGGTGTTGAAGATGAGTTCGAACTCTTCTTTTGCTTCGCTCATCTCCGCATTCAGCCGCTGGTTGACCATGATGATCAGGCCAACGGTCATGAGAATTCCCTGGATGAGCGAGGCCAGGAATGTCGCGGTCTGTACGAGTGTGGGGGTGAACACGGTATTGACCGGGGCAATAGTGAGAGCTGCCACCGCACGAAAAACAAAAAAACTGCCATAGGCAAGAAAAACCACAGCAACTGCATGGGCAGACGTCGTGATCGAACGGGGCTTTTCACCGAGCAGGCTCAGTCCGGTCCATAAGGAGATGATTGCGATTGCAACCGATATGATTGCAGTCCTCTCAGTGATGTCATTGCTGGCATAGGTAAAATAAAGAAACGCTGCCAGGAATAGTGCAACGATCGCACCGATAACCCGGCGATTCTCTCTTTGATCGAGAAACCTCGTAATCCCGATATAGATACACAATAATCCTGTAACGAGCAGGGTATTTGCGAGGATAATGGTGATCAGCGCATTGGGAATTGCATCCCGCAGGAGCAGTAACAGGTATCCGGCTGCCGCACAGCTGCTGCCCTGCACCCACCAGCTGATCCCCCGGTAGGTTTTGTTCGTCAGATACTGGAACAGGAATGCAATTGACTGCAGGAGACTGATGATGACCAGTACGATTGCAAGCGTGCGAATATCGATCTCCATCTAGGTCCTCCGGTTGTCCATCTTTTTTTCACCGAACAGGGAAATACATGTCGCCACTGAGCGGACACTCATGTTTCTGCGACCGGAATCAGTTATTGTCCGATCCACGATCACTCATGTGCCGTCAGAACCCGGTTCGCCCCGGCACAAGGGTTTTGCCAGGTGACGCCGGGCGGTTGGCGGGACTTCGTACCATCCCGTCTCCAGCGTGCGGGAAATCTCCAGCACTTCCGGATCAGCAGCCCGGGCATCGCACCGCTTGCATTTCCAGCCTTTTCCCTTTCCATCGCTGGTCATCCTCTTGTTGCATGTAGTGCAGAGCGGCGGGCGGGTGACCTTAGGCTGGGCGAGTGAGACTACCTTGATCTTCTCTAAGTTGATGCTCCCCTTCTTGAAACTGCCAACGGCGATCACTTCGTCGCCCGGCACCAGTTGCCGGATGATCTGCCGGAAGTTCTTGGTCGGTTCATAGGCCATGCACCGTACGGGGAAGTCCCCGTCTTTCATGATGAACGAGACGTGTCCCCCCTCTTTTGTTTTCGGGGCACTGGTCACTTCCCCGGGTACAATATAAGAGAGCAGTTCGCCAAGACAGCCAGTCCTTCCGGGCAGCAGGTGGGCATCGGTTCCCTGGTTCGTCACCCAGATCTGCTCGATCCCGGGTTTCTCGGACTGTATCTGCTGCCGGGCTGCCATCACCCACCGCGGGCTCTCGCCCCGGATCCCAAAGAGGACCGGGTCGGGGGTGTGCGGAACGCAGACCACAACATCGTTGGCGATATCCACGGTATCCCACGTATGGGGAAATGTTGCCGCCTCGGCTGCAAACAGGCTCTCGCGGCTCACCTCACGTGGCGTGCCGAACCGTGCCGGCTCGCGATACACCAGGATCTCGGAAGTCGTATCCGCAAGCTCGCTTGCCACGGCTGCCGTTGCCCCAATAAGCCCGCGCCGGTTCTTCCAGCCTTTATACTGTGCGCCGGCTTTTTCAAGGATGGCAACTGCTTCTTCAGTTGTGCAGAAGTCAGTGACCGCTTTCCGGTAAAACGCCGGATCCAGCTGCCGGTTCACGACCACGACGCCGGGATTTGTGTTCTCGCAGGAAAAATCGGCCAGTTCTTCGACGAGAGTGCATGCAATATCGAAAGCCCGGGCGGGATCCCCCTCCACATCGAACATGACTGCTGCATTCCCCCGGGTCTTCCAGGTCACGTTTGGGTTGAGCCGGACCAGCCGGGCTTGCCGCACCTGCATGTGTTCGTGGATCAGCCGGCGGACAAACACTGCCCCGAGGTAGGTAGTGCACATTCCCTGCGGGGAGTCCGTGTCATCAATCCCGATCAGCATGTCTATATTAATATATGGGCACGCTCCATCCATTTGTAACTGCATGTCCCAGGACCGCCAGCTTCAGCTGGTTACCAGCGTAATGATCACGGCAGGCTTCGATGTCTCCGAGAAGTTCACCCTCCGCCCAAGGAGTTTCGATCTCATTGCCCGGAACGACGGGACGTTGCTCGTCATCAAGGTGGTTTCCCACATTGATTCCGTGAGTGAAGAGGTGGCGTTCGATATCGAGCTCATATCGCGCCTGCTGGGAGGCATACCGCTGATTGTCGGAGAGCGCGCACGCGATGCGGAGCTGGAACGCGGGGCTGTATACGTCCGGTACGGGATCTATGCGATCAGCCCTTCGACGCTCTACGATTACTTTGTCGAGAAGATCCCCCCGCTCGTGTACGCATCTCCCGGCGGGTTGTATGTCAACATCAATGGCGAAGCGCTCCGGGAACTCCGGGAGCATCGCAACATGTCGCTTGGCGATCTCGGCAACGTGCTCGGTGTCTCGCGGCGTACTATCAGCAAGTACGAGGGCGGGATGGGCACCACACTGGATGTTGCCATACGGATCGAGGAATTCTTCAACACCGGCGTTGTCGAGTCGATCGACCTCATCCAGCACGAACCGCCAAAGGTGATGGATCCTGAAAAAGAGCAGCAGGGATCCCACCTGCAGAGCCCGATGGAATTCCTGCAACAGATAGGCGTCCGGCTCCATACGCTCCACGGCGCCCCGTTCCAGGCCCTCCTCACGTTTGACAAGCAGACGATCCTCACGGGCTATGGCCCGGCCCAGAAAGTGGTAAAACGGGCAGCCCTCATCGGCAACCTCTCGCAGATTGCAAAGAAGCACGCGATGTGCATCATCACCGATTACAACAAGGAAAAGAAGATCGGAAAGACGCTGGTAATTGGCGAGAAGCGCCTCCAACGGATCGAGGATGGTTTTGAACTCCTCGACCTTCTGGGCGACTGAATTTTTTTACAGAAATTATATATAGAACCACAAACCAATTTTAGTGCTAAATCTAGTGCAAAAGTGGTGAAATTTATGTCACAACAACTTGGAGGACAGCAGATTCTTATTCTCAAAGAAGGCAGCACCCGTACCCGCGGCCGCGACGCTCAGGGTATGAACATCACCGCCGCAAAGGCAGTGGCAAGTGCAGTCAGGACCACACTCGGTCCAAAAGGTATGGACAAGATGCTCGTCGACACCATTGGCGACGTAGTGATCACCAATGATGGTGTCACGATCCTTAAGGAAATGGACATCGAGCACCCGGCCGCAAAGATGATGGTCGAGGTCGCAAAGACCCAGGACGATGAAGTCGGCGACGGCACAACCACCGCAGTCATCATTGCCGGGGAACTCTTAAAGAAGGCAGAAGACCTCCTTGAGATGGACGTCCACCCGACGATTATTGCCGCAGGCTACCGTCAGGCAGCTGAGAAGGCCCAGCAGCTCTTAAAAGAGATCGCCTTCGATATAAAAATCACCGACAAGGTGCTTTTAAAGAACATTGCAGGTACCGCGATGACCGGCAAGGGCGCAGAGGCCAGCAAGGACAAGCTCTGTGACCTCGTTGTCAAGGCAGTGACCATGGTCACCGATGCAGACGGCTCTGTTGATATCGAGAACATCAAGGTCGAGAAGAAGACCGGTGGCTCGATCGAGGACTCCGAGATTGTAGAAGGCGTACTCATCGACAAGGAACGCGTCCACCCCTCGATGCCCAAGAAGGTCACCAATGCAAAGATCCTTCTCTTAAACGCAGCAGTCGAGTTCAAGAAGACCGAAGTCGATGCCGAGATCAATATCACCTCTCCCGACCAGCTTCAGGCATTCCTCGATGAGGAAGAGCGCATGGTCAAGGATATCGTTGACAAGATCGTCAAGAGCGGTGCAAACGTCCTCTTCTGCCAGAAGGGTATTGACGACATTGCACAGCACTACCTTGCAAAGGCAGGACTCTTTGCAACCCGCCGTGTCAAGAAGAGCGACATGGAAAAGCTTGCCCGTGCAACCGGTGCAAGCCTTGTCTCCTCGATCGATGCAATCTCCAAAGAAGAGCTCGGCAAGGCCGGACTCGTTGAGGAGCGCAAAGTCAGCGGAGAAGACATGACCTTTGTCGAGCAGTGCAAGAACCCCAAGGCAGTCTCCATCATCATCAAGGGTGGAACCGAGCACGTAGTCGATGAACTCGAACGCGCTATCCACGATGCACTCCGCGTTGTCGGTGTTGTTGTCGAGGACAAGAAGGTTGTCGCCGGTGGCGGCGCACCCGAGACCGAGCTCTCGCTCCGTCTCCGCGAGTACGCAGCAACCGTTGGCGGTCGGGCCCAGCTCGCCATCAATGCATTTGCAGACGCACTCGAGGTCATCCCGAGGACCCTTGCAGAGAATGCAGGACTTGACCCCATCGACATGCTTGTTGAGATCCGTGCAGCCCACGAAAAGAAGGGCAAGAAGACCTTTGGTCTCAATGTCTTTGAGGGAAAGGTCGTCGATATGAAGGCAGCCGGTGTTGTCGAGCCCCTCCGGGTCAAGACCCAGGCGATCTCCTCAGCAGCAGAAGCAGCCATCATGATCCTGCGCATTGACGATGTCATTGCATCCTCAAAGAGCCATGCACCCGAAGGCGGTATGCCCCCGGGTGGCATGGGTGGAATGGGCGGCATGCCTCCGGGCATGGGCGACTTCTAAACCCCATTTTATTAAATATTTTTTATTCTTTTATCCAGTACTTCTCCGCAGCCGGGACTATCCATTTTTATCCGGTCGGGATTGTGCATCTTTACCCGACTACTCAGGCTCAGATCTGTCCGGCTCATATTCTGACAGGGCCGGAAAATCCCGGGTAAAAGTTGTTAATTAAAAAAGAAGGATTTGGTTTTAAGCTGTTGTTGGTATTACAGCAGGATTACCGACAAGTGACTCGCCTTTCTTGACGATGATCACGCAGGTGGCGTTCGAATAGGTATCCATAATTTCAAACGTCCCCTCATTCGCCCCGAAGGTATAGTCCCACTGGGAACCCTTCATAAAATCCCCTGAATTGAACATGCCCTGGTGGCTTCCCGTTGTCTTGATAGCATGGACGGTTGCATCATCATTCACCCAGATGAGACCCGTTCCCGGCAGGACGGTGAGTTCCCTGGGGACAAAAGTATTGTTCCGGATATAGATTGTAGTGATTTTCGTGGATGGTGTCATCACCGGTGCGGGTGTTTTAACTACGGTTGCCACGGTTGGTGCCATTGTGGTAACATTCTGGGTGATGGTGGCAACCGGTGCGGGTTCCGTGGTTGGTGCCGGTGTTGCTTCGGTGGGGGGAACTGTTGGAACCACGGTCGTTTCCACCATTGTTACATTCGCCGTCTTTGCCGGTTGGGTACATCCGCTGATCATCGCAATGACGATGACCAGGATGAATAATCCTATAAGTTTTTTCATAGAAATTACATTGTTTTTGCCTTATAATTAAATTTACTAAATGATTTGGGACCGGTTTAGCCGTAGCACAAAAAAATGCCCTCTGTCTGGCGATAGCACCTGTCACGGGTAAGGGTGATACAAAAAAGGAGAGGGAATCTGATCAGGGTGATGGTGTCTCCATGGTTGGAGCACCAACAACCGATGCCCCCTGCTTGACAACAATCGCCCCTTTCATCTCCGGATGATAGATGCACGTGAATTCGAACACGCCTTCACTGGCACCAAAGGTGTTCCCCCACGTAGCTCCGGGAATAATGTCGCCAGAGTTGAACATACCTGCATGAATGCCGGTTGATTTGACTGCGTGGACGGTGACATCCTCATTCACCCAGGTGATGCCGGTTCCCGGCAGGACCGTGAGTTCCTTCGGAACGAACGTGTTGTTCCGCATGTAGATGATCGTGTTTTTTGTCTGGGGCACCAGGGTGATCTTCGGCTTGGACTCCGTAGCTGTCATTGTAGGTACCATCGTCTGTTCCGGTGTTTGCATCATGGTGGGTGCCGGTGTTGCCACCGTTGGCGGCACGGTGGGAACTGCGGTAGGTTCCGGGGTGGTTACGGCAGGTGCTGCCGGCTGGGTACACCCGCTGATCATCGCAATGACGATCACCAGGATGAACAATCCAATGAGCTTCTTCATGGAAATTACATTGTTACGCCCTTGTAATTAAATTTACTCAAAAAACTGGAACCGGTTTTGCAGCAGCTCCAAGAATTGCTGCAAGTTTGTTCTTTACGCTCGTAATTGTCCCGCTCGCCCCCGGTAACCCGGTATTCACCTCACCGATTTCCCGGAAAAATCCGGTGGTCAACAGATTAATGAACCCGAACGCTTCCAATATCATTCATGAGCGACCGGTTCATTTTCACAAAATATCGCACGGACTGCTATCACTGCAAACAGGTGGCAGACCAGATCATCAAGGCAGTTCCCTACCAGGCCCAGGTAGCGTGCGCAAACTGCGGGGCGACCCGTGTCTATGTCCCGCGGGTCGAACAGGTTGCAAAGACCGGAGCGTACACGAAGATCGGGTGCTATGATCTCTGGGAACTTGTAGAAACTGCCGAGTGCCGGCACTGTCATGTTACCGGCCCGCATGATCTAACGATCGGATGCAGGCATTTTACCGTCCGGTGCCAGAACTGCGGGTTCACCCATTTCTACAAATCTGATATCGAATACATGGCAAAGGATGAACTGAACGTCGGGTAAGCCGGAACCGGTGGATCTTTCACCGTGGCTGTCCCTCATTTTTAAAAAAGAAAAAAACCCGGTATCAGTGGCCGTTCATTCGCACGTGCGGGAACTGAGTGCCGGGTAACTGTTTGCGTATTTTTCCAGGACCTGTTCGAGTTTTTCCTGGGTCACCGGGCTTTTTGTGCACAGGAAGAAGATAATCTCGTTATCGGTAATAGTCAAGGGCGATGAACCGGTAAGTTCTGACAGCTGGGAGCACCGCTGCCGGAGATAGTCTTCATGGACTTTCCGGGGAAAATGCTGGTAGATCAGCAGGACCGAGTCCTTATCGAGATGGTCATAGATCATCTTCAGCTCGGAAAAGAGAAGATGGCGCTGGTCCGGCTTGCTCTCCTCAAGCCCGATATCAGGGTCGAGAAACACCAGTGACTTTTTCGGGAATTTTCCAAAAATGCTCTCGAAATAGTGTTCCCGTTCCTTGTGGGTGAAGGCATGCGGGTGCAGGATATCCATGATGATATTCTCGTTTTTGAAATAGTAATGGAGATACTGGACATAATCGAGATCATTCTCGATCTCCTGGAGCCGTGCTACCTGCTGGAGAAGATTGGTGTTCTGGCTCCCCGCTTTTCCGGATTTTACTGCCTTTCCCAGATCCTTTTTCGTCCCGGCATCCAGCTCTGTCTTCCCGTTGTTCTCAGTCAACATAGGTATGAAGGAGAAACTGGTAAGGCCGGGCATGGATTTCATGATATGACGCACAAGATCGAATTTAAAAAGATCCCGCTGGTCCCCAAAATGTTTCCTGTTCACGAGCGCTCACTCTAACCCAATTTTAACGCTGTAATAAAAAAAGATTTTGATTGGTGTATAAAAATAGTGAAATGGATTATGGGAATTACTTCTCTTCCCGGACCATCTCGATCGCCTTTTTCGGGCATTCATTGGCGCAGATGCCGCAACCTTTACAGAACCGGAGATCGATATTCAGCTCCTCATCAATGACACCGTCCGGGCAGTACATGGCGCACAGCCCGCAGGCATTGCATTTCTCCCGGTCCACGACCGGCTTGAATACCCGCCAGGTCCCGGTCTGCCCGGCAGCCCCCTCCTTCGGGTGGCTCATGGCAAGTCGCTCGCGTGAAGTACTCATGCGCTCATCTCCTTATAGGCCGCTTCAGCCACTTTGACATTGCGTTCATCGGAAAACATCTCGCGGATCGCTGTTTTTGCGGAGTCTGCGGTGACGATCCCCATCTTGGCGAGAGCCCCGAGCACCGGTGTGTTTAAGATCGGGCTTCCGGCTACCACGAGGTTCTCGCGCAGTGCAATGCCGGTCAGGTCCACGTTGCGGCTCTCAAAACCTTCAAACGCTTTTTTGTTTGCGCTGTTGAGGAAGACGCGGCCGCCCTTCTTGAGCCCGTGCAGGACATCGACTACGTCCATCACACTCTCGTCGAGCACAACCACCATGTCCGGTTGCCGGATCTGGCTGTAGACTTTGATGGGCTTGTCATCGATGCGGACGAACGAGACGATCGGTGCGCCCCGGCGCTCGGCACCGTAGAACGGGCACGCGGTCGCGTACTTGCCGTCATGGAGTGCGGCCATCGCAAGGAGCCGGGCCGCAGTCACGCCGCCCTGCCCGCCCCGGGAGTGGATGCGGATCTCAAACATGGTCGTTCACCCCGAACCAGAACTCTTCGCCTATACGACGGGTCCGGACAAAGCCCGCGACATCATCGTAGGTCACTTCCTGCCCGCCGATACCCGCGATCACGCTGTAGAGGCTGATGCCGGTCTTGGACCGGATCTCGCCTGCCAGGATGCCGCCGAACCCGAACGAGTAATCGCGATCGATGACCACGACTTCCTTTCCTTTCAGGTCGAGTTTCGGGAACGGACGCAGCCAGCGGATACGCATCGAGCCGGCCTTGATCCCCTCATTCCTGAGGATGTCAACAGCGACTTCCGCTTCCTTGCCGAGCGTCCCCATCGCAATAACGATCACATCGGCGTCCTCGCACCGGTAATCTTCGGTAAAGCCGTACTTCCTGCCGAAGCGCTTCGCGAACTCTTTCTCGGTCTCTTCAATGACCTTGACCGAGTCCCGCATCGAGCGCTCGATATCCCACCGGAACCTGAACTGCTGGTCAGGGCCGGTCAGCGTGCCATACCCTGCCGGGTGTTTGGGATCAATAGCATACGGGAGGTGTATCGGGGGAATGAAATCCCCCAATTCAACGGTATCAACCGGCTGCATGATGTGGGAGAGTAAAAACCCGTCAAGGTTCACCATCACGGGCAGCAGCACATCGTTGTGCTCAGCGATCCGGAACGCCATGAGGGTGGCATCGTAGGCTTCCTGCACGGTGCTCACATAGACCTGTAACCAGCCGGTATCGCGTTCCTGCAGGGCATCGGTGTGCTCCGCCCAGATATTCCAGCCGGGCCCGAGCGAACGGTTCACGTTTGCCATCACGATCGGGAGGCGGGCTCCTGCAGCCCAGTTGGTCATCTCGTGCATGTAGAGGAGACCGTGCGAACTGGTGGCCGTGAACGTGCGAATGCCGGTGATACTGGCACCGATACAGGCTGCCATCGCGGAGTGCTCGCTCTCGACGGCGATATATTTGGCCGGCATCTGGCCGCTGGTCACGAACTCTGCGATCTGCTCCACGATCTCGGTTTGCGGGGTGATGGGGTACGCAGCGACAACCGTGGGGTTTGCCTGTTTTACCGCTTCAGCAACGGCCTTGTTGCCGGTGGCGATCTTCTTCATGCTGATGCCTCCTCTTCGGCTGCCAGCCGTTTGAAGTTCTTTGCGATCCGCTGTTTGAGAATCTCGACAACCTTCGCATCAATGCCCTTGAACCGTCCCTGCGGGGAGAGGTAATCTTCGAGCGGGATAGGTTTCTTCATCGCAACCTTCGACTGCGGGCCAATCGTGACCTTCCCGTACTCGCGCTCGTAGAGCACCCACATGCCGCTCTTGACCGCGAGTTTTCCCATCTCAACGGTCTTTTCGGTGGGGTAGCGCCAGCCGGGCGGGCACGGTGCAAGAATATGAATGAAGGTGGGGCCGCGGAAAGTGAGGGCTTTCTGCACTTTCTTGAAGATATCCTGCGGGTAGGCTGCGCACGCGGTTGCCATGTAGGGCGGGTCGTGGGCGGCAACGATCGCATCGATGTCCTTCTTGGCATCGGTCTTGCCGGTGGGCGTGGTGGTGGTCTTTGCGCCCATCGGCGTGCCCCCGGAGCGCTGCATGCCGGTGTTCCCGTAGGCCTCGTTATCGTAGCAGATATAGAGGAAATCGGTGCCCCGCTCGAATGCGCCCGACATCGCCTGGATGCCGATATCGAGCGTGCCGCCGTCGCCGGCGTACACGATAACATTCGTCTTCTTTCCCACGGCACGGAACGCATTGCTCATGCCCGATGCGCAGGCAGCAGCAGCGCCAAAGGCGATGTTGTAGACCGGCACATTGAACGCGGTGTTCGGGTAGATGCCCTGGATAACACTCGTGCAGCAGGCGGGCACTACCATGACGGTGTCGGGGCCGGCTGCCTTGAGCACGTACCGCAGTGCCAGCGAATCGCTGCACCCGGCGCATGCGGATGTGCATTTCAGCACGTATTCTTCTTTGGGGATTTCGGCGATGGTAATCAGACTCCAGCGTAGTTCTCGTGGATGAAGACCGGCGAGCAGATCGCGGTTCTACATTATTTATCATCATGATTCATGAAAAAAGTATCATAGTTATCCTAGCACCCCAGTTGCGGAACCGGCAAATCACTTTCACCCCGCCCTCTCCGGGGATTATATGCGCATTGTTCGAACTAGGTAAGTGGGAAGGACGAATTCCGATAAAGAAGTGTCAGATGCCATAAAGGCCCGAAACTCGCACCTCCCTACCTCTCAGAAAACCTCAGAAGATCCCAATCAGTTGCTCTCTGTGTGGATCTAACAACAAACCCCCCTCTTTTCTTTTGATTTTTCAGGTGAAATCGTTCATCTACAGTCTCCGCCAGCAAAACAACAATATATTTTAGGAACGTTTTTCTAATGTCTGCTATGGCGCTTCGTTCTCTGAATCTTCCCGGTGTTGGAACAAAATACGAATTCGAGACTGACAAGGGTGACACGGTTGCCATTTTTTTCACCAAGACCAGTGGCATCCAGATGTACACGCTCCAGAAAGGCTGCAAAACGCCCAGCGCAGCGGAGCTGTCTCCGGTTGAAGCGCGGAGGCTGGGAAATATCCTTACCGGAGCAATCATCGAAGCCGACCAGGAAAGTGTCGAGATCGCCTTCTCCGCGCTGGCCGATCTCCGGATTACCATCCACACATTCTTTGTCACGTCCGCTGTTGTCGGAAAAACGATAGAAGAGCTCAAGATCCGGGCCAAGACCGGCGCAACCGTAATCGCGGTCTGCCGGCACGACCACAATATCATCAACCCGCCCCCCACGTTCATGTTCGAAGAGGGTGACGCGGCGCTGGTCATCGGAGAGAGCGACCAGATCAAACTGTTCGAGAACGAAATTATGGTGAATTAATGGAAGGACTCGTAGTCGCACTTTTTGTCTGCCTTGTACTGGCCCTCGTCACCAAGTACCTGTCGATACCCGCCATCCCGTTCTATATCCTTGCCGGTGTCCTGCTGGGAAAAGCGGGCGGGGGGTTGTTGACGAACAATGAGGTCAGCCAGTTTTTTTCCGAGATGGGACTGATCTTCTTATTGTTCTTCATGGGTCTTGGCCTGAAACCGGAACGGATCGCATCGAACCGGTCGGCGGTCCTGACCAGCGGGATCATCGATCTCAATGTCAACATGATCATCGGTTTTGCCGCAGCGTACATGCTCGGGTTTTCGTTCACGGAATCGCTCATCATCGCAGCAGCCTTCTATATCTCCAGCACCGCGATGGCACTCACGTCATTGATCGAGAACCGGAAGCTGATGCTCCGCGAGTCCGACACGGTCATCTGGCTGATGGTCTTTGAAGATCTCGTGCTGATCATCTTCCTTGCGATCCTCTCGGCCGGAAACCAGAACCTGATCATCTTCTTTGTCAAGATCGTTGCAGTGCTCGGGGTGCTCTACGCGCTCGCCCATTATGGCAAGGAATTTCTCATCTCTATTCTCGAAAGGGATGACGAACTCCCCATCCTCTTCACGTTTGCCGCCGTCCTTACCACCGCATCGTTCTCGATGTATCTCGGCGTACCCGAGACGATGATGGTGATCGCGCTGGGTGTCGCATTCGCAACAACCGATCCGGACGCCTTCGAGCAGCACGCCCGGCCATTCAAGGATGTCTTTTTAGTGGTCTTCTTCGTCTTCTTCGGAGTAACCGTTGATTTCTCGGGCGGTGCCAACTGGTTTGTGATTGGCGCTATCAGCCTTCTTGCCGTTGCCAGCAAGCTGGTATCCGGCCTGCTGACCGGCATTTTCATCCACGGATCAGCGCTCTCCGGCCTTGAAATCTGGGCCAATACCATAGCGAGAGGAGAGTTCTCCATTGCTCTTGCGGTGATCTATGGATCGCCGGTGGTGGGCACAACGATCGCAGCCATGGTTATCCTGACGTCCATTGTCGGGTCATTCATGGCAAAATACAGCGGCATACTGCGCCGCGGGCTTGTGAGTCACAGCCGGCACAAGGCATTGACGCGCCGGCCGCATTAGTGTCAACAGGGGTATGGGGGTCTCAACCCCCATCAAATCTGGTTGAATACGAGGGGGGCACTGTCCCACCAGTTGCAGAAAATTACCAAACAACGCAGAAAAGAAGATTTCAACAGAGTTAAAATTACAAAAAATCTGTTTTTATTTCCGGGCATCTTCCGGGGCATCGTTATCCCCGTCATGCCCGCGCTTTGCAACAATTTCCTGCACCACCTTTCGCGAGCTGCAGAGTTCGGTGTCAGCGAATTTTCCTATGCGAACGATCTCCGGATTAAGGTTACGTGCGGCAAGCTGCGACCGGAGTTTTTCCTCGTCAAAGAGCTGGTTGAACCCGATGGTGATCACGTCCGGGTGGATCTCCTCGATCGGGAGGAACATATCGGTCTTGTCACCGAGAATTGCGTGGTCCACCGGGCGGAGTGAAGCGATCATCGCGAGCCGCTGTTCCTCCGGGATGATCGGGCGGGGTTTGTGTTTAACGTTCATGTCGCGGGCAACGATCACCCAGAGCTCGTCCCCGAGTTTCTTGGACTCTTCGAGATAGTAGATATGCCCCGGGTGCAGGAGATCGAACGTACCGGTGGCGACAACCCTGCGGACGCTCACGCGATCACCTCGAGTTTGCAGGGCTCCCCGTCAGCGCTGAAGCATTGCCAGTCGCCCGTGCGGTACGGGTAGCCGATGATGAGATGGAACCGCCCGGCCCGGGGGAAGAAGCGCACATCTGCATCGGATGGGTGAAGCACGCCGTTCGGGTGGCTGTGGGCGCTGCCGGCAAGATGGGTACCCAGCGGCATCATATCGAAAAAGACCGATGCGGAGCTCGATCCGGTAATGGTGCCGGGAACCAGGTTCATCTCCTCAATCACCCCGTCCTTTTCGATGAGGAGGGCCGCGAACTCGTTGGGGTGGGCGTCCCGTCCCAGTTCAAGGAGCAGCCTGAGTAGTTCCTGTCTGATTCCGCGGATGTTCATGGTTAAGTGCCTGGCGGGCCGGATAAGCCGTGTACCGATCATATGCGTGCTGCTGGTCAAAAAAAGGCTCGCAAAAAAAATGAAGAGCCGGGTCAGGATTCGATCTTTGCGAGTTCCTTACTCAGATCCTGCGAGAGATCGACTCCCGTGAATGCACCGCTGGTTGGCAGCGGCATGGCAAAGGCCGGGGTGACGTCATACTCCACGGTTGTATCTGCCGGTACCGTGAAATCCAGGATATGGCCGCCGGTGTGCCGGTCATCGCTGATGAAATGCAGGTGATAGCCCGCGACATTGAGGCCTTTGAAAAAGGCCGGGGTATAGAACCCGACTATCGTGCCGGTGGTATTGGTGTAGGTGTGGACCGACTGGCTCTTTGCTGCATCCGTGAGCGAGGGGTACGGTTCCTGTTGTGCAGGGATTGCCCGGACTTTCATGAGCGGGAACGTTCCCTTTATCCGGACTGCGTAGATCATATTCTGCGTGGGCAGCCGGCTGCTCATCTCGGTTGAAAATGTGGAAAAATTCATCGACCTGTTTGTTGTTGCCGCAAAGTCGCGTTCGAAGTACGTGACGGTGGCAAAGGGGGTGGTGGCAGTATCTTTTACCGGGTACACCTTTCCGTCAGCCTTTACCTGGTACACTTTTCCGTCAATTACGATCATCTCGCCATCGAGCGCATCGAACGTGCCGATGCCAAAGTCGCCGTGCTTTTTCATCTCCCCGACCGGCTGGACGCCCGCGTACACTCCCTGCATCAGGGCGTCAATGGTTGAGACCTGGTAGAGGATCTCATGATCGGCAGGTACTGCGGGTACTGCTGAAGCAGCCGGAATCTTGGTAAACGTAGTGTAAACCGCTGCCCCGCAGAAAACAAGGACGATCGCAAGGCCGATGCCGAGAAAAAATTTGGTGTCCATGACCGTATGCCGGAAATTACTTTTTGCCGGTCACTTTGATGACGTGGAAACCGAACTGGGTCTTTACCGGGCCGACAACCTTGCCAACTTCCTCGGTAAATGCGATCTGTTCAAACTCGGGAACCATCATGCCCTTGCCGAACCAGCCGAGGTCTCCCCCTTGCTTTCCTGACGGGCAGGATGAGAAACGCTTGGCAACTGCTGCGAAATCTTCGCCGTCAGCGACCCGTTTCATGATCTTGTTCGCTTCGTCTTCGGTCTTTACCAGGATATGGGATGCACGTGCCTGTTGTGCCATACTTAGAAATGGAGGAGTAATGGGATAAAAGAATTGATGGCAACAGATCCTTTTCACCCTGCACCAATTGATATGGATATGCCAGTTTTCCTTTTATTCTTCCGGACATTTATCAGGGTAAACTGGAATTTCGTCCCCGGTACCGGCTCAAGACAGAGAGGGTAAAAAGCAGGTTCTTTTGAATTATTGGACTCCACAAGGCAGGATTTTGCCGGGTGTTTGTTTTTTTAACCTTGTGATGTGTCCTCATCCTGATTCTATACCAGTTGCCAGTATCCCCGGGTATAACGTTCCTAAAAACTCTTTTTAGTTTTAATGGTGCTGTTTCATGTGTATCCCCTCAACATTTTTGATCCTGCGGGTCGTCTTTTTTCAAGTGGTTTCCGGTTCCCCCTTTTGTAGTGGCGTGTCTTCCCCAGTCAAGCGGTCCAGTTGTGAAAGGTACAATCGCGCCCAAGCAAATGCCAGCAAACCGCCGAGTATTTCACCAGCAATCAGCCCCCACCAGACACCCTGTTCTCCCATACCTAGAGGGATTGCGAGCATGTACGCAAAAACTGCGGCAAACACAAGACTCCTCATGAACGTGAGAAACAGGGAGGTCGGTCCTTTACCGACTCCCTGAAACACGGAAGACGAAAGCAGACCCAGCGGTACAAATGGATAAAACAGGCACATGACACCGATGAATGCGGCGATGGCCGGGTAGAGATGGGCGCTTTCCTGCGAATAAGAGAAGATGGTGGCAATCGGATATGCAAACACCCCGGTCAGGAGACTGACGCAGAGAGCAAGAGCAATCCCAAGGAGGATCGAAAACGTGTGTGTAACCCGGATCTTTTCATAATACCGGGCCCCATATGCCGCACCGACTACCGATACCACGGATGTGCCGATCGCGACAATGGGAACGATTCCATATGATACAATCCTGAATCCAACGGAAAAGACCGCTACAGCATCAGTGGTTGCTACAATAACGAGGATCAGGTTGAGAATTATACACATTACAGACATCAGCAGGTACTCAACACTGGCCGGGATTCCCACGTTCAGGATATCTGAGACCACGCTCCGGCACGGGGTGAAGACCTGCCGGGAAAAGCAAACGTACAAATTCTTTTTGATAAAAAACCAGTAACAAAGGACAACCGTTACCGCTGCAAGGGAGATGATCGTGCCCCACGCGGCTCCTGCAATACCGAGGCCCAGACCATAAATCAGGAGAGGGTCCAGGACCATATTCAGAAGAGTTGCAGCCACCATGGCATACATCGTTCTTTTTACATCACCTTCCGCTCTGAGGATGCCATATGCAATATTGACAAAAATGATGAAGAATGAACCAGCGAAGAGAACCTGCGCGTATGCCACTGCAAGACCGGCAGTTTCACCGGCACCAAAAAGGAGGGCTATCGGTTCTGCAAAGACGACAAGCGGAATAGTAACGATCGCTGACAGGATGAGAGCGATGAGAAGTGCATGCACTGCACCGTTGCTTGCACCGTTACGGTTGCCTGCGCCGATCATCCGGGCGATGGCCGATGTCGCCCCTGCTCCAATGCCACTTCCCAGACCGATGAGAACCATAAACAGGGGAGACATGAACCCGATGGCAGCCAGAGCATCAGAACCCAGGCCTACAACCCAGATCGCGTTCACGACGTTATAACTGGACATCAGGAGCATTGCGATGATCATCGGCCCTGATAAGGAGATAATTGCTTTTTTCGGATCACCGGTCAGGATAGTGACACCCTGAGTATTTTCCGTGGAACAGACATTTTTTTGATCGCGAAAAGAAAAAAGTTTCATTGTGGCACTGTTCTCACTCGTGCCTCAGTGCATCAATTGGGTTTAAGTTCGCTGCCTGCCATGCCGGATAGATACCACAGGCAAGACAGATCACAATCCCAAAGCAGACCCCCTCCCCGACAGAGAGCGCATTTGCTGTTGTAATCAGGTATTTTGTTGTGCCCAGCATCAGGGCGCTGATGACATATCCCGCCAGGATGCTCAGTATGCCTCCGACAACACTTCCGATAACCCCGATGATCGCCGCTTCATAGATGAACATGCTCATCACCTCCTTTTTCTGGGTACCGATGCTGCGCATGATGCCGATCTCCTTGATCCGTTCATTGACTGACATCATCATAATGTTGAAGATCGAGACGCCGGCAACGACCATCGAAATTCCCCCGATGGCAGAGACAAATGTCGTGATGGTACCAAACGTCGCGTATATGGAAGCCAGCGTTGCCTTGCTGTCCGTTACACTGACAATCTTGTCCCGCTTGTTCATCTGTTTTTCAATGGTGGTTTTAACCACTGCCGTATCCTGCCCCTCTTTTACCTTGACAACAACCTGATCGTAGTCATTCCGGTTGTAGGTATTATCGAACCATTCCTGGGTAGCCACAATCGCAGAATCCGTACTGAGATCGAAGGCCATTCCCCGTTCCTCGATGATACCGGTGACGCGGAGTGTTCCCTTCTCACCATCACTACCGATGGAAATACGAGAGCCAACTTTGATATTATTGTCCTCGGCAAACGTGGAACCTACTAGGCAGCCGGAGTTGCCGTTGTTATAATCACCTGCGGTCAACTTCAGGTTAAGATCCGTGATATACTGGGGATCCACGCCATAGATGGTTGCAACAATATCATCACTGCCAACACCCACTTTCATACGTTCCGATGTCGAGAGCACCGGAATCGCCACATTGGGAGCTACGGCTCGTTTGATCTGCTGATATTGCTGGTCGGAGAGTTTCAGGTTCGCTGAGCTCCCCCCGCCACCACCTCCCCCGGGTCCCATACCTCCGCCACCGCCAGAATACGGGCTGACGATAACGCTGTCTCCCACCGAGGAGAGGCTTTCTGAGACGGTCGCAACCATACTGTTTCCCAGGATCCCCATCGAGGCGATTGCAACGACCCCGATTACGATGCCGAGCATCGCAAGGGCTGACCGGAGCATATGGATCCGGAGATTGCGCTTTGCAATTTCCCAGAATATCATGAGGCAATACACCCGTCAACAATCCGGATCGTCCGGTTCGTATAATTCGCCACATTGGGATCGTGCGTCACGACAATGATCGTAGCGCCGTTTTTGTTGAGTTCCGTCATGAGCTCCATGATACTTGCCCCCGTTTTAGAATCGAGGTTTCCCGTAGGTTCATCGCACAGGAGGATGTCGGGATCGTTGATGAGAGAGCGGGCGATCGCTACCCGTTGCTGCTGGCCCCCGGACAATTCCATGGGTGTATGCGTGTAGAGTTTTTCGTCCAGCTGGACTGCCCGGAGCACTTCCCGCGCCCGAGCCTCGTTGACTCCGGACTTGAGCATCTGGGGAAAACTGACGTTCTCGATGATGTTCAAGAGCGGGAAGAGGTTGAAGTACTGGAAGATGAAACCGATCCGGTCCCTGCGCAGGGAGGTCAGTTCCATGTCGGACATATCCCGGATCGGGACCCCGCTCATAAAGATATTCCCGGAGGTAGGTTTGTCAAGACATCCCATGAGGGTGAGGAGGGTTGATTTACCTGATCCCGATGGTCCCATGATCGAGATGAACTCCCCCCGCTGTACCTCAAATGAGATATGATTGAGTGCCGTTACATCCCCCGACTTGAGAGGGTAGATCTTCACCACATCCTCGAACTGGATGGCCGGTTGCATGATATCTCCCTCCTACTCGGCTTTTCGTTTCCGCATGTAGAGGTACCCGCCACCAATAAGCGCAATGATGATGATTACCCCTACGATGGGGAGAATTGAAGGTTGAGTCGTATTCTGCTCTGATGAGGTGGCAGTTGCGAGATTGATATTCTGTTGTGAAGTGATCACGTTGCCGTCAGCATCCTTGTACGTCATCTGGAGGGGGATGCTTGTTGTACTCTCGGTAGTGAATGAAACTTCAAAACTCCCGAAGTCATCCGGTTTCAGAACGCCTACTACATAGGCCTTGTACGGGTCCTGGGCTGTTGCAGGAGAACTCGATGTAATCGTGACCGCATTTGCCGTTTCCAGTCCTGCATTCGTGACATCTCCTGTCACGTGATAGACCGTGCCCTCTTTCGTGATCTTGATATTATTCACTTTTGGATCGGCCTGCTTCTTGTTCTCTCCGAATATAAGCGGAAGTGATTCTGACATTGTGTGGGTATTATCACCATTATCGTAGGTGACTTTTAAAGTGAGATCTGTCTGCTGTTGCGGAGTTACGGAGAAATCTACTAGGACATATCCCCCCGCGTCAATTGTCCCAAGAGCTATCTTGGACGGGTTGACGGTTGTATCCGTGCCGATTATTTCCACTACGACATTTTCCAGCGCATTACTGCGGGGATTGGATATTTTCGCAGAAATTTTGTCTTTTTTCCCTGCGGAGAACGTGTCTGGTTTATCGATGAACGTCAGCTCGGGGAGAGAGTTATCAATCTCAACAAAGGTCCGGTAATACATGCTGTCAGATTCCAGGAAACTCATAGAAAACGTTGGGTAATAGTAACTTTCTTTTCCATCAGCAGTAATTTCAAAGATAAAATCCCGTGTCTGACCGGGGCCGATATTTGAGGATGTGTCGTAGGGTCTGCTGATGGTCTTTATGGTATTGTCAGTCAGTTGTGCATGGTTGATAACAATTCCCGTATCGGTGTTCCCATTTGTGACTTTGATGTCAACGGTCGCTTTATCTCCGTCGTACATTGATCCGGGATCATAGGTGACATTCGAAACATACACTTTTGCGGATGCTGCCGCAGCCTCGGGTGTCGTTATTGCGCTGGCTGTACCAACAAAGAGACAAATCGCCAGCAGGGTACCTGCAAATAACAGGATCCGCATCGGATTGTTGCTGTTCTTATGTGTGATTCCACCATTGGTGAAAACGGGTTTATTGATTCCTGTTCGTGCCGGAGTTCGGCATGTTTCTTCAAAACTGAACATGTACTTTCCTCAATGGTTTATACTAACTAGTAGTAAATTTTTTTACTACGTGTTTTGTATAGTTTAGCGTACATTGTTAAAAAGGCTATCCAAACTGTAGTATTTTTTTTACTACTTTGGGAAGATTAAATATTCCGGAAGGAAAAGATTTCCGGTACAAATGAATTTAACTCCACATGGCAGAATTTCTACTATGGAGAGCATCCCCACTTCGCTCATAAAATCGCTCAATGATCTCGGGTTATCCAATTATGATGCGAGGGTTTACGCTGCGCTGGTGCTGTACGACAATGCCGAAGCAAAGGAGATCATCGATTTTCTCTCCATCTCAAAACCGAGCGTATACGAGGCACTGGATCATCTTGCGGACATGGGGCTTGCAGTAAAGAGAATCTCAAAACCGGCCCGGTATAGTGCGATTTCTCCGGAAATGGCGATCAATCTCCTCATGGACAAACACAGGGATGCAGGGGAGCAGGCATTAGCGGCACTTATTACTCTCGAGAAAAAGAAGGTGCGGACTGACAAGGAAGATGCCCTCTGGACCATCTACGGGGACGCCAACATCGAGTATAAAATCCGGGATCTCTTTGGAAAAGCAAAACGACAGATCAGCTGTATGATCGGGGAACGGTACCTTAAGTTCATTGAGAAAGTGAAAATCAGGGATGTTTCACTCAAACTCATAGTCATTTCAGATGATGAGGCGCTCCAGGGAAAACTTCTTGCGTTATTTCCGGGAAAAAATGCGGATGTCCATGTCATCTCTCCGGCTCAATTCAGTGTCCCGCCACCGTTTGCACCACCGGAATTTGTTGAAATAACCAAACTCATGAACTTCGAAAACACTCTTGAATTGATCATTGATGATGAGGAACTTCTCATGATCCCCCCATTTATTTCGAGCAGTGTTTCCGTCCTCAATACCCGGAACAAGGGAGCAATCCTCCAGACGAAAATGTTCAGCCAGCTCAACTGGAACCGGTTTATCGATGGCGGGGAAATGCCCTTTCCCCCGCCACCCGCTCCAAAGAAAAAGCGATCGTGATTGGCAAAATTATCACACCTGATGGGGAAAAATCTCCCTCCAGGGCAGTGTATTACCGAGTCTCAAATTTTTTCATTGAAATGTACCTGTTTCAGAACTCCCCGTCCTGCTCAAAACTCCGCCCGTACCGGATCGCGAGTTCCGCTTTGTAAAGTTCCCGGCCGAGATACCCGGCATGATCGAGCAGGGTGACATCCCCGTGCGAGATGATTGTGGCAAGCACATCCTGCCAGCGCCTCCCCCGCACCGCTTTGCCATTGATCGCGGCAATGATCTGGTCGCCCTCGATCCCGATCCGGAAGTTACCCTTGGGATCGTACGCGATCTCGTCCGGGATTGTTTTTGCTGCCGTGACCGTCTCGTATTCAACGGGTGGTTCGCGCCGGCGTCGTTTCTCCTTGAGCACGAGCAGGTCGATGCCGAGATCCTTGGGATAGGGGCGGTCGCGGGTGAGCACCATCATCCCGGTTGCCCGGCGCATCTCGCCAATGGATCCCCGGGTCTTGTCGGAGTGTTCGCTTGAGAAGATGACCGATGCGCCCACCTCCTGTGCCATACCGGCCAGCAATGCGTTTGCCCCGATCGAGTCGGCGTCCAGCAGCTCGACAACGTTGCCGGCCCCGAAAAAGAGCGGATAATTACTTCTCTTAAAATTTTTCAGCGATGCAACGAGTCCCGAGCCAACGGGCTGGAGGAGCGGATCGGCGATGATGCATGCGATACCGGTCTGTTTGGCCATCGCAATATTCTTCGCAAGCGTGCTGCTGCCCGGCACAATGACTGCTGCTGCACCGGCCTCTGCCACTTCGCGCCCGATCACCGGGATATTTTGTTCCTGCAGGGAGAGAACGAGATCCGCCCGTCCAAGTGCAGCATGGATCAGGAGAGGGTCTTGTGAATCCACCGCGAGCGGGCGGTTGATATCTGCCACAAGGGAAAATGCCCGTGACACATCCTCCGGTGTCGCATCGAACCCGAAGCCGAGATCCACGATATCAGCACCGGCAAAAAAGAACCGCTCCACCTTTTCATGCAGGTCTTCGCACCGGTGGGCGTCCATGATCTCGGCAAGCACTTTCATCCGCGAGCCGCCGCCGATCTTCACCCCCCGGATTACGAAATCGGGATCTGCCTCCTGCTCCCGCTGGTCAATTTTATAGATTGCATCGCCTGCTTTTTTTGCCGCGAGAAAATCATCGGCGGGAACGGTACGGGAAAGCGTGATCGAGTCGAGCAGGGGCAGGATGAAGCCGAGATCCGCTGCATGGCGGGGACCGCGATAAACGGGCACACCGGTCTCCCGTTCAACCTTCTCAAACGAGGCCGTGCACATACCGGAGACGATCACGAGATCGTACTTTCCTTTTTGTATCAGGGTGTGGAGTTTGTGGGGGGTAAGAAATGACGCGATCTCCCCGGTTACTACCACATCGGCATCAAACCCGGCCACCGCTTGTTTTACCATCTCCGCCGTGGCGGCACCGGTTGGCAGCAGGATGTGCATAAGTTCCCTTAATACCAGAGAGATAAAAACACTATGATCAGATGCTGATCTGCGATTTGCACGTGCACACGAATCATTCCAAGGATGGTGAAAGCAGTGTCGGGGATATCCTCAGGGCTGCCGAGGCGGCAGGACTCGACGCAATTGCCATCACCGACCACGATTCCGTTGACGGTGCAAAACAGGCCCTCCTGATTGAGACTCCCGTGCTGGTGATTCCCGGCATTGAGGTCACGACAAAACAGGGCCACCTGCTCGTGCTGGGGGTCACCGAGCTCATCCCCTCTGGGCTTGACGTGCTGGAGACCATCGCGCTCGCACGTCGGATGGGAGCGCTCCTGATCCTCCCGCACCCGTACCATATCTGGAGGCACGGGGTTGCCCGCAGGAAAAAAGCCGGTATGACTGCGGTGGATGCCGTGGAATCCTTCAACAGCCGGTACATTGTCGGGTCCGCGAACCGGAAGGCGGCACGGATGGCAGTGAAGCTGGGCAAGCCCTGTGTTGCGGGAAGCGATGCCCACAATGCCCGGTTTGTCGGCTTTGGCAGGACCTACGTGGATGCAGAGAAGAATGTCCCTGCGATCCTTGATGCCATCCGGGCCGGTAATGTTACCTGTGGTGGAAAAAAGACACCGCTGCGCACCTATACACACCAGTCACTGAACAACACATGGAGAAAGATTACACGGATCACCCGGCTGATGCCCCTCCGGTGAGGCTCGCGTTCCGGGTCTTGTACCTGGGCAGCCGGTTCTATGGCTCGCAGATGCAGGCCGCCAGCCGCACGGTTGAAGGCGAGTTTGTCTCTGCATGCCAGCGGCTCAGCCTTTTTGATGACTGGCGGAAAGCCGGCTTTTTGTCCGCAGGCAGGACCGACCGGGGTGTCCATGCCCGCGGGCAGGTGATCGCGTTTTCAACCCCGGCACCGGAACGTGCCCGGACGGTCATCAATACCCAGCTCCCCCCGGACCTCTGGTGCACTGCATATGCGGAGGTACCTATGGAGTTTCATCCCCGGTACGATGCGAAGTCCCGCACGTACCGGTATTATTTTTCGAAACGACCCGGACAGCCCGATGCCATGGACCGGGCTGCACAGCAGTTTCTCGGCAGCCATAATTTTTCGAACTTTGCGCGGGTGAAAGACAAGAACCCGTACCGGAATATTCTCGCTGCCCGTGTGGGCGAGGAAGACGGGTTTGAGTTCCTTGAAGTAAAGGCAGAAAGTTTCCTCTGGCACCAGGTGCGGTGCATGGCCGCAGCACTCCTCCTTGTGGGAGAGGGCGAATCGGATGAGGGTTCCATAGCCCGGCTGCTGGAAGCAGATGCCCTGCGCCCTCTCCAGCCGGCGCCTGCCGAGGGGTTAATTCTCTGGGAAACCGATTGCGGGATTACCTGGACCCCAATCACATCAGAAGGACAGAGCGGTGCATTTATGGATCATCTTGTGCGGCACTACGCGCTTATGGAAAAAGTGTGCCGGGTGCTCAAGACAACACAGGTCTGATCAATTTCTGTGTCAGAAAAAATGTAAAAAAGGAATTTTTCTTTATTTCCCTTGCCCGTACTCACTCGATCGTCCGGGTACAGCCGCTTGCAACTGCCGCTTCACTGACTGCACGGGCAACTGCCTTTACCACGTCACGGTCAAGCACCGCAGGAAGGACCCTGTCCCTGCGTGGGTGTTTGACATAATCAGCTAGTGCATGAGCAGCAGCCACCTTCATCTCATCGGAGATCCGGGTTGCACAGACATCGAGGGCACCGCGGAAGATTCCCGGAAAGGCAAGGGCATAATTGATCTGGTTGGGAAAATCCCCGCGCCCGGTTCCCACGATCGCTGCCCCGGCCTCGAGAGCATCCCGGGGAAATATTTCGGGCATCGGATAGGCGAGGGCAAAGATGATAGGGTCCTTGTTCATGGACCGGACCATCGCTGGCGTGATGATGGCAGGAACGGATACACCGATACAGACATCGGCACCCTTCATTGCATCCTCTAAAGTCCCGGATCGCCCGGTTTTGTTCGTCTCCTCGGCAATGATGAATTTGTACTTGTTTGCGTACAGTCCCTCGCGGTTGCGGTGGATGATGCCCTTGCGGTCACAGACGATGATATCATTCACGCTGCTGCAAAGGTTGGGGTTGTAGCCGATGCACCGGAGCATGCGGGTGATGGCAAACCCGGCCGCCCCTGCACCGATGACAACGATGTTCAGGCCCTCAAATTTCTTTTTTGTTATCTTACAGGCATTCAGGAGAGCTGCAAGAACAACAACGGCGGTCCCGTGCTGGTCGTCGTGCATGACCGGAATGCCGATGCCCTGCAGGGACTCTTCGAGTTCAAAACATTTGGGTGCTGCAATGTCCTCAAGCGCAATTCCCCCGAAGACCGGGGCGATATTTTTTACATCGTCGGCAAATTCCGTATGACCGCTCTCAAAACAGATGGGAAATGCATCGATGTCGGCGAGTTGCTTGAACAGGAGCGCTTTTCCCTCCATAACGGGAATCGCAGCGTAGCCCCCGATATTTCCCAATGAAAGCACGCGTGAGCCATCAGTGACGATTGCAATGGTGTTTGCCTTGAGGGTGTATTTGTACGCGAGATCCTTGTTCCTGTGAATCTCCCGGCAGACCTCTGCTACCCCCGGGGTATAGGCAAGGGAGAGATCATGGCGTGTTGCCAGGGAAACTTTGGAATGGACTTCGATCTTCCCATGATACGTTTCATGGAGTTCAAGCGATTCCTGGTAGATGTCTTTCTTCTCCCCGCTCATGGTTCTCGCGCCCGGTAATTCAATGATTGTGGGGGGACAGTATCAATCTTGTTGTTGAAAAAAAGGATTATTTCTGGGGGACTCTTCCAAACTCTCCCTCGATCCATTCAGCAATTTCGTCCCTTACCCTGCGGTACCCGTCAAGGATTGTTTTGTCGCTGCCGGGTATCATGTGGGGATCGGCAAAACCCTGGTGGATGGTCTTTTTTGCTCCCGGTATGAACGGGCAGATTGCATGAGCATTGTCGCAGAGGGTCACTGCAATATCGAATGATACCCCACGGAATTCGTCGAGGGTTTTTGAACGGTGGTGCGAGATGTCGATCCCGATCTCCTGCATCACCGCTATCGCTGATGTGCTCACCTTTGCCTGCTTTGTGCCGGCAGAGAAAACCTCGTACCGGTCCCCGTATTTTGCCCGGAGCAGTCCCTCTGCCATCTGGGAGCGGGCGGCATTTGCGGTGCAGACAAAGATTACCCGAGTTTTCGATGTCATTTTTGATCACCGCAGGATGACTTCTCTTCCCGGGCGCCGCAGCAGGATCCCGCATCCCCACCGCAGCTGCATTCCCCGCTGTCCATATCCTTTCCCCGCAGGGCAGCGCTGATCATCGCCCATGCACACCCGACTCCGCTCTGGACCTCGATCGCCTGCACCGGGCAGTTCAGGGCACAGGCCCCGCATTCCATGCAGGCAGCCGGGCGGACAAGTTCCGCATGCTCCGGTCCCTCCGCAAATACGCGGTGGGGGCAGACCTGGGTGCAGCGCTTGCAGTTGATGCACCGATCTTTATGGAAATGGAGTGTGTTCTCCGCGTAGGAATCAAACATCAGATCACTCCCATGAGACGGCTTACGCCGAGCACGATCCCAAGAATGGTGCCGGTGACTGCCATGAAAGTCATGACGGGTACGTACCGGAAGATCTCTTTCCTGACCCCCGTCCGTGAGGTGAAGGTTGTTGAACCGGTAAAATTCAGGGCAAGATATGCGGTGACTGCCGGCATGATGAGGAGCGGTGTCAGGGCAGCGATGAGCGCGGCCCAGCCGGGCAATGCCGGGGCTGAAGCGAATACAGCGGCAAACGGGATTGCAACAACGCCCCCGAGAAGGAGGCCCTTTGTGGAGAAATCATTTGTCGGGATGAACGGCAGCAGGGCCGGGAAGAGTACGGTTCCTGCAATCACCGAAGAGATTGCTGCCAGTGCGGCGACCGGGCCGGCAAGGAACCAGAGAACGGCTGCGATAACAATCGTCGGCAACGCCACGTGAACCAGCTCAACTGGTGCCAGCACAATCCGGTCGCGGACCGGGAACTCTACCGTGCGCATTTTCGGCGTTGCCTTTCCGTTCCTGATATATTCCGGGAGATCCCGGGCACGGACCGGTCCATATTCAACCTTAAAACCGGACCGGCGCTGGACCACATGGGCGGAAATTCCCGGCGCTCCCAGCTGGGGAACGATGATCTTCCGGTGGGTGACGGTACCGGCAAGGCCGGTCTGTTCGATCCGGTTGACCAGTTCATCGGTACCGAACGTGCCTTTTCCGGCAGCGCACCAGACATTGATCCCTTTGGTGTCCAGCACAAGGATGTATGCATCGAATCCCGCAAGGGCAGCACGCACGGCATCGAAGCTTAACGTATAGTTCGCCGAGGCAAAGACCGGGGATTCCGGAGTTGGGTTGCCGAGCCGGTAGAGGCCGGGTTCGACCCGGTGCCTCATGCGGTTTATGCCCCAGCGGGCAAGGAAATGGTCGAGCCGGTTGGCAAACGTGAGGGGGCTGTCAGTTGTGTATATTTCTGCTTGCGGCATTGCACCCGGACTACCGCAGCACGGGGATGCCTTCGCCGCTTGGGAGCATGAGCAGCCTGAGGTTTGGGGAGATGTCATAAATTCTGTTCTCCTCAGCGTTCAGTGTCGTGCATAAGCGGTCCGAGCACGTCTTTTACCATGCCGTTCAGGTTCTCGACCTTCATGAGCGCAAGACAACAGATGCTGCCGTCCTTCTCCCAGCTGATCAGGGCGAGTTTGTCACCGGTTTTGATGCCGGCTTTTTCCCGGATATCTTTGGGGAGCACCATCTGTCCGCGCTCGTCAACGCTCAATACTGCCTCGACCCTGCACCCGGTGGCCGGGCTGCACCCGCACGGTGAACTGCCAGGTGTGCACGTTGAATCATTCATCTTTTTTTTGGCCATGCAAATCCTCAGGATCTTGTAGAATCTCCGGTATATTTATAATTTTCAGAAAAATCAGAAAAATCAAAAATATTTACAATTCATGCCGGGTTCAGGATGTTGCACAATAATCCGGGGACATCCCCGTTCTTTTTATTACTCCTCCCGTCAACATCCGATCATCGGTATGGTGGCATTCGATTGTAACTGGTGTGGCAAGTGCTGCGCGAGTTTCGGGGCATTTATAAAAATCGAGCGCCAGCTCACCAGCCGTGACTTTTACTGCCGGTACGGGGTAAAGAACGAACTCTTCCTTGCTCATATTGAAGGAGAATACGCCGACAGTCAGCCCCTTTCTTCAGAGACAGGGGTCCCGGTCAAAGGCTGCCCGTTCATGCGGAAAAAACAGGATGGGAATGGCATTGCCTGTGCAATCTATGCCACCCGGCCGCGAGTCTGCAGAGAGTTCCGGTGCTACCGGATGGTGATCTTTGACCATGAGGGTCATGAGTGCGGCAGGATAGTCGGGCGAAGTGAGCTCAAGTCGTCTGATGAATCCCTTGCGCAGATTTGGAAAGAAGAGATTATACCCTTGCCCCATGACAATGATCCCCGCTGGGAAAAATCCGTGATCGCTGCCCTGGCGGCGCATGGCTATCGCGCTGAACCTGTTGAATAAAAAAGAAAAAATTATTTTACCGGGGTGGCAGTTGGTGCCACGTACGGCTTGCAGCCTTCTTCGCGGAAGAGCGCCCATTCTTCGCAGGCAGTCCCGTTGGGGAACTTGCACATGCCGTATTGGCTGCCGTCAGGATTATTCATAATCTCTGATGTGGCACCGACTTTGCCGCAGTTGACCGAGGCCGGGTTTGCCATACCAATCGCTGCTGCGGTTGTGGTCACGGGTGTGAACGGTTTGCAGCCTTCCTCTCGGAAGAGTGCCCATTCCTCACAGGTGGTGCCGTTGGCAAACGTGCACATGCCGTACTCGTTACCCTGTGCATCTTTCTTGATCTCGACATTTCCACCGACTTTGCCACAGTTGACTGAGGCCGGGTTTGCCATGCCAACACTGGCCGGTTCTGCGGTGGTGACAACGGTGGTGGCTGCTGGTGTCTGTGCGGGTGCCGCAGGTTGAGTGCAACCGGCGACAAGAAGGCCGGCAACAAGGCAGGCACACATGATGATAAGGAGAATGTTTTTCGACTTCATGATTTACCGGCATAGTTTTGTCCGGCGCTGGATAAAAAGATGATTTTTAGATTTTTTCACGGTTTGACTAGGACTTCCTGTTTCATCCTTGTTACGTAATCCTTCAACTCCCGTTCCATCACATCCGGTTTTTTCAGGTTGCACTCGACGATATCCACGATTGCGCTTCCGACAATCACCCCATCAGCTCCGGCCCGGGCACAGGTTTGTGCGTGTGCTGGGGTCGATATCCCGAAACCAAGTGCCAGTGGGAGAGATGTATGCCTGCGGACCCGGTGCAGGAGCTCAATTGCACCTTCTGACACCTGGTCACGCACCCCGGTGACGCCAAGAACAGCGACAAGGTACAGGTACCCGCGGGCCTTTGCTGCAATCTTTTTGATCCGTTCATCCGAAGTTGTCTGGGTGATGAGGAAGATCGGGTTGATGTCGTACTTCGCGGCAACAGCACAGACTTCCTCTGACTCCTCGACCGGCATATCGGCGATCAGGATGCCGTCGACACCGGCCTCATGCGCTTCACGATAGAATTTCTCAATCCCGCGGCGATGAACAATGTTGTAGTACGTGAGGAAGACGATCGGCACGTTGGATTCCTTGCGGATCTCCCTGACGATGTCGAACACGGTGTCCGGGGTTGTTCCGGCTGCCAGCGCCCGCTCGTCGGCTTTCTGGATGGTCGGACCATCCGCTACCGGATCCGAAAATGGCACTCCCAGTTCGAGGATATCGGTTCCCCCGGCAATCAGTGCCTTGGCTATCCGGATGCAGGGGGCCTTGTCCGGGTCTCCTGCAACGATAAACCCGATGAAGGCCGGCTTTTTCAAAAAGGAAGCCGCGAATGCAGTTTCAATCCGTCCCATCACAATCCCCCCTGCATCTTTGCCACTTCTGCGACATCCTTGTCGCCCCGCCCGGAGAGATTGATGATCACGATGTCATCCTTATCGAACCGGTCCGCATTCTGTTTGACATATGCCACCGCATGGGCGGACTCCAGGGCCGGAATGATACCCTCGGTTTTTGAAAGGAACCTGAATGCATCCATCACTTCGGGGTCGTTGACCGCCGCATACGTCACGCGGTGGTTGTCCCTGAGCATTGCATGTTCCGGGCCTACCCCCGGGTAATCGAGACCTGCCGAGATGCTGTGCGTAGGCATCACTTGTCCGTGTTCGTCCTGTAAGAGGTATGAGAGTGTTCCGTGCAATACGCCGGTATCTCCGGCGCAGAGCGTAGCGGAATGTTTTCCGGTCTCAATCCCCTCGCCTCCTGCTTCTACGCCGATGAGTTCCACATCATCGGCAAGGAACGGGTGGAAGATGCCGATCGCATTCGACCCGCCGCCGACACAGGCAACAATCGCATCGGGCAGTCGCCCCTCTTTTCTCATCACCTGCTCCTTTGCCTCCCTGCCGATCACCGACTGGAAGTCCCTGACCATGAGCGGGTACGGATGCGGCCCGACGACCGAACCGATGAGGTAGTAGGTGTCCCGCACGTTTGCCACCCAGTCGCGAAGCGCTTCGTTGATTGCGTCCTTGAGCGTCCGGGTCCCCGATTTGACCGGGATAACTTTTGCCCCCATCAGCTCCATGCGGAAGACATTGAGTGCCTGCCGCTGGGTGTCCACCTCGCCCATGTAGACTTCGACAGGCATGCCGAGCGCTGCACCGACAATCGCGGTCGCAACCCCATGTTGCCCGGCGCCGGTCTCGGCGATCAGCCGTTTCTTACCCATTTTTTTGGCAAGCAACGCCTGGCCGAGGGTGTTGTTTAACTTATGGGAACCACCGTGCACAAGATCCTCGCGCTTGAGATAGATCTTACACCCGAGTTCCTTCGAGGCATTCGGGCAGAAGGTAAGCGGTGTTTCGCGCCCGGCGTATTCCGTCTGCAATGCGGTGAGATCGCGGGCGAACTGCTGGTCCCTGCTGATCTGTGCATAGGCCTCCTCCAGTTCGATGAGTGCGCTCATCAGTGTCTCGGAGACGTACTGCCCGCCGTATTGTCCGTATCTTCCCTTTGATGTCATGGTTACGTCCTCCGTGCTGCCGCAATGAATGCGGCAATTTTTGTATGATCTTTGATCCCCGGTGCTGTCTCGATGCCGCTTGCAACATCAACGGCATACGGATGCACCTGCCGGATGGCATCCCCCACATTTTCCGGGGTAAGTCCCCCGGCAAGGATGACCGGTAATCCGGATCGCTGCACTGCATCACGGGCATGCGAGAGATCGAATGGTTTCCCGCTGCCGTGGCTCTCATCGACAATGATGGCATCGCAATCGATCGGCAGCGGATCGTCTCTCCCGATAACCCGGATCACTTTCGTATCCGGTTTTTCCTGGAACACAAACGGGTGCGAGATCTGGATCGCATCCGGGTGCAGGGCAAGGATATGCCCGATATCTTCAAGTGATGTAGTGTGGCTGACAGCGACGGTGGTAGTAAAGAGGCCGACCGCATCAAAAATTTCGCGGGCCCGTTCCGGAGTCACCGATCGTTTTGACGTTGGTGAAAATACCACAACGCCAATCGCATCTGTGCCGCATGCTTCCGCGTACCGGGCATCCTCCGGCCGGGTGATCCCGCAGCACTTTATGCGCATACGAACTCCTCGAGTTTCTTTTCCGGGCGATCGTGCATCATGATCGATGAACCGATCAGGAACGCATCGCAGTAATGTTTCATCTCCCGGATATCGTCGGCTGAGCGCATACCACTTTCTGATACGATCGTTCTGCCTGCGGACCGGATACTCTGCGAGAGAAGCCGGGTGGTGGAACGGTCGATCGTGAGGGTTGCAAGATTGCGGTTGTTTATGCCGATCATTGCTGCACGGGTGGCAAGTGCGGTTTCTGCCTCTTCTGCATTGTGGACCTCGACAAGCGGTTCAAGCCCGTACTCCTGTGCGAGATCGACAAAGACCGGCAGGCGCTCCTTGAGCACTGCGGCGATCAGGAGCACCGCGTCAGCCCCGAGTGCCCGTGTCTCTGCGATCTGTTGTTCGTCGATGATGAAGTCCTTCCTGAGCACCGGGATGCTCACTGCGGATTTCACCCGGGCGATATCCTGCCCCGTACCCCCGAAGAAATACGGTTCGGTCAGTACCGAGAGCGCCACGCACCCGCTCCCCGCAAGTGCGCCTGCCATCATCGCCATGTCCACGTTGCGGCGGATGGTTCCCCGGCTGGGTGATGCGCATTTGATCTCGGCGATCACCGCATTCCTGCCGTTCCTGTTTCGTATCGCATCGATAAGGCTAACCTGAGTTTTTGTACCATTCTCTGGAAATGTTGCTGGTAATAGGGCAACCCGTTTCTCGGTACGCTTGATGATCTCATCGAGGATCATGCGGCACCCCGTGTCGCATCTACCAGTGCATCGAGCCGGGCAGCGGCGTTTCCTGAATCTATGGAAACAGCAGCGAGTCGTATCCCTTCGTGAAGATCCTGTGCCATCCCGCCGACATATATCGCAGCTCCTGCGTTCATGAGCACGATGTCCCGTGCTGCCCCTCGCTCCCCGTGGAGGAGATCGCAGATGATGCGGGCGTTCTGCTCTGCGTCCCCCCCTGCCAGATCGGCCGGTCGTGCGGGGGCAATACCGAATGTGTCGCACCGGAGGGTGTACGTCCGGATCGCTCCGTTACCGAGCTCTGCAATTACCGTGTCCCCTGTTGTGGTGATCTCGTCAAGCCCGGATCCATGGACTACCATTGCCCGCGAGAGCCCGAGAATCCTGAGCACCTCTGCTAAGGTACCGGTAAGGTCCGGCCGGTAGACCCCGAGCACCTGTGCCTGCGCACCGGCCGGGTTTGCCAGCGGACCGAGAATGTTGAACACAGTCCTGCACCCGATCTCCTGCCGGGCGATCATGGCATGTTTCATGGCAGGATGATAGTTTGGGGCAAAGAAGAAGGCAATCCCGACATCTTCCACTATACGCGCCTGCACTTCCGGGGCAGGTGCGAGACCGACTCCCAGTGCTGCGAGGACATCTGCCGAACCGCATTTGCTGCTCACGCCCCGGTTGCCGTGCTTGACAACCGGGCATCCTGCTCCCGCAGCGACAAAGGCAGAGGCTGTGCTGATATTGAATGTATGAGCCCCGTCACCCCCGGTGCCGCAGGTATCTACCAGTGTTCTCTGGGTCACCGGTTTTACCGTGATAGCATGATCCCGCATCACCCGTGCAAACGCAGCGATCTCTTCGGCGTTTTCGCCTTTCATATGCAGAGCAAGGAGCAGGGCGCCGATTTGTGCCTGAGAGGCTCTCCCCTCCATGATCGTTCTCATCACCTCTGCAGCTTCGGGTGCAGCAAGGTCCTGCCGTTCAGCAAGTTTCATGAGGGTCTCTTTGATCATCATGATGCCCTTCCTTTGCCGTCAAGGAAATTCTGGATTATCCGGTCGCCTTCCCGCGACAGGATACTCTCCGGGTGGAACTGGACCCCTTCGATCGGGTACCGCGTATGCCGGACCCCCATCACGTACTGGTCGTCGAGGCTGGTTGCAGAGACCTGCAAATCTGAAGGTAGGGAGTCTTTTCTGGCAACCAGCGAGTGGTACCGCGTTGCGGTAAATGGTGCCGGTATTCCGGTAAACACTCCCCGTCCGTCATGCTGGATTGCTGAAGTCTTGCCATGCATCAGGTGTCCTGCCCTTATAACCTCCCCGCCAAAAGCGGTGCAGATTGCCTGGTGCCCGAGACAGACCCCCAGCGTGGGAATTGTTCTGCTCATTGTCTCTAACACGTCCATACAGACACCGGATTCTTCTGGTGTCCCCGGCCCGGGTGAAAGGATGATCCGGTCGCACCCGCTCTTTTCGAGTTGCTCCAGCGGGGTGTCGCAGGTCATGACTACCGGGTTTCCCCCGAGTTTACCCACCTGCTGGTACAGGTTGAAGGTGAAGCTATCATAACAGTCCACGATAAGGACTTTCATGACGACACCCCGGCCCTCTCGATGGCCCGCAACATCGCAGATGCCTTGCTCTCGGTCTCCTTCCATTCATTGGAAGGGACGGAATCAGCAACAATTCCTGCACCGACCTGCACCGATGCCATGCCGTTTTTGACAATCACCGTACGGATTGCAATTGCAAACTCGAGATTACGGTCAAACCCGATGTAGCCGACCGCCCCGGCGTAGAGCCCGCGATTCTGCGTCTCCTCCTCGCCGATGATCTGCATTGCCCGGATTTTCGGTGCACCGGATACTGTTCCGGCAGGGAAACAGGATCTGAAGGCATCATAACAATCCAGGTTATCCCTAAGAGTGCCATTGACCGTGGACACGATATGCTGGACATGGGAGAACTTCTCAATACCCATGAACTCCCCGACTTCGACAGAACCAAACCGGCAGACCCGTCCGATATCATTTCTCGCGAGATCAACGAGCATTGTATGCTCTGCCCGTTCCTTGGGATCTTCGAGAAGATCCCGGGTGAGCTGTGCATCCTCACGGGCATCGCGTCCCCTCGGGCGGGTGCCGGCGATAGGCACGGTTGTTACCCGCCGTTTCTCCACCCGCACGAGCATCTCGGGACTTGCGCCAATAACCTGCTCGTCCCCGAAATCGAGATAATACATGTACGGGCTCGGGTTGATCTCCCGAAGTGCCGCATAGATCGCGAAGGGATCGTTTTTGACTGCACACACCATCCGGCGCGAGATCACTGCCTGGAAGATGTCCCCTGCGACAATGTGCTCTTTTACCCGTTCTACAGATCGCTCAAAGGCTTCCTGTGATACTGACGGGATATACTCCGGTGTTTTACCGCTCGCCTTCTTCGGTGTTTCACTCGCGTTCTTTCCTGATGCAAGGTGTGCAATACGGTCGCTTAATGCACGTATCTTCGCAATGCTCTGTTCATACTCTTCTGTCAGGTTGGAATCGTATGTCAGAAACGGGCTGGAGAAGATGAAGAGTTTCTTTTCAGCGTGATCGAAAACAATGCAGTCCTTGGTGAGCATGAAACTGGCGTCATGATCTTCGCTGGCACGGTTCCCGGCAGTTTGCTGGATGCCGTTGTGCCCCTCGCGTACTTTCTCAAAGAGCGAGTACACGCAGTCGTACGCGAAGTAACCCACCATCCCCCCGAAGAACCGGGGCGCCTTAACGTTCACGTAGCAGAACCGGGAGAGTATCGACTTGATCTTATCAACCGGTGTCTCGCCCTCGGGCTCTTTTGCAATTGCTGTAAAGCGCTCATTACCCCGGACATCCACAGTCTTTCCTATCGTGACCACGAATTCGGGATCGATCCCGATATAGGAGTAGCGGGCAATCTTCTCGCTCCCCTCCATTGATTCAAGCAGGAACCCGCAACCGTTCCGGGTCCCGGTGTAAATATCCAGCGGCGAGATATCCGGCAAAGGCAGCTCAGCGCAGAGCGGGATAATCAGCGGTTTTGGCTGATCTTTTACTGCGGTCAGGTATTCATTCAGTTTAAGATTTACGTTCATTTCATCCGTTTTAATAGCCTTTTCCAGTCCACCGGCATCACCATTCTATCAGCTGCCCGATTCCGGGCAGATGTGTGAATAACGGTGTACTTTGTACATATTTATACATTATTGTAAATTTTTGGTTATTGGTGTATTTTATTTAACACTGGGTGCGGGAAAGCAGAGAGTGCCTGATCACGGGGCAATACCCTTTTTAAAAGTGCATTATGGACAAAAATTTCTTCCAGGGACGTCGTGATTCCGCCGGGAAACGTGAAACGTGCACATGGATTGATGGACGAACCGAGATCCTGTACAGGACCGTTAAAACAGACCCGGGAAAAATTCAGGAATAAAAAAGATCAAAAAGAATATCAAAAATTTCCCACAATCAATGAACCTTTACCCCCCGCCCTTTGAGTTCCTCAGACTTTTTCTGTGAGCATTCCTCACACCGGAACTGCGGTTCATGATCATGCGTCCTGTCGTAATCACCCGATCGCACCAGCCGGTACCCGCGGGTGATTTTGCCACAGTCCACGCAGGTGATATTCTCCTTAACTTCCCATTGCGCAGCAAGACTCTGGGATGTGAAGATGAACTGGTCTACCCAGAAAAAGATCAGCCCGCCTATCAGGTTTGCGACAATGGCGGCAATCCACTGCCCCATGGACGCGAGAAGAATACCGACCCCGGCAAGAATCGGGGTACTCGCCTGCCACCGGAGCAGGTAGAGCCCGTACCGCTTGTAATTGACCTGCATACCGATGAATTGTATGCCCGGGTGATAGGTGTTGCGATGGTGCCAGCACCAAGGGGGGAATCTTATTAGCGTCTTTGACCAATCCTACTTAACATTACAGAGGCCGGAAAATGAAGTTCCACCGGAATGAATCCTTAAGCTCAGTGTTTGTCTCACGGATGATCGGGATCATATGTTTCCTGATTTTCGTAGTGCTGGCAAACATCCTTACCTATTACATATCAAACCCGATCTACCGTTCCGGAGTCGTGTTTATCGACGAAAACTTCTGGTTTCTGCTGATCATCTCATTCATCATGCTGGCCGCTGATCTCTTCTTTGCCTTTACGTTCCCGCTCAATCTGCCCGCACCCATCATCAGGGCGACCGGCAGCGTTTTTATCATCGCGTTCCTGCTCCTTGTTTTCAAGTGGATTGACACGGTTGTGGCAACCAGTCTCTACCCGTTGGTCTGGCTGATGTCGTTTGTGATCGTCCCGATTGTTTTCATTGTCGTGCTTGTCAGCGGTTATTTCGAGATTATGCGCACACTCTGCTATGGAAAACAGACAGAAAAGGAAGGGGAGTGCCAGGTTGTGCACGAGGTAAAAAGTACTCTAGAAGAACCGGTTTCCGATGTAAAATCATGGGAAGATATCGGCTCTGAGTTCCGGCTGATGATGTACGATATCATGCACCGGTTCCGTCATGAAGTCCGGAAAAAATAATCGTGTTACCAGTCCGGATTTTCCCGGAGGAATTTCTTCTCTTTTTCTTCGAGTTCTTCGGCGCTCAGGTTAGCTGGCATACACAGGCAGCGATGTTCGGTAAACACGCCCCCTTTAAATGACCCCTGACGCTCCCAGTCATTGCATGCCCCGTAGGTATTTGCATCGCAGTCATGATAGACGTGCAGGAGTGCCTCTTTGTGGGCACACTCTTTTGCCTCCTTCCACGATTCAGCCATGATTTTTAGTATTAGTCCAACCCAGAGATGAGTTTTGCCCTGATGCCTGATCCAAAAATGTGCTGTTGAGGTACTCTGTGGTATTACAGATCATAAGAAAAAATGTTCAGGGTACGGTAATATTCCGCTGGTAACCCTTACGGGATGATCTCGCACCCGTTGAACTTTTCATGGGCAAAAGCGTCGGGAGCAATCGTACCATTCTTAATTAAACGCTGGACGCGGGGAAATTCACTCTTAAGTGCCGTGTAGAGGTTCTCCACGGTCCCGCAGACGATCTTTCTCTCTGCATTGTTCCAAGGCTTGGTAATATTGGAGTACAGGCACCGTCCTCCGCAGAAATCATAAATCCCGCACCCGGTGCATTCCCCCGCGATTAAGATCCTGTCAAGATGTTGCGGGTCGGCAGTCCGGATATGTCCCACGTAATAATCCGTCATCCCGACCATTGCCGGGCAGGGCGCGATATGCCCGTCGGTCATGATGCTGTAGTTCGCGTGCCCCGACCCACACCGGAGATGACTTTTTCTGCCCAGCAATAAATCTTCCATCGGGTCAAGGAACGGGTACCATTTGGCTACTTTCCCGGTCAATTCCATACGATCCACCCAGTCTGCAACCAAAGACCGGATCCCCGGATTATAGCTTGTATTCACCCATTCAGCAAAGTGACGCCGTGAAAAATCCCCGGCAAAATTCGCGTCCAGCTGCCAGTGGATAGAATTGAATGAATAGTCCGGGTTCTGGAAAAGCCAGTGGACCGCTTCTGCGATATCGGTCCTTTCGGTCACGGTCATCCGTGCGATGAGTTCTCCCGAGTAGCCGCCTTCCCGTATTTTCCTGACATTTTCTATCACCTTCCGGTACACTCCCATTCCCCGGTTGCCGTCGGTCAGGTCTTCCCCGCCGTCCAGTGAGACGAGGATGGTGGATAAACGGTTCACGATTTCCGGAGCAAGCTGGTCCAGCAGCAGCCCATTGGTCTGGATCATGAACTGCTGTACCGGTGCCTCGCGCACAATCCTGTCAACCAGATCCGCACGCATGAGGGGCTCTCCTCCATAAAATGTGAGCGTGGGTGCGGGATCTTTTTGCAGGAATGTATAGAGCAGGTTGAGATCGAAATCCAGATCCCGGGGAAGATTGGGATCGATATCAATTTCGGGTGCGGTTTCATCATCGCTCTCTTCCATTACCTCAAATTCCTTTGCGCGGCAGTACCTGCAGCAGAGGTTACATTCGTCGGTGAGGATGAGGTGGAAATACATGGAATGCTCATCATCATGGGTGTTTGCAGACGATAAATATAGGGAAGCATGCAGTCCCTTCCGACTCTAACATTTAATCTGTACAGCCCCCACTATTTCTGAGGCTGCATATATGGTACCCCCGGATCCATTACCGTCATTTACCTGGAACGCCGCAGACTACCACAAGAGTTCACCCGCCCAGCAGCTCTGGGCGCAGGAACTGATTGCCAAACTCAGGCTCTCCGGGCATGAACGGGTCCTTGATATCGGTTGCGGGGACGGGAAGGTGACCGCTGCGATCGCAGCGTGTGTGCCGGAAGGGTCGGTGACAGGTATTGACAATTCACCGGAGATGTGCCGTTTTGCCCGGGAACATTTCCTTCCCTCCACTCACCAAAACCTCACCTTTGTCCGGATGGATGCCAGTCATCTGGAGTTTTCCGGGAAGTTCGATGTTGTTTTCTCGAATGCCGCACTCCACTGGATTTTCGATCATAAACCCCTGCTTGCAGGAATTGCCCGCTGTCTCTGTCCGGGGGGAAGGCTGCTTGTCCAGATGGGCGGGAAAGGGAACGCAGCACAGACATTCGAAGCACTTGAAGTCCTGCTCGAAAATCCCCGCTGGTGCCAGTACTTTGATGGTTTCTCCTTCACTTTCGGTTTTTTTGGTCCGGAAGAATACCGGCAGTGGCTGGCAGGTGCAGGACTTGAGCCGGTCCGGGTGGAGCTGATCCCAAAGGATATGGTGTATCCCGACCGGGAGGCATTTGCCGGTTGGATCCGCACCACCTGGCTCCCGTGGATGGCGCGTTTGCCGGAGGATGAGCAACCGGCATTTATCAGGGCACTTATCGATGAATATCTCGCACTGTATCCGGCTGGCGCTGACGGAGTGATCCATGTCGGGATGGTGCGGCTGGAAGCCGAAGCGATAAAACGTGTCTGATTCGGCCAGAACCCTTCGCAATCTATAAACCATCCCTCTCATAATTCTCTCTCATGCCCGGGGGATCGTACTTTGATAAGCAGGTCGAGACCATGGAACGCAGTGATCTCGATGCTCTTATTGATGAACGCGTGCGGTATACTGTGCAGTATGCCGCTGAACACTCCCCCTTCTACCGGCACTGGTTCCGTGAGAACCGCATCAATCCTGCAGAAATCCGGGTTCACGAGGATCTGCTCAACCTGCCGGTAGTTTCCGGAAAAACTATACGGGAGCACCAGCCCCCCGCCACACCGGAATTTGAATTCCTGTCCACTGGCTGGAATGATGTGTTTTCCATCCAGGAGACGAGCGGAACAAGCGGTACCCCCAAAGGTTTCTTCCTGACCTGGGATGACTGGAAACGGTACGCAGAGAAGTATGCCCGGAGTTTTGTCTCGCAGGGCTTTTCGGAAAAGGACCGGATCGTGGTCTGCGCCTCGTACGGTATGAACGTGGGTGCAAACACCATGACAATTGCAGCCCAGCGTATCGGTATGGGGATCATACCCATAGGTAAATGTACCTTTGAATCCCGAATCCTGAAAAGTTACAAACCCACCGCTATTGTGGGAAGTATTTTCAAATTGCTCAGGCTCGCACGACGCCTGGCAGCTGAAGGAATGAAGACCTCTGATACGTCAATTGATAAGCTTGTTGCAGGCGGTGAGAGTTTTGCCGACGAGTCCCGCGCCTACCTTTCTGAATTGTGGGGCGTGCCGGTGTACAATACCTATGGCAGTACAGAAGGGACCATGTGTGGTGAATGCACGCAGCTTGCAGGGCTTCACGTTCCCGAAGATCTTGTTCACCTGGATGTATACGATCCCCGGATGCAGTCATTTGTTCACGATGGCGAGTGCGGGAGGGGCGTACTCACTACGCTGCTGCCGGTTGGCGGGAAGAGCGGGATGATGCTGATCAATTATGATACGGAGGATACAACGGTAGTCCTTTCAAAAGAGCGGTGCGGATGCGGGAGGACCCATATGCGGCTGGTCAATCCCCAGCGGGAGGCAGAAACCGTCTGGGCATTCGGCAATCCCTTCAACCGGACTGACATAGAAGCGGCAGTCTTCCAGCCCGGGAACATGGCATATATTACCGGGGAATATGAAGCATCTGTATCCAATGGAGAGAAACCCGATCAGGTGGTTTTGCGGGTGAACATTGAGTGCTTTGATCCGGAACGCTGTGATCACCGGCTGATAGAAGAGCAGTTCGTTTCCCGGTTCCTTAAGTACAAATCACTGATTGCAGAGCATTACCACGATGGTTCGTTCCAGATAACATTCAATTTCACCGGGCTCCGCGGGCTCGATCTTTACACAAAGAAGGGTCGCCCGAAACGGCTGGTAGACCAAAGAGTGCACTGATGGGGAGAGAGGAATTATGAAAAGATATACAAGACAATTGCACGGCAATGAACATGCATTGACGGGACTCGAGATCGTCATACTGCTGGTTGTCGCAGCACTGGTCATAGGGTATCTCGGGTACGGGGAGTTATCCCACGGGAAAACACCCCCTGTGGGTGCACAACAAAAGCCGAAACAGGGAATGATCGCAAATGACGTAGTGGCAACGACCGATCTTCTCACGGATCCCGGTGGCATATTCGGGTATCCTGCGGTTGACGGAACAATCGATGGTGTTCAGGTCCATTTTAAAACCCAGAACCCGGCATTGCTGGGAGCGTTTGAACTGACGATCCAACCGTTCATGATGAATTCGGGAGATATCGATATGGGCCACGCATCGATCCATTGGGTGAGTGGAACCGACCAGGAAAAGCTCTCCCTGGTACAGACTCCTGTTTTGATCTGCCCGAACTGGACGATAACTAAGAAGGCAAATTCAGTCCCCCTGAAAGGTGCGGATCAGGATATCTTCCTTGAAACCGATGAACAGTTCACGCTCCTTGTCTGTCCGGCGGGGAATGCGGCTCCCTACCAGCAGTTCACGCTGACGATCATGCCGCAGAACGGGCAGATCCTCCCCCTGACCCGGACCGTCCCTCCTGAGATTACTGCAGTGACGAACCTTGGGTAGCGGCACAAACGCTAAGATCTGATGTGTGCACAAAGAGGAGTAATTACACTTGGCTGAAATGTCTGGCAGGCATACTAAGAGTAAACGGGAAACAGGGTGAGGGGATTTGGGTATTTACAACAAGCGTACACCATACCGTGACGATGCATTTACCGGCATTGAAGTGGTTGTAGTCTTGGCGATACTCATCGGAGCACTAATAATCCTGATCGTATTCATGAGCGGGGGGCAGTCCGGGGGGACCAGAACGTTTCCCGAAGGTGCAGTGGCGGAGAGTGCATACATATCAGGCGACCATGTCCAGCCCGTCGGATCAGTCTTTGGTCTTCCCGCAGTGAACGGGATCCATGATAACAAATATATTATGTACAAGTCCCCGAATCCCGATGAACTTGGAGCGATCCAGATAACGATATCGCTCTTTATGGGGGATACCGGGGCTATCGATATGGATCATATGGACGTGAACTGGATTTCTTCGGGGGCGTCCGAACCAATACGGCAGACATTCGCCCCTTCCCTTGTCTGCCCGAACTGGACAATAACCCGGAAATATAATATCCTCCCCGGGCGGACCGCGGATTCTGACAACTGGTTGGAGCCGGGCGAACAGTTTGAGATCCTGGCATGCCCATCGATCGGCGTCCCGCCATACAGGACCTTCACACTCATCCTTCATCCGGATGGCAGTGCCATGCCGCTCACGGTCGCCCGAAAGGTTCCTTCCGTAATTCACCCGGTTATGAATCTCGGGTAATCTGCCGCACCTTGCCGCACCCTGCCGTCAGGCACCCCCGGTTTACCCCTCCGACTGCGCTACGGGGTCCGGTTTCTGTCACCCCGAAGAGCGGAAATCTGCCCGTTATTGCCGTCAATTGGCTAAAATAACCGTTATTCGGGGGTTATTTAAACGGAATGAATAGTGCGCCTCAATGCCAAAAATAAGCGCAAATATATCCCAAAAATCCAGACTTCGACGGGCTTCGACGGAAACCTTTTATATTATCAGGCGTCACCTTTCATTATCAAAACCCAATTGTGGTTTTGAGGTGTTTAAATGGGAACCAAAATTGGAAAAGAAAAAATCGTGCGCGAAAAGGGCTTCCTGTACTTCATCGGCAAGGATGGGTACGTATGGGCAGCACCTATGAAGCACAACAAGACCGGCAAGAAGAAGAAAGTCGGCACTGAAAAGATCGCAAAAGAGAAAGGCCACATGTATTACATTGGCAAAGACGGCTTTGTAGCAAAAGCCAAGATGAAGAACGCATAACTTCATCCATATTTTTTGCACGCGGTCACCCGCAGTCCGGAGCAATCCGGATTGCGGAACTGCATACTTTTTTTTAAGTCGTGGCAGTTACTCGCGATCGGTTTTTTCCTGCAGTGATGTTTTTGCGGTATGATCAAAAGCCAGTACGGCTGGTTTTGTACCGTGTTCCGGGATTTATTTGTAAAGTTTGATGTGCCGGGCCGTGGAGTGGATAGTATTGTGCAAGGCAACCAACCGCTCTCCCCGGTGATCATGTCGGCATTTCATGCATGGACAGATGGTCTTGATACCCGGGAGAGTATATGCTCGATCTTCTCGCATATCCGCGATATCCCGTACTCGCTGGTCGTTCCGGCAACCATTGCAAAATCCCCACAGGAAGAGATTCTTTTAGCAGGGACTGGATCCTGTGCTGCCAAGCACTACCTGCTCGCAGATATGTTCCGGCACCTGGACCTCAATGTTGTATATGCTACGTTTCCTTTCCTCTGGAACGATCCAGACATTCTTTATCCGCCGGAACTCCGGAAACTTGCTGCACCGCTCCCGGTTGCACACCATCTTGCCTGCCGCGTGCAGATCGGATCCAGCTGGGTGCTGGTTGACGCAACATGGGATCTCCCGCTTGCAAAGGCCGGGTTCCCGGTCAACGAGCACTGGGATGGGCATTCGGAAACGAAATGCGCCGTGAAACCGCTGAAGTCCCCGGTGCGGACGGCTTTCTGCCGCACGGTCACCAACGAGCCGTGCCGCGGCAAGGATGAGGCAGCACTTGGCCCGGTCGATGGAGAGAAGAATCACCGGGATGAAGCAGACCGGGCCCGGTATTATAACCGGAAGATATCCCTGCGTTCCCCGGATGAGGTTGAGCATACACGGCGGTTCAGCAGGGAATTCAGCAGCTGGTTAGAAACCCTGCGGGAATCCCCGGCCCCCGGATAATCAGAATTTCCCTCTTTTCTCAGTGATTCCCAAACATTAACTGATCACATTCCAAAATCCATTATAATGGTATCCGATTCCCGGAAGCACAGGATCCCGGTCGAGTTGCAGATCTTTTTTGGATTCTGCATTCTTGCAATTCTCATACTGGCACCGATTTTGCTTTCATGGTATTTTCCCGGGACGGTCCCGGCAATGCACACGAATGCAACTATTCATGTGAAAATTCTCGCGGTAAACGATTTCCACGGGCAGCTGCCCCCGGGACAGTCTATGAACAAGCGCCCGGTGGGGAGTGCGCCGGTACTGGCATCCTACCTGAAATCGGCAATGGCATCCGGGAATGCAGATGGCATAATCATCGCCCTGCCCGGGGACGTTGTCGGGGCCTCTCCACCGCCGTCGGGGCTCCTTGCCGATGAACCGAGCCTGCTCTTCTTCAACGAATTTGCCAATCCATCCTGTACGGGAACGATCGGAACAGACCCCCTGTGCAATATGGTTGCAACCCCGGGGAACCATGAGTTCGACCGGGGCACCGGTGAGCTCTTGCGACAGGTGTACGGCGGCAACGGCACCTCACCGATTACCCATATTATCGATCCCTATCCCGGTTCCCGGTCATCCTATATCTGCGCCAATGTGGTATGGAATGGGAACGGCACTACGATCTTTCCCCCCTATGTGATACGGAACATCAGTGGGGTGCCCATCGCATTCATCGGGGCCGATACAGTGACAACCCCGGAGCGGCTGGCGCCTCACCGGGCGGATGATGTCCGTTTCCTCAACGAAACGGAGTCGATCAACCGGTACGTTGCCGAAGTCCGGAAGGACGGGATACATGCGATCGTTGTCTTGCTTCACGAAGGCGGGGTGCAGCAGGCCTACGAGGGTTCGACCATGGATGGGACCAATGTGACTGGCCGGGTCACGGGCATCGTCGCTGGTCTTGATGGGGATGTGGATGTGGTCCTCTCGGGCCATACCCACGAATTTACGAACGCCTGGCTCCCCAATGCTGCCGGAAAACCGGTGCTGGTCACGCAGGCATGGAGTTACAGCAAGGGGTACGCGGATGTGGACCTGGTCCTCGATCCCGCCAGCCTGGATATCGTGAATAAATCCGCCCGGATCGTGGTTGCCTATGCTGACAGTCCGCCTGGCACTGCCCCGGACCCGGAAGTGGCTGCACTCTTGGCAAAAGGCGGGCAGGCTGTTGCGCCTGTGGTCGGGCGGCAGATAGCAGTGATCGCACAGGACATCACCCGGGATATGAATGATTCCGGGGAATCCGCACTCGGGGATCTCCTTGCCGATGCACAGCGGTCGGTGATGGAGACGGATGTTGCATTCATCACGACCGGAAGCATTCGGTCTGATCTCAAACAGGGGAATGTGACGTGGGGCGACCTGTTTACTATCCAGCCATTTTCCGGAACAGTCGTGTCGGTGAAACTGACCGGGCAGCAGATCCGGGATGCGCTCGAGCGGCAGTGGCAGGAACCGCTGCCCCCGCACCCCCTCGGCGTGTCGGGGCTGACCTATACGTATGATGCGACACGGCCAGCCGGCAGCCGGGTGCAGGACGTCCGCATCGGAGGCGTCCCACTCGATACGGCAGCGAGTTACTCTGCGGCCTTGATGGATTACCTCTCCATAGGGGGTGACGGGTATACGGTATTTACGAAGGGAACCCTGATTGCGAGTGGGCCATCTGATGTCGATACGCTTGCGTCATATCTCGGATCCTTTCCCCGGCCGATGAACGCGACGACCGACGGGAGGATCCGGCGGATTGCCTGATGCGAGGGTTTGCTCTCCCGCTCCAACCGCCCCGCGTCGTTATTGGCGGGAACCGCGCGTAAGGTCTTCGTCCCGCGCCCGGATGTTTGCCGCAAAGGTGCGGGCAAGCAGCGGGTTGACCGCCTGCGGAGGAAGCCCGAGCAGTGCAACGGTCTTCCTTGTGAGTTCCATAGGATCGGGATTACTATCGCCCGCAGCCGCGATCACGGCAGTATGAATCTTCCGGAGATACTCAAGCGCAAGGTCCATCTGCCCGTACGCGTCGTTGCCGTACCGGGGTTCGTCCCATGCTGAAAGGAGGACGCGGATGCCCCGCAGTGACCGGAGGAGCCGTATTGATTCTTCGGACTCTGTCACATCGTCATAGACCGGGAGGTCACTAGTCACCGGGATCACGTCCCCGGAGAAGAGCGCCACCTCGTTCTCCAGGTAAAGGGAGATCGAACCGGCTGAATGGCCGGGCGTGTGCAGCACCTGGAGTTCGTACTCTCCTGACCCGTCGATGTCGATCGTATCACCCCGGTCGAGCTCGTAATCGATCGGCACCGGCCCGCCAACCAGCGTGGTAAAGCCCGGCACCGGGCGCTCCTGGTTCTGGAGTTCTACATCCTCGATCCACGCCCGTTCATCCGGATGTGCTGCCACATTGCATCCCGTCTCCCCCCGTATTGCCCGGGCTGCCCCGATATGATCGGGGTGGGAGTGGGTCAGGATGACGAGTGAGATCTCCGCGGGGTCGCGGCCGATAGACCGGATATAATCAAAGATTCGCGTTTCACAACCCGCTACACCAGTGTCGATGAGGGTGATAGTCTCGCCTGCAATGAGGTACGAGTACACGAAACGGTCAAGGGCGATGCCGGGCGCAACCGGGACCTGGAACGGGTGCCGGAGTGCATGGATAGCGGAGGTGATCTGCATACGTACTCCTGTGTGCCGGAATATGGGACGGGGTATCGTATATTGATCGCGGAGTAATCCGCCGGGTTTTTCGCAGGTGTCTTTCGAACCGCTTTAATATTTACACGCCCTCGTTTCGTAGTATATGCGTCCACCGGATCTCGAGTTTGGAGCCGATGATAAGCCCCCGCTTACCACGATGTTCCTGCTCGGCCTCCAGCACACGGGGATTGTTGCGACGGCGTTTGTCTTCCCGATCCTGGTCGCCCGGGCTGCGGGCCTCGAGGCCGGGGCTGCTGCCTTCTTTGTCTCGATGTCGATGCTCGCCAACGGCATCTCAACGATATTCCAGGCAATAAAACACCCGGAGTTTGGTTCAGGGTATCTCATTCCAAGGGTGGCCGGTCCCAATTATGTCTCGGCCTCGATCCTCGCCCTCCAGTCCGGGGGCCTCTCGCTGCTCTGCGGTATGACCGCCTGTTCCGGCGTATTGCAGGTTGTACTCTCCCGGGTGGTGCAGCGGCTCCGCGTCCTCTTCCCGGTCGAAGTGACGGGCCTTGTTATCATGATGCTCGGGGTAACTGTCGTGCCCTTTGCCCTCCCGCAGTTCTTCGGCATGACCGGGGGGGCCACGTCCCCTGATCCGACCGTCATGGCGATCTCGATCATCACCCTTGCAGTCACGGTCGGGATTACGGTCTGGGGCCGGGGGCAGATCCGGCTCTTTCCGCTCATTGTCGGCATGGTTGTCGGGTACGCGCTCTGCATCGCGACCGGGCTTGCAGGAGCCGACCCGCTGGGGCAGATCGCCGCCTCGCCGCTGGTTGCCCTCCCCGACCCCCGCTACTTCGGGCTCTCCTTCCAGCCGGTGCTCCTGATCCCGTTCGGGATTGCAGCGATTGTCACGTTTGTGAAAAGTGTTGGCGAGTTCTCGATCTGTCAGCGGATCAATAACACGGAATGGAAACGGCCGGATATGAAAAACATCCAATCTGGGCTTTTTGCCGACGGGATTGCGTCGGGCATCGGCGGCCTGTTCGGGGGGATGGGCCAGACCGGGTCATCGTCGAATATCGGCCTCTCGATTGCCACCCGCTCGACCAGCCGGTACATCGGGTTCATGACCGGCGGGATCTTGATCGTGCTCGCCTTCCTCCCGTTCCTTGCCACGGTCTTTCTCATCATGCCGGGCCCGGTCATTGGCGGGACGCTCATCTACGTTGCCGGGTTCATCATCGTGGGCGGGTTCCAGACCATCACGACCCGGATGCTGGATTCCCGGAAGATCTTCGTGATCGGGATCTCGTTCATTTTCGGGATCAGCGTGTACCTCATTCCCGGGGCATACGCCGGCGTCCCGTTACTGATCCGCCCGCTCTTTGATTCGGCCCTCTCCTTGACAACGGTCATTGCCATCATCCTGAACCTGGTGATGCGGATCGGCGTGAAGCAGCGCATCACCGCGACCATCGATCCATCAGGCAGTATCTCGGACCAGATATTTACCCTGATGGAACGGCAGGGCGAGGCCTGGGCTGCAAGGGGAGAGGTTATCCACCGGATGGCAATGGCCCTGACGCAGGCCTGCGAACTTGTCACGGACGAGGCGCGAACCTCCGGTCCGGTGACGGTTGCGGTCTCGTTCGATGAGTACAACCTTGATGCGGAAGTCTCGTACACCGGCACCCCTCTCCCGTTACCCGAGAAGCGCCCGAGTGAAGAGGATATCCTCAACGATCCCTCCGCGATGCTCCTGCTCGGGGGCTATCTTATCCGTTCCCAGGCAGACCAGGCGAGTTCTTCAACATCGGGCGGGCTCGCGGTGCTCAGGATCCATATGGAGCACTGAGGAAAGACTCAATCTAAATGGGGGGTACCCCCCACTCAAAACAAAGAGGGGGCCCCCCTCCCTCCCTATCGTACGAAAGACAGGCCCCCACCCCCCTCCGGTTGCATGCACCCGGGCGTCGTTTCGTGTGGACCTTCGACGAAGAGCAAGTATCATTGCTCAAAATTAATGGGGGGGTGGGTACCCCTCCCTCAGCATGACAGGGGGGTACCCCACCCCCACTCAAAACAAAGAGGAGGGGGCCCCCTCCCCCCACTCTTTTAAAAGACAGGCTCCCCCCCTCCGGCCGCAAGTACGCGGGTGGGGCTTCTCGTGGAGTCACGACGGAGTGATGGTTTCCCGGTCGGGTACCTCGCAGGGGGGTGGGAGCCCCTCATGTGCCCGGAGGGGTACCCACCCCACCCTCACTCTTGGGCAAGACAGGGACCCACCCCCCTTGCCCTGAGGGAGACCACACTCCCTTAGCATTCATTGCAGGGCAGTCCACCCAGGCAGGTGCACAAATCATAAAAAAAATGTGCAATGGCCGGGCAATCTATTGAGAAAATATATCTCACTATATTGACCCCTTCATTTCCAGTGGAAAAACGTCGGCAAAAAGAGTGAATTTGTCTTTGGGCCCCGTCCCTTTATTCAAGACATTTTCCCAGTTTTTTCTGCACGGAATCCGGGACATCCTTGTGGATGATCTCGCCCGGCAGTTCGCCCAGCCCGATCTTCATCGCATGCCGGATGTAAGGATGGTCTCGGACAGGGGTCGCCACAAAGTCCTGCACGTTCCGGTTCTGGAACAGGACCATCCGTTCGGCCAAGCGCGGGAAAAAAGGAACTGATCGTTTGAGATCCCTGAGCAGGGCAAGTGCAAAGGCCTCGGCCGCCACCTGGTCCGCACTCGCAAATACCAGTCCGGGTTGGGGACTTATGATGTGTGCCCCGCCCAGACCTACCGGTCCCAGGTGCACCCCGTACCGGTCGGGACCGAAGGTGGCCTGTGCCTGCGTTGCGACAAACAGGGTGAGGCGCAGCTTGTCCCGCAGGGCATCGCTGATCTCCACAATCTTCTCAAAAAAAGTTCCCGTCCCGTCATCGCGGGAAGCGAGCGTGCTTCCCTTTGCCGCAGCCGTGATGAAGTTGTTATACGGCCCGTTTGCATGGAACTCCATCCGGCTGTCCTCCCGCAGCATCCCGACCATGATCTTGAAGCCCAGCGTTGCTCCTGCCTGAGTGTGGGCGCTGACCCGGGGCAGGCTGATGATATGATCGGCCTTTTTCGCCCAATTGGTGATGAAAAAACCGTCCGGCCATGAGGAGGTGTGAGGCGACTGGTGACGATAGAATCCTTCGTCCCATCCCCCGTCTTCAAAGCTCACGAACCGGGCATCGTCCTTCCGGCCCATGCCCGACTGTGCGTAGTTCTCTTTCGAGCTCCCGTGGATTATGCCCCCGGGATGATGGAGCACATGCCCAATTCCCGACTGGTCCCCGATCACGACTTTTGCGCCGCGTTCCTCCAGCAGGTCTGCCACCACCCGGATCGCGAGCGGGTGCGTGGTCGACGGATAGGGATCGGGCGAGTTCAGCGCAGGTTTCAGCAGGACGATATCCCCGTCACGCAGCCATGCGAGATTATCGGCAGCCTTCAAAAAGACATCCCGGATGCAGGCCGCGAGAGCCTCAGCCTGCGGTCCGGGACCAACACCGTTCACCAAGAGCGGCTTCATACAAGGACTATCAGGGTCTTACGCGATAAAGACATCCGTAGCCGGAAAAAATGCGCAAAATTCATGGGCCCGCTGAGATTCGAACTCAGGACCTCCGCCGTGTGAAGGCGACGTCATAGCCAACTAGACCACGAGCCCGATGCATCGACCGGGAATTGAACCCGGGCTATAAGCTTGGAAGGCTTAAGTCATACCACTAGACCATCGATGCACTGTGCTCTACAATTTTGGCGGGGAGCTGTATTAATAATTGTCACCGGGTTTTCTGCTTGTGGAGTGTCTTGATCTCAATTTCTTCTGCCATTTAGTACCTGCACAGTGACATTTTTCACCGGTAATATGTCCGCATACAATTTGTGCGATAAATGACTGAAAAATGGGGATTATTTCCTGGCAGGCTGGATGTATGGCAAGTGTTCGGGCAGTACCGCCGCGCCAATAGCGAGCACCGGTCCAACAATCAGGCCCGCCCAGAAGACCAGTCCCAACAGGCCAATCAGTAGCAGCGTAGCCCGCACCTGCATTGCCCATGGAGATGACAGTCGCCCAATACGGAGCGCCCAGACACCCAGTAACAGGGGAATTATCGCAAAGACCAATGTCAGAGCAAGCGAAGAGGAAGGCCCGGTCACCGCCAGCGCCCGCACCATCTGGACCAGTGTGATCGCGGCACCTCCGAGATAACATAAGCCGGCGATCGTTGCCATCCAGGAAGGGTACGTGAGGAGCAACCCCTTCCGCTTCCCGCGCCGGGCGATCATGATGAACCCGAGAACCACGACCGCAAGAAACGGGGTCAGAATCGCGAGGATCGATTGCCCCTCCCAGAGATGGGTGGAGATCACACCGGACGGGACAAACACCCATTCCAGCGGCGTGAACTCTTCAACATAGCCTACGCCAAGGCTGTACCGGGTTTCGACCGACGGGCTGACAACGGCAACGTAATAGATGCCCGGGGTTGTGATCTCTTGTGTGTAGGATGCAACCTCAAAAACCGCTGACGGGCTGAATGGCTCGTACGCTGCATTCCGTGGCGTTATTCCGCGTATGATCGTTGCATCATACCCTTGGGGGACGCTGAATGTTTTGGGGAGTTCCCGGAGCCCTTCAGATGATGGGTCTGTGCCCGGGCTCATGACGATCAGATCCGGAACGGATGCATTGTATCCCGGGGTCATCAGCGAAAGGACGAGGCGGTCGCCCGGGTTCATCCGGAGCTGGTACCAGGCCACGTCCCCTGTTTCGTGCAGGTGGCCGTAGAGCACGTACGACTTGGTGGGATTTTCTACGGGAAGCGCAGTGTTGAGCTCGTAATTTCCCTCAGCACTGACCGGCACATGAGCAAGTACCGGGTGTGCAAAGCACAGGACCAGCACGAGCACAACGGCCAGCCGCCATTGCAGGTTCATTGCATCAGCATCGTCTGTGACATTATATCAGTTTTCGCAAAAATGTGCGGGGTGATCCGTGGGAACCGATAAAGGCAGGATACCATTCCCTGCGATATGGTTTCGAGTGCCGGAGGATCGATTCAATCCTCGGTTTCAGGATGGTGAAATGATAGTTCCGGATGCTCGCAATAGCAGAAAAAAAGAGGGGTTAATAGCCCCGCATCTCGGTTTCGACTTTCTCGAGATTGGCGATCCGCTTCTCAAGTGGCGGGTGCGTGGATAAGAGTTCCATGAAGGATTTGCCTGAAAGGGCAGGGATGATAAAGAATGCATTTGCCGCCTCGACTTTTGCCTTGTATTCCGGCGGTACCGCATCCATCCTGCCACTGATCTTGTTGAGCGCTGAGATTAATGCCCGTGGATTTTTCGTGATGAGCGCGCTGCCGCGATCTGCTGCGAACTCGCGGTATCTTGAAAGAGCGAGAATGAGCAGCGTACTGATCGCATACACAACAACTGAAACGATCATGACGATGATCCAACTGCCCCCTTCGCGATCACGCCCGCCGAACAATGCGGAAAAGAAGAAGCTCTGCATGATCATCGAAGCGATCATCGCAATAAAACTGGCTAAGGTCATGGTCAGGATATCGCGGTTCTTTACATGCGCAAGTTCGTGGGCAAGTACTGCTTCCAATTCATCCTTGTTGAGCAGGCGCATGATCGAATCTGTGCAGGCAACGACTGCATGCTTCGGGCTCCTGCCGGTGGCAAAGGCGTTTGGCACCGGGCTCTGCATGATGGCAATCCTTGGCTTGGGGAGATCTGCTTCTTTGCAGAGTTTTTCCACGGTCCGGTGGAGTTCAGGATATTCATCCTCTTCAATGATGCGTGCCCCGGTTGACCAAAGCACCAGCTTATCAGAGAAGAAGTATTGGACTGATCCCATACCCACTGCCAGTATGACAAATAACCAGATGCTGGCACTTGGGAATACGAACATGAGAATTCCCATGAACACAATATAGAGCAATAATAATAGCAGGCCTGTCAGCCAGACCCGTGAGGTAAGACCCCAGTCACGTTTCCATTCCATAATTAGTACATTTTCGATGAGGGCGCTCTTAAAGTATTCGAATGTGCAGAATCCGACTGGGATCTTAACGGTTTTCTCTGATCAGGCTTGTATAAATCCTGGGAACGGCGCTGCGAAAACATTGCTAAACCATTGCCAGAAATTATGGCACCTGAAGTTGCCCGACCAAACCCGCGCTCCGGACCAGCAACAATAACCAAGCTTATATTTTGTAACATCGGAAAGGTACGCATGGCGGAAGTCGATCCCGAAGCGCTGGCTGACGTGGCATACGGCATCTTCGAGCACCTCCTGAACAGGAGCCTCCAGGCACAGGAAAAATATCTCTATGCGCTTGTTGAAGGTGGTATTGACTTCAAACCGGAGCTTGAGGCTATTTTCCAGAAATTCACGGAAGAATACCCGCAGCTGGCTGAGGCAATGCTCTCCCGTTTTTCCGGCCTTGATACCATCTACCTGCAGCTCCGTGACGGTGAAGGGGTGCTTCCCACAAAGACCACGCAGATGTACTGGATTGTCCAGGATGCACCGGGCAGTGCGCCCGAAGCGATCGAAGACGAGAATGCGGGCAAGTGGCTGATCTTCCAGGAACCGGATCAGTCGGATGCAGCCTGGATCAAAGTGCGCAATGCAACCGTGGCGCTCGAACTGGGGATCTCGGCAAAAGTGAGCACGGCAAAACCCAACCCGGACTCCCGGGACAACCGCAAGGTAATCTATGTCTATACAAAGGACTGGGCGGATGAAGCCGATGTCATGCGGGTGCGCGAGAAACTGCGTGAGCTGGGTTTTGTTGACCGGATTGGTTACAAGCGCAATATCGAGACTTTTGCGGGAGAATACGCAAAGAAAGGAAAGCGGGTCACGTATTACAGCGCATAATACAGACCTGAATTTTCAGGGCATGGGTCAAACGTGCATAAAAGTCATAGTGACTTTAATACCGTTTTTAAGGTGTTTTCGGTTGAAAACCAAAAAAAGAGAGAAAAAAATATTGAATATTTCAATTACGCTTTTCGCTCTTTGTTCTTGGGGCGCAGGTTCTGGTAACCGCATTTGCGGCAGCTGGTTGCGCGGATCGCATTGCGGGCGTTGCAATGCATACATATCTTCACGTTGAGTAACCGGGCTTCGGCTTCAGGGAATTTTGCCATAGAAATACACTCCTGTTCTGCCCTTATAACAAAGCTGTACGACTTCTTAACCGTTTGTGTCAAGAGGGCCGGACGGGTATTTTTCCAAAAACCAGTCCCGAAATGCGACAAGGGCTTTGGCCCGGTGGGACATCACACTTTTTTCTTCAAGGGATATCTCTGCAAGAGTCCTCCCGTTGATATCGACAATCGGATCATAGCCGAATCCGTTCTCCCCCCGCGGGGATGTCGTGATGCTGCCATGTATTGAGCCGGTGAATACCCGTATACCGGATTCATCCGCATACGCGATTGCGGTGGTGAAGTGGGCCTGCCGGTTTTTCACGGCATCCATGAGTTTCAGGATGCCGGTATTGCCGATTGTGTGCAGGACGTACGCAGCATATGGGCCGGGAAATCCGCTCAGGGCATCGATGGAAAAACCGGTATCGTCAACAATGAGAGGGGTCCGGAGCTGGTCGTAGGCATACTGTGCTTTGCCTCGTGCAATCTCGCCCACATCATCGGAACGGTGCTCCGGGATTTCCAGCGCAACGTGGCTTACTTCCAGTGTGCCGCTGAAAAAAGCAGCAACCTCCACGGCTTTGTTCGCATTGCTGGTAACGATGGTCAGTTTCTGTTTCACAGGTATCTTCCCCTCAGTTCGATCTCGTGTTCGCGATGGATCACATCGGCAGCCCCCTCGAAGGTCTCTGCATACCCGGCGACAAAGGCTGCTTTGAGTACATCTGCCTCTCCGGGTGCTGTACTCTCCAGGGTCTGGAACAGCACGTGGATGTCTACGCCCCGCTGCTCGATCTCGGTTGTTGCCTGGGCAAGCCCGAAGTCGATCAGTACGCATTTCCCGTCACTCTCCCGCAGGATCAGGTTGCTGGTCGTGAGATCGCCATGCATGATACCCGCCTTATGGAGTTTTCCGACCATCCTGCCGGCTTCCCTGACGGTTGATTCGTGCAATGCGTGGGTGAGCAGGGTTCCCTGAATTTCTTCCATGACGATGGTATCTGTGGTAATGTCGCTCATGATGGGGGTGGGTACGCCACCCTTTCTGGCTGCATGGATAAGGCGGGCCTCAGCCCGTGTTCTTTCCGCGATCAGCCGCTTATCGAGCTGTGCAACCCGGTACCGTTTCGAGACCCTCATTTTCTCTGCAAGTCCATCGTGGAAGGTGACAATGGCCTCAGCCCCCCGTTTACTGGTGATGCCACCGGGCTGGACCGGGGCATGGGTAACAGGGGTTTCATGCTTCCAGGTCACTTCAACCTCATCTGAGCGGAAGGATGGGTTAACCTGTGAGGATTCAACAGGAGTGGTGCTACCGCTCTCCAGCATCAGTTTCCCGGTATAAGCGATCATCGCCCCATTGTCGCCAAGATATTTCTGCTCGGGGACAAAGAACTGCGCACCGCGTTCCTCGCACATGATCCGCAACATTTCCTGAAGGCGCCTGTTCGCCCCGACGCCGCCAACAAGCAGCACTTCGTTCTTCCCGGCAAGCGACATCGCCCGCTCGGTCACTTCCACGCACATCGCAAACGCCGTCTCCTGCAGGCTGTAGCAGACATCCGGCAGGGATGCCTTGCTGTCCTTTGCCGCAGAGACTAATCCTGAAAATGCGAGATCCATTCCCTTGACGGTATACGGGAGTTCGATATACTGCCCCTGTTTACCCTGCGCTTCTATGATGGGGCCTCCGGGGTGTGGGAGATTTTTTGACCGGGCGAATTTATCCAGCGCATTACCTACGCCGATATCGAGTGTCTCGCCAAAGATGCGGTACCTGCCGTTCAGGTAACCGATTACCTGGGTATTTGCCCCGCTTGCGTACAATACGATGGGATCGCGGCAGCCGGTAGCAAAACACCCGATCTCCACGTGGGCAACGCAGTGATTGACCCCAATGAGGGGAACGTCGAGAGCAAGGGCAAGGGACCGGGCTGCTGTTGCCACGGTCCGCAGGCAGGGACCGAGCCCCGGGCCTTGGGAAAAAGCAATGCCGGTGATCTTATCGGGCTCCGTGAGCACCGAACCGATCAGCTCCTTCATCTCCGAGGCATGGTGCTGGGCCGCTTCCCGGGGGTGAATACCCCCCGTTGCCGGGCTGTAAGGTCGTGAAACCAGTGCGATAAGATCGCGATCAAAAAGAGCGGCACTGAGGTTCCAGGCTGTTCCCTCAATCCCAAGTATCTGCCCAAAAACAGGCATTGGTCCTTATTTTCTGAATTCGGTATATCCGCACTTGCCGCAGGTAAGGCGATCCTTGTGGTCCGCCATCATGATACCGGGTCCGCAGCGCGGGCAGTATTTCTTTGCGGTGGTGATCTTGTCGCCTTCAACCTTGAAGTGCGCACCCCTCTGGGGCCCCTTGGCTTTTGCTCCTTTCTTTGGCGCTGCCATGGTTATGCCTCTTCCTTGGGCTTTGGCATGCCGCGCGCTGCAAGGTGCGGGCGTTCTGTCTTGTTCCTGACCTCTTCGGTCTCATAGATGCGGGCTGAACCGCTGATTTCAGTTTTACCGAAGCTGCTGTGCAGCGTATCAAGAGTAACCTGGTGCTCCTTTATGTTGAGCAGTGCACAGAGTTTGCCGATGATCTGCATGCGGGAGGGGGTCGCTCCATCGTATTTGAGGGTAAACTGAACCTCTCTTCTGGATAAAAGCTCATTTCTTTTATCGCTGGTGATCTCAAAGTCCATCGATATCCTGTAATTATTGGAAACCTGTTTATTTAAACTATGACCCAATACGGGGAAATATTATCCCTCGGTAAAAACGATAACAGGAAACGAAAAGAGCCCGTGTTGCGGTTGAAATCAGAAATTATGCATCAGAGCGTATAAAATGGTCAAGGAATTGCTGTGCAGTCTCTTGTGCTTCACGGTTTACCGTGCGCATAACAACTCCCTTGTGCGGCTGGCCATAGAGCACGATTGCTCCTAAGGGAGCTGCGAGAATGAGGGGGATAACTGCGAGGTCTTCTTCCCCATCTACATTGATGGTCACCGGCGGATGGTTGACCGCGTACGTGAGTGCCTGGATCAACTCGTCAGTGATGGTCCCGGCGGGATTTTTCACGTTAATGCACTCCCCCTGAAGTGAAGGCATCCGGCTGCAGGGGGATCTCATAGTCTGCCCATCAATCACCGCAATGGCGGGAGTGATCCCGTTCCGCTGGAGGTTGTGGGTGACGACATCACCCACCGCGTACACGGTAGCATTGGAGATTAAAGGGATAATCTCCTTGATATTCTGGTGTAATTCCCCGAATGGTTCCTTGAAGAGCTTACGGTGCTCTTCGGGAAGGGTGAGCATCAACGGACCTTCAGTGCGTAGCGGCCAGGGAGTTTAATATTCATCCTTTTTGCCACTTCGGAATTTTCCGGATCAATGATAACGAGGTAACCGGACCAGTCCTCGCTTAAGTTGGTGGTGCCGCAGATGACACAGTTCTCGCCTTCAACAACGCGGTGACAGTCACGGCAGACCTTCCCTTGTTTCTTCTTATTCGCCGGAGGCATGCTCCTTCCTCTTGCCCTTTGATTTCAGCGGCGTTTCTTTTACTGCACCATCCGGGTTGTTGGCCTTCTCTTTCTCCTTGTTCATGTCTTCTTCGAGCCAGAGTGCGGTGCCAAGGCCCGCCTGGCGCATGGTCAGACCGATCTTGCTGTCACGCGGTTCTCGTTCGTTTAACGAGAGAGTAACTACGCGAACGCGGACCACATCGCCTACGCCAATAAATCTCTTGGATTCCTGGCATATGAGTCGGGCGTTCTTTTCATCGTAGTTGATATACTCGTCTGAAATCTGGCTGACATGGAGCATTGCATCGATGGGACCGAGGCTCACGAATGCACCGAAGCTCGTGGTTTCGACAACCAGTCCTTCGATGACTTCCTGTAACCCGAGCCTGAGGACCATTGCCTCAAACTTCACATCGTAGTATACACCACCGTCACCGGGAACGAGTTCTCCTTCTCCTACGTCCTTTACTTTTGTTACGCAGATGAAGATCCCGATCTCCTTGTCGATGCTGCCTTCGAGCTGCTCCTGCAGGACTTCAAGAATCACTTTTTCGAGTTTCTCGCCCAGTCTTGGGGGGGGCACCCGCACCTTATCCTCAAGCATCAATTTGTGATACATTTTTTTACCTCCGTAAAATCTCCAGTTTTTTCTGATTTCTTAATGAAATTACACCGATACCCTGTGCAAACAGCGCATCTCTCACGCGCCGGTCATTGGTGACTACCAGACATTTGTTTTGGGCTGCATATTCGATTACCTGTTCATCAACCGTGTTTGCCTTCAGATCTGTGATCTGTGCAATGGTGCATTTTTCAGCCAGCGTAAGGCCGCAGCGTGCAGCGGCACCATCCCGGCCTTTTGCCCGGGACAACCCGTTGAGTTCCTTTATTATTCCGGGGAGAACCACCGGGTCAAATGCCCCGACGAGCATCCGAAGCTCATCGAAGAGATCAACCTGGAACTGCGCCGGCATCATCAGTGCATTGGCGTCCAGGAGGACCATCACTCGCCCAGCACACCCATCCCGATTAACCGCCAGCGTGCTCCCACCTGCCGGCTGATAGCGATCCTTGAACCGATCTCTGCACATACGGGTCGCTTCAGCGCAATCTCAACATGATCTTTCTTGGTATTGCTCACAACACCCACGGTGACTGCGGTACCGACTGAGAGCATCAACGGTTCGCTGTGCTTGAGCGGCTCGATGATAAGCTCGCTTGTAGCGCCAACAACCCGCTCCATCAGGGTTACACTGCACCGGATCTTCTCCCAGACCGGGGGAAGCTTGCCCTCGTGTCCAAGCACCTGGCCGGCAAGCGCATCGCTCTTGGTCAGGGCTGGATCGAGCTTCGTGCCCACCCCGAGGAGCCCTCCGGGAGTGGCCGCTTCCACGTGCTTGGAACCTGCATTGATGGAGGTGATCGTTGTCGTGATAGGAATCCACTTGATCTTGTTCTCGACCTGCACCTGTCTGCCCGGGCGGATCTCGATCTTCTCATCTGCGCGGAGGATGCCCCGGATAAGAGACCCACCGACAACACCGCCTTTCACATCCTTCCAGTTACAGCCGGGTTTATTGATGTCAAATGAACGGGCGATCAGCATCAATGGTTCCGCATCCGGATCCCGCACCGGTTCAGGAATTGTGCTGTCAAGAGCCTGCACGAGTGCTCCCATGTTGATCCCCTTCTGGGATGAGACGGGAACAATGGGCGCATTTTCTGCAATGGTGCCCTTGACAAATGCCTTGATCTCGTGGTAGTTGTCGATCGCTTCTTTCTGGCTTACCACATCGATTTTGGTCTGGACAATGACGATATTTTTGATGCCGACAAGCTCCAGTGCCATCAGATGCTCTTTTGTCTGGGGCTGCGGGCATTTCTCGCTGGCAGCGATAACAAGCATCGCCCCGTCCATAAGGGCCGAGCCGGACAGCATCGTGGCCATGAGTGTTTCGTGCCCGGGAGCATCAACAAATGATATGGAGCGGAATGGTGTACCGGTTCCACTACAGGTCGGGCATTCGGCGCGTGTTGAGAAGGCTTCTGTTCCTTCACACTTATCGCACCGGTAAAAAGTCGCGTCAGCATATCCGAGCCGGATTGAGATACCCCGCTTCACCTCCTCGCTGTGTCGGTCTGTCCATGTACCGGTAAGCGCATTGACGAGTGTGGTCTTACCATGGTCGACATGACCCACAACTCCTATATTGACACTGGGAACTGTCACATCGTGCAAATGAAATCGAACCTCCTTACTCTATAAAAGATCGTCAACCTGACGGCCTTACTACGAATATTCAATTATGCGCCGCGTGAGATACCGAAGTGAAGACAGATCGCACAAAGTATAGACGCATAGCTGATCATCATATAGAGCGCCTGATACATAAATACAATCCCGCAGATCAGGAATTTTTCAGGAAAACCGCAATACCTGTGGTCCACAAAAAAGAGATTGAATAAGAAAATGTCAACGATTGGATGAGCGGCTTAACCCCCGCCCTCACAACTCTGATCGATATTTTTTAACGCTTCTGTCATCCCATTTCCCGCAGCAAATGCCTGTTCCCGTTCAATGATTTTTTTTGCATCTTCACTTATGGTCACGGTAGTTTTTTTATCTGAACTGGATGCCGGGATCAGCTGGTCAATACGGTACAGGAGATTTGTACTGTCCAACTCGGCAAATACCTCCCCCCGGATGCGTTCGATGCGAAGGATAGTGCCGGCTGTCCCTGTTCTCGGGTACCGCACTCTCATACCCTGGACAACCTCTTCGGATAACATAGATGGAAATGAATCTCTGAATCTATAAATTTTTTCGTGCCCGCACCCGGATCAGGTTGTCAGGTTATTGAGTGCAGCAACAATCTCCAGTGTCGTTCTGTGCGGTTCTCCCTTTGATTCTGAAGGATTGGATGATCCGTTGAGGGCAGAGAATATGGCTGCGATGGCATCGCCATGTGAAGGGCCATATCCCCCTTCAAGGACTAATGCGAGAGGATGTTCTGTTGCATCCCGCACCATTTGGGTCAATGTGCCAAAATCCCCAGGACATAACAGCATACCGCTTTTCGGGTCATCTGAGAGCGCATCCTGGCCCGCAGAGATGATTACTGCATCCGGCCTGAACCGTTCAAGTGCGGGGATGAATACCCGCTCAAAGACGCACCGGTAATCTGCAATAGTTGATCCTGATCGCAGGGGTGCATTGATGGTATACCCTTTTCCGTTCCCTGAACCGATCTCATCTACCCAGCCGGTATGGGGAAAAATATTCCCCTGGTGGATGGAGCAATAGAGCACCCGATCGTCTTGGTAAAAGATCTTTTGTGTCCCGTTTCCGTGATGAAGATCCCAGTCAATAATAGCGATGCGATCAACCCGGTCAAGAGCAACAGATGCTGCAATCGCCGCATTATTAAAAATACAGAATCCCATCGCCCTGTCCGGCTCTGCGTGATGCCCTGGAGGGCGGACAAGGGCAAAACAATGTTCGCCATCGATTGAACGGTGCACCGCTTCGATCGTAGCACCGGTTGCAAAGGAAGCGACCTCGAATGACTCCCCGTTGACATAGGTGCTCTGGTCAATGAAATGCTGTCCCCCGTGCGAAGAAAATTCGCGTATCATATTGACATGTGAACGGGTATGGACGCGAAGAATATCTTCTTCGGCTGCAATGCCCGGTTTAATGGTCGGTATGCCCTCTGGTAATCCTGAACACGCTGCATCCAGGCGGGCACTGCTCTCATCATGGGTTTCGATCTCATGCCGGGCGAAAATATCCCCGGTAATTGCGGAACACCTGACCATAATTGCTGATCGGTACTATTATTTCCAATCTTTGAAAATGATTGGCTTTTAAACGAAAAAAAAATTGACGGGAATTACTGGATAACCGTTCCCTGCATGACTGCAGATTCCGGGACTTCATATTGCTTTCCGCTGCTGATAACGGTGTATTTTCCAGCAGTCTTTACATCGTACGGATTTCCTGTCGTGGCGTATGGTACAATGAATTCACCGTTGATACTCTCCTGCCGGTAGGTGAATTCCCTGCCCGTATTGGAAATTACCGGGACTTCGATAATTCCGTCTCCCTTGATATGGGCTCCTTTGACGTATTCAAAGACTTTCACGTACTTTACATCCGGTGTCTTTGTATTGAAGACATTGCTGGGGGATTCATGCACGAGACGGTAGTGACGCAGTGCCGGAACGGTATCTATCGGGAGGGTTATTACAGGACTCAGTGCGACTGCGTGATATCCGGCAGGTGCTTTGCGGTTATACTCATCAACAAGGCGTTTTGCTTCTGTGGCGTTCGTTGCTTTAGCATCCGTCATTACCGGCAATGACATCTGGGTGATTTCCGGATCTGCATATTCGACATAGTATAACTTCGAAGCGGGGGTCAGGGAGCCGTCAAAGTTATGGAGCCGGGATATCGTTGTATGGTAATAGGACTCCGAGTTCAACAGGACGGGTTCATAACTGTTGGGATTGTTCTGCCCGGGTGTAAGCAGCGTCATCTGGTAAGGGGTGTTGGCAAGCGTGCTGTTATACCATGTTGTCATTGCCCAGAACTTTCCGGTGTCCATCTCGATATCGGTGATGACGTACCGGGTGCCAAGGTGATCAAGGATGCCATTGGACGTGTCCTCTGATGTGGATATGAAGTATGCAGCAGCTCCCGTATCTCCTGTCACTCCCGCCTGGAATGGGTTGGAGTTAGGGATTCGTTTAGAGATATAGGTAATCATATGCCCATAGTCCCACCAGGACATGACGCCATAGGATCCTTCAGGGTATTTGAAGGTCTTTGGATCAAAAATAGTATAATAATTCACTCCGGTATCCGGTGTGTTGTTCCCCATCCAGTCAAGGGATTCGCGCCAATCCGGATTCATGTTGATAGGGTTGTTTACAGCATTTGAATAACTGTATGACACTGAAGTATAGGCAAATAATATTCCCAAACCGGCGATGATCACTATCAATCCCATCATGAGGTAATTGGATTGGGAATGCGCTGCACTTTTTTTCGTGGGTTTTTTTGTTTTTTTACTTCGTGGAGTGGTATCATCCACTGGTTCTTGATTATCTGTGTCTTTGGAGAAACCGGATACAATCTGGTTGATATCGCCCCTCCCTTTTGCCCACACAAAACTTACACAGACCGCCGAGAGGAGAGCGACATTTACAGCAAGGTAATATTCGTACCTGACATGCTGCCAGGTAGAAAAGAGCATGATAAGCGACCAGACCAGTGCGAATACCTGTTCGGGATGCTCGTCCCGCAGGTTGTTATACGCCATGACCAGGATCCCGCCGACCATCAGGATAAGGCCGTAATTATAGGTCATCCATGCACTCTCAAGTGCCCAACCCCGTGCTTCCTGGACCGTATTGGTGACCGGGGCCTGCCCGAAGAATGCGAAGAAAGATGCGATCAGCAGGTTAAAGAGGGCGGGACTGACGACAAACAGGGCCAGGGCAAAAAAGATCCCGCATCCAAGAAGCGTTGCAGGGAAGTAATACCATTCTCTTCCTTTGAAGTACCGGGCAATAAGATAGAGCACACCTGTACCAACGATCAGGCCAAGATATGCGTAGATATGCCCGATTGAATATGTGGAAAGATTCACACCGGGGTCTTTGAAACCAAATAAAAAAAGCCCCAGTGAAGCAATAGCAAATATTACTAAATTGATGATGACAAGATACTCACTTGTCCTTTTTTTGTGAACATCAATAATGAACTGAACTACCGTAAATAATCCCGCAATCATCGCAAAAAGGATCATTGTTGGCATCACAAAGAGGCCAAGCAGGTACGCAATGCCCGCCAAAGCGGAGAATATGACTGTTTTTTTGTAGGTGTGAATATTTTTCAGATCTATTATTGTCTCTTTCTCTGAATGGAGGGTATACATATAGAACAGGCAGAAGAGGGTGGAAAAGAGGACTTCTGCGATATGGTGATCCATATACCCGTATAAGGATCGGTAGAAGAACTGCCCGGTAACTATTGCGGTAAATCCGGATGCCATGAGTCCCGTCTTCCAGTCGCCGCAGGTCTTTCCTACCCCGTACATGATTACGACAATTGCTGCTGCCATTATGGCGGGAATCACAAGACCCACTCCAATGATCTCCGGCCGTGTTGTCGCACCTGCAATCATACAGCCGATGGCTATGATCATGGGAAAGAGGGGGCCCCAGTAAACCATTGAACCTGAGGGATACTGGGTCATGGGATCAAACCAGGCATAGGCAAGATTATTGGAAAGCATCTGTTCAACCTGGCGCAGGTTATAGAGTGGATCATCACTTCCGACCATTGTCAGGATATCCGTATTCCCCATCATGAACATCGGGATGAGACGAAGCCAGAGGGCAAAGAGCGAGAACAGGGCAACAAGGCCGAAGATCAGATATGTCCGGCGGTTTTTCAGATCAAAAAATACCATAAGGTCAACCTTTCTTAAGTAAGTAGTTTTTAAGTTGCGATCATTAATAAATATGGATAAATGCATCAGGCAATCGACTGTAAAAGGGTCTCAAACTGGCGTGCTTTTTCTTTCCAGCTATAATTTTTCAGATCAATCGAAAAATTCACCGGGTTATCCATGATGGCTTTAATCTCTGCTATGTAATCTTCCTGCGTCCGGTAGACACACAAATTGGGTCCTCCTATGCGGGTTACATCAGGGATTGGTCGCATCAGGATTGGTTTTCCGCAGGCTGAATATTCAAAGAATTTGTTGGGGAGTGCAATATCTCCCCATTGGGGTGGCGAGAGGGGGATAGTGCAGACATCCATGCAGGCGATATATTCCGGGAGCTCGCGGTAGGGTTTGGTCCCGGTAAAAACAACACGATCTGAGACATTCAATCCCGCAGCGAGTTCCTGAAGTTCTGCTTTGTAATCGGTGAACAGGGAACCTCCAACCACCAGCATTTTTGTGGATGGATGGTATCGGATCAACTCTGGAAGAGCCCTGATCATCTCATCAATAGCATACCAGCGTTCAATGCTTCCGCAGAAGCCAATGATAAAATCATCTGCGGTAAAACCGAGTTCCTTTCGTTTTTCTGCACCATTCATCGGCTTGAATATATCGGTATCCACACCGTTTGTTATCAGATCCGCCGAAAACCCGTGTTTTTTGAGTTTTTCGACAAGTGAAGGCGAGACCGTAGTGATTTTGTCGCTATTGGAAAGGTTCCTTTTCGTAATTGCCCAGACACTTTTTCTGACCGTTTCCTGGATAATGCTGTTCTTGAAATATGCAGCAGCGGAATCCGGGAACCAGTCCTTGAGATCAAATACGACCGGCACCTGGTATTTTTTTGCTGCATGAATGACTGCTGTGCCGGCGAGGACATGGGCAGCGACGACGACATCTATGCCCTGTTCCCGGATAATTTTATTGAATATATGGAAATGATACGGTGCATTGAGTGTATAATGTAATAGCGGACTGGTAAGGGGGAATTGTGTAGCTTCTTCGACGATGAGGCGGGTGGGGCGTGTATCCCCCCGGCTGACATGGAAGTGGGCAACATGTACCTCGTGACGGCGGGCCAGTTCTTCGAATATGTAATGGTGCCGTGAAGGTATGGGATGATGGATATAGTCCTGTGTTGATACGAGAAGAATTTTCATGAGGTGTCCGGTAGTTCTAATTCAGAAAGTGATTTGCTGGTTGTACAAATTACTTTGTGTCAGAGTTCATCAATTTAGGTAATTCCCTGATCTTTGCCGGTGCACCAATTGCCATCATGTAAGCGGGGACATTCCGGGTCACGATAGCGCCGGCAGCAACAAATGCGCCCTCTCCAATACACACTCCCGGCAATAAGGTGGCATTTGCCCCAATGGCCGCACCATCCATGACCTCTGGGCCGGTCAGTCCGCCAATCCGGCTCGGGGGATACCGGTCGTTTGTGAAGATTGCATTCGGCCCGATAAAAACATGATTCCCTATCCGGGTATTGGTTGGTATGTATACCCGGCTTTGAAGGCTAACATCATCTCCAATGGTGGTGTGACCATCTATCACCGTTGCTGTACCGATGGAAACCCGATCGCCGATCCGTGTCTCTTCGCGAATCACTACGTTATGACCTGTCTGGAAAAAATCCCCTGCGATTACATCGCAATAGATAATGGTCCCTGATCGAATCACCGCATTTTTCCCAATTTTAGTGCCGGTAAAACCGGTTTTTTGCATTTTTTCCCGTGAGGGAAATCCAAGGGTCACCGGTTCGAATATCTGTGCATCGGGACCTAGACAATTAATGCCATACTCAATCATTCGACCGTCACGCTCTTTGCCAGGTTTCTGGGTTTATCGACATCCCGCCCCAGTGCAACTGCTGTATAATATGCGAGAAGCTGGAGGACCACAAGGCTGGTGAGCACCTGAACAAAGGGGGCTGTGCGGGGAATCGGAATGAAAATATCAACGATGTCGGGAAGTTCACTATCTCCCTCGCTACCCACAGCTATCACGGGTGCCCCCCGCGCTTTCATCTCTTTGATGTTGGAGATCATCACCCCGTAGGTGTCTCCGGGTGTGCAGAGTGCAATAACCGGGGTGTCGGGTGAAAGAAGGGCAAAAGGACCGTGTTTGAGTTCCCCTGCTGCATATCCTTCGGCATGGATGTACGAGATCTCTTTCATCTTGAGGGCCCCTTCGAGTGCCACTGCGTAAAACGGGCCGCGACCCACATAAAAAATATCTTTTGCACCGGTACAAACAGAGACCGCTTCAGTAAGATCTATCAACAGGGTCTCTTCGATCGCCTGGTGGGCATGCAGGAGCATGTCATTGCACTTTTGGTGAGAGATAGTGTTGACGATCTGCATCAGCACGGCAAGCTGGCCGATAAATGATTTCGTTGCAGCAACACTGATCTCGGGTCCTGCCCGCATGAATATAGTTGCATCCGCAATCCGGCTCACACTGCTTCCTAAAATATTGGTGATTGCAAGGGTTCTGCAGTTGTGGGTCTTTGCCTGTTTGAGTGCGGTAAGGGTATCGGCAGTTTCACCGGATTGGGTGATCCCGATAACCAGCCCTTCTACGGGGGGTGGATAATATTTGAATTCTGATGCAAATTCAAGCCGGACTGGAATCCTGCAGGACTCTTCAAGGAGATACTTAAAGATAAGCCCGGTATGATATGAAGAGCCGCAGGCAACAACGGTGACGGATGCGGGATGACGGATATAATCCAGAAGGGTTTCGGCATTTACTGCACGGATGGTGTTGTAGAATGCCTGGGGCTGCTCATAGATCTCTTTGAGCATATAATGGGCAAACCCGCCTTTTTTAACATCTTCAAGTGACCAGTCTATGAGTTCCAGAGGACGTTTTACAACCCTACCTTGGTTGTATATCGTTACCTCCGCCTGGCTCATGGTAGCAATATCCCCATCTTCAAGAAACATGGCACGTTCGGTGTGTTCGAGTATGGGAGTCATATCCGACGCAGCAAAGTTCTCCCCATCTCCTATTCCGATAACCAGTGGACTTGCATTACGGGCCACGATCATCTGCTCTTCATTATTTGCGATAACAAGCAGGGCATAGGATCCTTCAAGTTTCGGGACAACTGTCTGGACTGCAAGGAGCAGGTCTTTATTCTTTCCATATTCCTCTTCTATAAGGTGAACGATTACTTCGGTGTCCGTTTCTGAACGAAATGTATGTCCCCGTGTTTTGAGTTGCCTTTTTAACTCTGCATAATTTTCAATAATTCCATTGTGGACAAGGGCAATAGTACCGGAGCAGTCCAGATGGGGATGGGCGTTGATATCATTGGGAATACCATGGGTTGCCCAACGGGTGTGGCCAATGCCAATCTTTCCTTTCAGACGTAACGCCGAATGGGTGTTTTCGGATATTCTTCCCTTGTGCTTATCCAGTTCAATAGACTTTCCGATGGTTGCCACACCGAATGAATCGTATCCCCGGTATTCGAGTTTTTTCAGCCCTTCAACGATCAGGGGTGCAGCCTCTCTCCTGCCGACATACCCGACAATACCGCACACGTTACATCACCAGTGAGCCGTCCGGAATGTTCCGGGATTTAAGACAGCCCTGTTCCTCAATAGTTACATTGTTTCCGATAATGCTGTTATGATAGAGGGAAAACGATCCGCCTTTTACACTATCTCCAAAGATTGCTCCGAATTCCGATCGTGTCACGCAGCCTTCAATCTCCAGAAGACCACTCGCCGGACTTGCAGAGGTATGATCCGCAAGAGTACACCGCTCTCCGAGAACCGTATCCATGATCAGTGAATGTGATCCTATCATGGAATCGTCCATGATCAGGGTGTTGCCTATTGAGGTAAAAGGTTCGATGGTGACCCGGGAACCAATGCTGGTGTTGGGCAGTATACAACAGTTCGGACCTATGGTGCAATCATTTCCAATAAAAACCGGCCCGGTGATGATAGTGTTGGGACCTATTGATGTGCCCTTCCCGATCTTGACTGCCCCTTGTATAATGGTCTGCCTGCTTGCAGTGCCCTCTCGTGCAGGTGGCAATGTGCTCAGAAGACGCCGGTTCATCTTGAGGAGATCCCATGCAAAGATTGCATCCTGCCAGTCATCTGCAGGGATTGCCCGCACCCTCTCCCCCTCATTGATCATCAGGGATATTACGTCTGTTATATCATTTCCGTGTATTTTGGTGAAAAAATCCTTTTTGAGGGAATAAATTCCGGTACTCACCATGAAACTGGGGGCATGCTCCGGCTTCTCGATTATGTGGGTTACACATCCGTCTTCCAGCGTAACAACTCCGAAATTCGAAGGATTGGGATGTTCTTTTACCAGCATCGCATTGGGAGTATCTTTTATTTTTGCGATTGATTGCGGATCTATGTAATTATCTCCGGGCAGGACAAGAAAATCCCCGGAAATTTTTGATTCCGCACATAAAAGGGCGTGTGCAGTGCCAAGCTGCTTGGTCTGGACAACCACATCTATGGGTATATCGAGCTGGTTCAAAAAACGGGTCACCTGCTCTTTTCTGTACCCAACGACGACGATAATGTCGCGTATGCCATTTTTCAATAGTGCTTCGATTACGTATTCGATAATAGGCCGGTTTGCCACCGGAATCATCGCTTTAGGGCGGCTCCTCGTGAGCGGGCGCACCCGTTTTCCCTCTCCTGCTGCTAAAATGACGGCTTGCATTTTTTCACCTAACGGATTATCGCTTTATCTCCGATGCATCCTTCAATCGATGAATTGGGCGCAAAATGTGCTCCGCTCCCTATCATTGAACCAACGTTGATGGAGCAGTTGATGCCAAACTGGACCTCGTCTCCAATAACTGCCCCGAATTTTTTCCTTCGCGTATCTTTTCCGCATACTTTGACATTCCCATGATCATGCCGGAGGTTTGCGAGTTTGGTCCCTGCTCCAAAGTTACAGCTAGATCCAATCACAGAATCCCCGATATAGTTGAAGTGGGGGATTTTGGTCCCACTCATGATGATAGAATTTTTTATCTCAGAGCAATGCCCGATATGGCAGTCATCGCCGATGCTCGTCGCCCCCCGAATATATGCATGAGGACCTATACGGCAATTTTTCCCGATGATGCAGGGTCCCTCAATATAAGTTCCCGATTTTATGACACTCCCTTTTCCAATATCAACAGAACCCTGAAGGAACACTCCTTCTTCAACAACCCCGGCATTACCGGAATCAAGAGTTGCCATCAGGGTAGTATTGGCATCAAGCATATCCCACGGGTGCCCGACGTCCATCCAGTAGGACAGGCAGTAGGCTTTTAATTTTTTTTCCGCAATTAACCCGGTAAATGCATCGGTGAGTTCAAGTTCACCTCTTGAAGATAACTGTACCTGATCGATGAGATCGAAGATCTCCTGAGAGAAAAGATATGCCCCGGCGTTAATGAGGTTGGATTTTGGCTGTTTTGATTTCTCTTCGAGCGAAGTGACATAACCCCCTTCCTCGAGAATCACCCCATAATCTCCGGGATGATCGGTTGTACTGATACCCATGCAGGGAGCTGGCTGGCTGCACAAGTTTGCAATATCGCCTGTTTTAAGGATCATATCCCCGTTTAAGAGAAGAAACGGTCCTGTTACAAGATCCCGTGCTGACCGGACGGCATCAGCAGTCCCGTGCTGGTGTCGCTGGGCAGCATACGCGATATGAATGCCCCAGGCAGAACCATCGCCAAAATACTTTCGGATCTCTCTTTCCCCATAGCCAACAACAAAAACAAAATCGGTTATACCCGCGTCACGAGCTGCAAGGACGAGGTGCTCCATCATGGGGCGGTTAGCGAGCGGGAGCATCACTTTCGGGCGCTTCGCCGTGAGGGGACGCATCCGTTTTCCCTCTCCTGCGGCGAGCACAACACATTCCATACGTACAGCTCCTCTTACAACATTTAAGCAGTTTTCCCCTGTTTCAGCCTGTCACGTCCTATTGAAAGCATCTCCTTTGCTTTCTGCAGTGACTTTCCTTCAGCAGTGATACGGATCTTCGGTTCGGTTCCACTTGCCCGGATCAGGTACCAGCCGTCTTCATCAGCTACCCGGATACCATCTGTCGGGTTTGAAGCACCGAGCGAAGATACAATCTCTCGTGCAGATTCGTGCACGAATGACTCCCGTAGTATCGGGTAAGCTGGCATCTTATCAAGCGAAGATGCGACATCCCATTCGGATGCAATTTCGCAAAAGAGTGCTGCTGCGTAAGGGCCATCAGGACAGAGAGAGATCTTCGGGAAGATCCATGCGCCTGATGGTTCACCCCCGAAATCTCCCCATTTCCGGAGTTCTTCAGATACATAGGAGTCCCCAACCGGAGTACGCCGGACGTCTGCAATACTCTCAATGAGCATTGAAGCATCACTTGTTGTAACGACCTTTTTTGCATCGAGATACTGGGCAAAGAGCATGAGGAGGTGATCCCCATCGATAAAGCGCCCCTTGTTATCGAATGCCATCATCCGGTCTGCATCCCCGTCATGAACAACTGCACAGGCGGATTGGGTTTTTTTAACCATATCTCCCAGGTAGCCGAGATGTTCTTTGAGCGGTTCAGAGGGCCGGGCAAAATGCCCGGAGGTATCGCAATTGATGCAGGTGGTTTTTGCACCTGCATCCGCAAGAAGTGATGGTGTAAGTGTGCATCCCGCACCGTTCCCGCAATCAACAACAACAGGCAGATCCTGTTTGATACTGATAAGATCAAGAATTGCTTTTTTATGGGGGGTGATGGCATCAAATGACTTCACGTCTCCCTGGTGTTGCCAGTCTGCCCATAGTGGCGTTTGCAGGCGCCTTTCCATATCTGCCTGCTGTGCAAGGGTAAAGGATGAGCCATCGGGATTGAACAGTTTCAGGCCATTATATTCTTCTGGGTTATGCGAGGCGGTGATCATACTGCCGGCTTTTGCATTGCGGGTACTGAATGCAACCGATGGTGTCGGGACAATGCCGGTAACATGCGCTGTCCCGCCACCCCCTATTATACCGGATACAACCAGGTGCGCGAGCAGGGGGCTTGTTGTGCGGGTGTCCATGCCGACAATACAGTCTGAAGACTCAGTGGCAAGCACAGATCCTGCTTTTAATGCGATATCGACCAGTGTCTGGTCAAATTTTCTTCGAATCCCCGATGACCCAAAAAGCATGAGAAATAATTGGGATGCTGGTAACAAGAGTTTTACCCTTCTATGGCCCCGAGTACGGACGACTAATGGAGTTGTGTTAAGGATTTACACGCTCGTTCCATATGGACACCAGTGTTCTAGCTGCTGGAGCCGGGCAACCCCGGCGGTTGAAGGCCCGAGACAGATAATGCGTTTTGTATCTTTGCATTCTGCGATCAGGTCTCCCAGTCCCGGGTCGGTTATACCTTCTGCATTGACCAGAACCAGATCTGCATCCTTGTCATTGGTGACAATATACGAAGGGAATGCATTTTCAATTGCCGGAATACTCCCGACACACAGTATTTTTTTACCCTGAATAACCGCGCTGAGTTCCTTCATACAGTCTGCATGTCGTGATCCCGGGCATGCGTGAAGAACACGTGAGAGGCAGAAAAAACCCGTAGCCACATTGATCATTGCACATGCTGCACTCCTTACGGGCGGAGTATCGAGGGGAGCTCCGAACATAAATGAAATTTTTGTCTGGGCCCGGATTGGATCACTGGTCACGAATTCCGCACTCCTTCCCCCAAACGATGCAGTCATGCATGCACCCCTTTCGAACTGGCAGTTCACCGCATCCGGATTCACGTCCAGAAGTACGCCAACCTCTTCACATCCGCTGTGCTCAAGAATAGTTTCAAGTTTGTTGACCGAGTCGATGAGAATATCCATAATAATCCCTTTTTTTAAGTTTTCATGAGCACAACGCGTGCCGGGGATCCATCAAGTCCCTTGAGGCGCAGGGGCAGTGCGATCATATCGTAATCCCCTTCAGGTACTGTTGACAGGTCAAGAAGTTCTATGATAATACATCCTTTTCCAAGAAGTTCCCGGTGAACCGAACCATCGCAGTGATAGGATTCGATGGAGGGGGAGTCAATCCCGATACAGCAAATCCCCTTATTCGTAATGAGATGTGCCGCATCAAAAGACAGGGAAGGATAATCCTCCACGAATTGATGGTGCCCGGAAAAAGACGTTTTGAGCAGGATTCTGGTAATATTGTCCAGTTTTCCGTCTAAGTGTCCTGCAGTAATGGTACTTCCCGCACTGCTCACATCCACCACCCGGCAGCTGCCAATCAGATTGATGAGGGGAATGGTATCGATTGTATCACCGGATTTGAGGTAGTGAACCGGTGCATCGATGTGGGTACCCGTGTGGGTACTCATGTGCAGGTCACTGATCAGGTACTTCCCTTCATCCCGCTGTTTGAAGGACGGTTCGCTGTCCCCGGGGTACACCAGTGTTTCAGCGGAAAGGGGTCGCGTTATATCAAAAATTTCCATTTTTTCAGTTCTCCCAGCCATGCTTCCCTATGAGAGGTACAAACCTGACTCCCCCGTGGTATTCTGGAATCAGTCTGTTACCCTGTTTTTCAAGTGTCACCAGTTCCTGGATATCGCGTCCACCTACCGGGGCTACCAGCCTTCCTCTGTCCGCGAGCTGGTCCGTCAGCATTCGGGGAATTTCGGGCGTTGCTGCGGTAATTATGATTCCATTATACGGGGCATTCTGCAGATATCCCTGCGTTCCATCCCCTTCAATGACCTCAACATTCCCGATCCCTAATAATTTCAGATTATTCCGGGCAAGAATTGCTACTGCTGATATCCGCTCCATGGTGGTTAACCGGTGTACAAGCCGGGACAGAATCGCTGCCTGGTACCCGCTTCCCGCTCCAATCTCAAGGACATTATCGGAAGGTTCCGGGCGGAGCAGTTCTGTCATTAACGCAACGATATATGGCTGTGAAATGGTTTGCCCATTCCCAATCGGGAGTGGATTATCCTCGTATGCAGATTGATCATAGGGTGGAGGGATAAAAAAGTGGCGTGGAATTTCCCGCATAGCTGCAAGTACGCGGGGGTTGTGGATGCCCCGGGCTTCGATCTGGCGTTCCACCATCCTGCACCGCTCTTCAGCTCGTGGATAGGGAGACATATGTGCTAGATTTTAGAATCCGGACTTCTCCGCCACATCAATGGAGGCATCAATCTGTTTCTGGAGTGCTTCCGGCAGACCATTGATCTTCACATCGAGGAATCCACGAATAATGGTCGCGGTTGCTTCATCCTCGTCAAGTCCCCGGGACATGAGGTATTCGATCTCATCCTTTGCAAGTTTTCCAACTGCTGCTTCGTGGGAAAGCTCGGTGCCAACGACCGATCCCTCGATCTCTGGAATTGCGTAGATGACACCATCTTTTAAGATCAGGCCTTTGCATTCGAGGTGCCCGCGGGTACCGGCAGTCTTGCCGTTGATGTGACCCCGTGAAATGATCGTTCCTCCCTTGGTGATGGCACGCGTGATCAGTTCAGCGCTTGCACCGACTCCTTCAAGAATCGCACGGGATCCGAGATCCATCAGTGAACCCGGAGTGGCAATTACGATGCTGCTGAAACGGGCAACCGAGTTCGCGCCTTTGAGTGTTGCGGTCGGGTACATCTGCACTTTTTTTACCGGTTGCATGCAGACATAATTGGAAAGAAATACCCCGTTCTCCTCGACAACTGTGGCGCTTCTGGGGTAGACTTCAATATTTTCGCTCCAGTTGTGGATCATCGTGAAGCTGATCTTTGCATCCTTTTTCACATAGAATTCAGAGATGCCATAATGTGCACCGCCTTTACCGACATGAGCACTGCTTGTACAGCCGGATATGATATGGAGTTCAGCGCCCTCTTCTGCGATGATGATATTATGGACATGCTGGATCTGCTCTTTACCGAGATACAGGCATGCCTGTATGGGAAGGATATTGCTCGACCCCTTATGGGCAATAATTACGTAGCCCTGGGGTTTTTTTTGTGCGGCAACGTATTTTGTGATTTCGTCTTTATCAGGAGTGACTAACTTCCAGTTATAATCCTTCATCCACGGGTATTTTTCAAATGCCTTGGCATAGGAAAGGACTTCGATACCTTCCTGTGAGCACTCCGCATGAACAACATCCTGATCCATCTGGAGGAAGCTGCCGCACCGGTTCGTCATGCTGAGATCCATACCCGACTGGGCAAGTCGCTCCTGGTCGTCTTTTGAAAGATCGGGGGTAGTTATGCGTGACGGCATTCGAGGCACTCCTTGTATCCGCGCTGTTTGATCTCCTTTATGATTTCACGGGGATTACCATGACACCGTATCTGCCCGTCGCACATCACATGACCTTTATCGGCATCAAGGTAGTCGAGAATATATCCGGTATGGGTAATGACAAGCCCGCTTTTTCTCCTGTCGGCGAGGTGTTTGTCTTTTTCGAGAAGTTTGCCAATGTTGGTGCCAATAAGGGAAATATTCTCCAGATCGACTCCACTCTCCGGTTCATCGAGCATGACAAAATCCGGGTTCTGGATCATCAGCTGCAGCACCTCGCTGCGTTTGATCTCCCCGCCGGAAAAACCCTTATTGATGTCCCGTTCCAGGAATTTGTCCATATGGACTGATTGTGCCAGTTCCAGAATATTTTCTTTCTTGGTCCGGGAAATGGCGGTAAGCATCTTTCCCAGTTTTAATCCTGAAATTGTGGGGGGACGCTGGAAGAGCATGCCTATTCCGCTTTTTGCCCGTTCGTGGGCGTGCATGTTCGTTACATCTTTTCCATTATAGGTAATCGTCCCTTTTGTTACCATATAGTTAGAAAACCCCATAACGGTCATGAGAAGTGTTGTCTTTCCGGATCCATTGGGGCCCAGCAGAACATGTGTTTCCCCATCATTGATCTGGAGATTTATGTCGTGCAAAACTTCTTTGTCGCCGACATTGACATGCAAGTTTTTGATCTGCAGCATAAAATAATCGTAGAGATTATGTCTATCGCTGCATTAAACGCTTTTCACATTGCTATAAACCGGCAGGGGATTTCGGTATCTTTTAACACACTGATGGTAAATTACACACAGGATAACAGTGCATGAGATCGGAGAAAGTTCAGGATAAGGAAGGCAAGGCAAAAGTAAGGCAGGGATCAAAGCATGCCAACAAGTCTTTTTTTGTCGCTGAAACCCCGCAGATACTCCCGTTCGTGAACCGTATCCTCTGCGGGGATGCACAGGATATTCTTGCCCGTATCCCGGACCGGAGTGTCGATCTCATCATCACTTCACCACCTTACAACTTCGGGCACACCTATGCGCAGGATTCCCATGATGATACCCATGAGTGGAACGAGTATTTCGAAAAGCTCCTGCAGGTATGGACAGAGTGCGAGCGGGTGCTCAAGCCGGGGGGTCGTATTGCCGTAAATGTCCAGCCGCTCTTTTCTGATTATGTCCCCACTCATCATATCATCTCTCGCCAGCTGGCCCGGCTCGGGCTTCTCTGGAAAGCGGAGTTTCTCTGGGAGAAGAACAACTACAATGCAAAATATACGGCTTGGGGAAGCTGGAAATCCCCCTCTATGCCCTACATCAAATACACATGGGAATTCATTGAAGTCTTTGACAAGGAAACGCATAAGAAATCCGGCAACCGTGAAGATATCGATATCACTGCCGATGAATTCAAGGAATGGGTACTCGGAAAGTGGTCATTTCCTCCGGAAACACGAATGAAAGATTACGAACATCCGGCCATGTTTCCTGAAGAACTGCCCCGGAGGCTGATGAAATTGTTCTCGTACAAAAACGACATTATCCTTGATCCGTTCAATGGTGCTGGCACGACAAGTCTTGTTGCACGGAAACAAGGCCGGCGTTTTATCGGTATAGATGTATCAGAACAGTATTGCGCTATGGCACTGAAACGGGTAACCGAAGTGGATATTGCTCCAGAAATTTCCGATAGGAATCCCCTACCCTCCCTTATAACAATAAAAGATCTTAGGCAGGAAAAATGAAGTAATATCCGTTCTTCATTCCGACCAATTCTGTTTTACATATGCATAGACGCCAGGCCTGTCGAAATTGTGTTCGAGTATATAGTTATGGACATGAACCGCATTTTCATATTGGGCGAAGAGTGCCTTGTATTTGCTCAGGTGTGTATTATAATCAGATACTAACCCGTTGTGTACTGAAACCTGTGCATTGTAATTCTGGATATTACCTGAACTCCTCAGGCTCTGCATCTGTAATTCCAGTTGAGTGATCTTTTCCTGCCGCAGGGTAAGATCCGCTTCAAGACTCTTTATCTGTGGTTCCAGGTTTCTGACTCTCTGTTCAGAATGGTTGTATGCATTACTTATAGAGCGGTTTTCCTCACCGCTGGTATAGATTTTCGTGCCGTTGCCAATGGGAATGATAACAGGATTTGATTGCAGTGAGCGTCCTCCTCCGAGTGTATCTGCAGGAATGCCGACAAATGAGAAATTTGTTGTTTCAATATACGTGTAAGTCGTGTTTTTATAGAGAAATTCATCGGCAGCGACACCCAGTGCCATATGGGTTTCAGTCCCAAACGACAGCAGGGCAACCCGGTAACTCTCATGGGAAAGAAGTCCTGCGAGAAGCATGCTTTTGTCATCGCAGTCACCGGATCCATCAACAACGGTTTCAACCGGAAATTTTGCCGGATTATCCGCGAGTGTCTCGTATCGGAGTGACTGGACATATAGTGTTATCAGTTCGAGGTATTCATCATCAGAAAGCCCTTTACTTTCTTTGATCTTTTTGAACTCACCTGTCAGGGCACGGTAAAGATCCTCCTGTGCAGGATCGTTTACCATCGATCGGTAACTGTCTGCAATCCAGATCTCTTCGGAGATGTTTCCATAAATGGTGACTTCCTTATTGGTAAGTTTGGCACCCTGGTACACCGCATCGCTGACTGGTACGGTGATCGTAATTATCTCCTTTTCAAATGGGTACGAATGCGTTGAAATGATGGGCGATAAATCTGAGGATGATGGGCTGATATGTGGTGAAACAACTGATGCATGGGGCAGAAGCAGTCCCCCTAAATATGCTGCCGATATCACCACGGCTACAACAAATAAAAAACCTATGAAAAAAATGGTTGTTTTACCTGACATGGGTCTTTCCCTGCATTGTTGTGTTGTTCGTGCTTTTCATAAGATATCTTTCAGATGAGTGATAGAATCGATAGTATAAGTTGGTTTTACGGTCGAGTTTCTCACTGTATCTTCACGGAATTTCCCCGTCCTGACCAGAATACTTCTCATCCCGGCGTGGTGAGCTCCCCCGATATCGGTGGTAATATCATCGCCAATCATTGCTACCTGCCCGTTTTGTAATCCCATGTCGTGCAGGGCAAGGTCAAAGAACGCTTTCGAAGGTTTCCCCATTACGGTTGCTGTTTTCCCGGATGCAAATTCAAGTGCCTGCACAAAGGGGCCGGCTGAAAGGGAGAGGCCATCGTGTGCCATCCAGTACCGGTCTTTTTCCAGTGCAATCAGTTCCGCCCCCTCCATGAGGTGGCGGAAGGCTGTGTTGAGGTTGTCATACGTAATCGTATCCCCGGCATCGCCGACAATCACATAATCTTTCTTTGAACCGGAGTCTTGTGCACAAACCTGCTCAAAATCCCGGTCAACATTCCCGGTGGTGAGAAGATAGCAATGCAGTTTGCTGGTTTTTTTCATATACGCAACAGCGGCAAGAGGCGGAGTGAAAATGTATTTCTCGGGGATATCAAATCCCATAGCGGATAAGCGGCTGGCAATGGTTTTCCGGCATTTCTGTGTTGTGTTGGAGACAAACCGGAATGGGTAATTTTCCTGCATGAGATATTCGATGGTATCCTTCGCTCCTGCAATGGGTTTATCTCCCACGTAAAGAACCCCGTCAAGATCGATAAGAAAACCCTTTATTCCTTTCATGCCTCACGACCGCCTTCATTTTTTCGTTTCAATGCCCGGTTTTTCACGGCTTCACCCTGTACAAAAAGGATTGTGTCCCTGGAAAGATTAAACGTCTCATTGAACTATTGAAAATATTTTCACTTTCACCCTGCACGGCCGGAAGTTTATACGTTCATTTCTGGATGTAATCCTGACGATGGCTGCTCTACAAGCATCAGCCCGGATAGGATCCCTCTGGCACCAGCGCATGCAGACGCTGAAGGAATACGAAGTTGTCCGGGATGGAAACATATTCGGGACGAGTTTTTCCAACAGTGTTGTTTTCTCATCAGAGTATGATCAGGCACGGCAGCAGCTTGAACATCTGATCGCCAGTTACCATGACCGGCCTTTTGATGGGGTTTTTTCCGGGGAAGAGATCACCAATGACCGTGGGACCTGCTTCTCGTTAACGAGCCCGCACTCCCTTCATCCCCCGGCATTCGATCTCGATCACTACCGGAATACCATTCTTAATGATCTCTCCCTTGTCCGGGGGATTGGACGGGCAACGGAAAAACGACTGCGGGAACGGGGTTATGAGACATTGTACGACCTCGCTGAGCATCCCAAGTACCGTTCGCATGTCCATCCGGTCATTGACTGTATGTGCCACGGGGATTCGCGTGATATCATGGAACTCATTGGTAAACGGCATGCAAAGTCGCATCCCCTGGTGCTGGGAGCAGCAGGTCTGCACGAACCTGAAGATTATGTCTTTCTTGATATCGAGACTATGGGTCTGTTCTCCCGGCCGATCATTCTCTTTGGCATCGGGGTGATGGAAAACGGATCGCTGAATGTTTACCAGTACCTGCTCCGTGATATCGAAGAGGAGCAGGCTGCACTCTATGAAACAATCCGTCACTTGTCCGGAGAGCGAAAAGCACTTGTTACGTTTAATGGCAAAGCATTCGATCTACCCTATATCAATGACCGGCTCGGGTACTACGGGATGGACAATCCTGTCAGTACCCGTATTTCGCATTTTGATGTCCTTCATTTCAGCCGCAGGCACTGGCTGGGTCAATTCCCCTCAATGCGCCTCACCGCACTGGAACGGGAGATATTAGGCATTCACCGCGAGGATGATATTCCCGGCCAGATGGTGCCCGAATTTTATGAGACGTACCTGCGGACGGGTAATTGCGGGCCTCTGGTTCCGATCGTTGAGCACAACAGGCAGGATATTATTTCGCTGGCCCTGTTGTTTTTCCATCTGATGGGGGAATCCTATGGCTGTTGAGGATGTAATCCGGCTTCTCGCTACCAACCCGGTCTATCATCACCGCGTGGTACATACCGAAATTATTGAACCCTGCCTCCCCCGTTATGGCACACTCGATTCACCTCTTTCCGATAGTATCACTTCCTATCTCGACCAGAAAGGCATCCGGCTGTACACGCACCAGTGTGATGCAATCAACCACGTTAATGCCGGCAAAAATGTGATAATCACGACGCCAACAGCAAGCGGTAAGACCCTGGCGTTCAATATTCCAGTTTTTTCCGCGCTTGAAGCCAATCCGGAAGCTCGTGCACTATACCTGTACCCGACAAAAGCGCTGTCAAACGACCAACTTATAACCCTTGAGCAGATGGCTGACTATACCGGCATTTCAGCAAAACCCGCTATTTATGACGGGGACACCCCGCAGTCTCGACGGGCGGCGATACGGGATAACTCGCGGATAATTCTCTCGAATCCCCATGAGATTCATCAGATCCTGTCCTGGCACATGAAATGGCGCCCGCTGTTTGCCAATCTCCGGTATATTGTCATCGATGAGGCACACCGGTACCGGGGAGTATTCGGTTCACATATTGCGATGCTGATCCGGCGTTTGTCGCGACTTTGCCTTCACTATGGTTCACGCCCGCAGTTCATCATGTCCACGGCAACGCTGGCAAACCCGGAGGAATTTTCCTCCCGGCTGACCGGTCATCCATTCGAGTTAATCGACGGTAATGGATCCCCTCACGGGAGGAAACATTTCGTTCTCTACAACCCGTTCTACGATGGCGTAGGTGAACGCTCCACGCATCAGGAAACAAAAGACCTTCTGGTTTCCTGCGTGAAAAACGATCTCCAGACATTGTGTTTTACTGGTTCCCGGAAGATGGCGGAACTCGTTACCCTCTGGGCGCGGGAGGATGCACGACGTTCAAGTGCTCAGCTCGCAGATGCAATCTGCGCGTACCGGGCAGGTTATCTTCCCGAGGACCGGCGGATTATCGAGAACCGTCTCAAGGATGGGACGATGAAGGGTGTTGTCTCGACAAATGCACTTGAGCTTGGTATCGATATCGGATCGCTCGATGCCGTGATTATTTCCGGGTACCCGGGTACCATGATGTCCACGTGGCAACAGGCCGGCCGGGTCGGGAGGAAAGGTGATGTATCTCTTGCTCTTCTTGTTGCGCAGGCCAATCCCCTTGACCAGTACTTCATGAACCACCCGGAACAGTTTTTTTCGCGTTCGAACGAACACGCAATCGTTGATACGGACAATCCGTATATCGTATCCGGGCACCTGCTCTGCGCTGCAGCTGAGCTTCCCCTCCGCGAAGATGAAGACCGGGTATTTTTCGGTGATGCATTCCCTCAATTGCTTCCGGAACTTGCATCCACCGATCTTGTCAGGAAGACAGCCCGCGGGTGGGTGTATTCCGGGCGGGGCAGAGCAGCCAGCCTGGTAAGTCTTTGGGGGATTCCCGGAGAAACCTTCCGGATTATGTGCCATGGCAGGATGCTCGAGACCATGGACCGGGCTCAGGCATACCGGGAAGCCCACAAAGGGGCTATTCTTCTCCACCAGGGCGAGATGTATCTTGTCAAGGAGATGGATCTGGAAACCCATACCGTGCGGGTGGCCGAGGCCGATGTGGACTATTACACGCAGCCCTTAAAAGAGGTGGATCTTGCGATCATCGAGACCCTTGAAACCTGTGAATTGAATGGGGTGAAATGTGCCTTTGGAGTAGTGGAAGTGACCGAACAATATACCGGTTACAAGATCAAACGCGGCGATACCATTCTGGGTGTTGAACCCCTCTGTCTCCCCCCGCTCACCTTCAGGACAAAAGCATTCTGGCTCATCCCTTCTCCCCATACGGAGCAGAACATTTTGAAAGGGAACCTGGATTTTGCCGGCGGACTGCATGGTGCAGAGCATGCCATCATTGCCCTCATGCCTCTGCATGTGATGTGCGATCGCTGGGATATTGGCGGATTGTCATCAGCCGCATATGGTGAGAACGGAGAGCCGGTCATATTTGTTTATGATGGCTATGAAGGAGGTATCGGACTTGCTGAGAAAGCCTACGAGATCCTGCCCGATCTGTTTGCCACCGCCCATGCACTGGTCCGGGACTGCCGGTGCGAAGATGGCTGCCCGTCCTGCATTTACTCCCCAAAATGTGGCAATGACAACCAACCCCTCGATAAGAATGCGACCATGCTTATTCTTGGAGACCTCTGCCGGGAACCGGTAATTTCTGAACCCGTCATGGATTCCATGAGCTCTGAAACAGCCTCTTCGTGAATTCTCTGTTGCTAGTCTTCGAGAACGATCCCGCTTTCCTGTCCCTGCACCTCGTCTTCAAAAATGAAGAGTTCGTCTATCGTGGTATGCAGGGTCCGGGCTACATCATGGGCGAGTTTGAGGGACGGATTATATTTTCCCTGTTCCAAAAAGACGATTGTCTCCCTTCGCACACCTACTTTTTTTGCGAGATCATCCTGTGTAAGGGAAAAACGCGTCCGGAATTCTTTGATTCTGGTCTGCACAATTGTGTACTCCAATTATATCCTATTCCACATCCCCTTTCCGGAACAGATAGATCTGATAGAGCCGGGCAGAGAGTGCAAGCACGACAATGGACAGTGCAAGTGCAACCTGGGTTCCCAGCCTTAATAGTCCCAGATAATCCAGCCAGAACAGGCAGAACATAAAGAGCAGGCCGGTGAGCCATGCATAGGACAGCCCGTATGCACCGATCTTTTTTGAGCGCTCATCAGATTCCGGCTCATTCCCATATTGCCGGTGCCGGGTGATCCCCGTGATAAGGAAGGCAAGTCCTGCTACAAGCAGGATAGTCCCGATGATGGCTTCACCCGCGGTCAGGATCATGGAAGCGATACCGCTGATGATCATTAGTATTCCGATGATTATGCGGTAGAGATTTCTGGGTTTCATTTCTATCAGTCCTGTGTGTTATCTATTTCTAACACTATTTCATATTAATGTTATCTATTTCTAACATATGTACGAGACCCCCATTTTGAGCATTGATTCCCGGAGGGGGTGATCAGGAATGTTTCCATCATCTACCGTGACCCACGGGGTTTCGGGAGTCACCCCGGCATTCCAACTGTACCCATGTGACCCCCCTCAGTGGATCCCGGCACAAAAAACACCAATCGTCGACGTAAATCAGGATAAAATATGTCCGGAATTCAAGTGGGCATGGAGGGGGTCGCGTGGGTACACTTGATAATTGCCATCAGTACCTCCTGCGGTTTTCGTGATCCTGTGGAATGATCTCAACGCCGTTAACCTGCCGGGAATGAGTGGCAGATTCAGGGTCACGGGTTGAGTTTAGGCCGTGCAAATGTACCCACGCGACCCCCATCCTCCCCCTGACTTGAAAGCGTGATAGATAATCAATACTTATGAACGCAAAAAAAGTGAGAGAATCCAAAAGAGCAAGAGGATTTGTCCAGAGCAAGAAAAAAAATTATTCTTTGATTGTTGAACTGACGGAAAGGAATACCGGGCCCCTTACGTCCACTTTTTTGTTATTATCTGTTATTGCACGCATTGCGAACTCCTCGATCTTCAGGTTAATGTCACTGGGGAGTTTTGCCATCTTCACCTGCACCGTGGTGGCCTTCCCGCACCGGGCAGCTTCTTCGATGCGGGCAGCGGCGAGCGCTGCAACTGCGCTCAGGTAGCTGATGCCGGTTGAGACTCCCTCTGTCCGCGCCTGTTTCCACTTCTCAACATCCGGCACACCCAGAATCGATCCTTCATGGACGAATATTTCATTGGCGCAGGCGGGACCGCAGAGCTTTGCATTGGATTCCGGCTCTTCTACTGCCACTTTTATCGCTACTCCGCCAAGAGTCCCTTCCCATGCATCGAATGAGCATGGTCCGGCAGCGGCGCCATTTGCGGTAGCGACACGGATAATTGCTGCTGCAAGCTGCTTTCCTTCCGGGGATGCCGGTTCTTCCCGTACATGAACCGCCCGGGCAATATCCCGGTCAGTAATGGGTCGGGGGAAGAACTGGGGGAAACAGAGTTGACGGACGTCATTTGAATTGTACGCAATCATCGCGAGTCGCTCTACACCTAACCCGAGGTTCATGACCGGTACGCCGATACCGTACTCGGCAAGTGCTGAGGGGGAGTACATCCCAAACGTTGCCACCTCAACCCAGCCATGTACCGGGTGGCGGGCATAGACCTCGGTCTGCGAATCCGGCATATAATACTTGGAACGTTTCTCATCCGGCTGGAACCGGAAATCAGTGTACCCGAATGCGGAAAGGAGTGCCTCGCTGACGGCTTTACCATCTTCAATGGTGACATTTTCTCCGGCAATGATACACGATGCCGAATGATAGGTCATGAGACGGGTCGGCCCTTCAGCCTGTTCGCGCCGGAAACACCGGTCAACTGAGAACATACGGATGGGAAGCGCTGTTTTCTCCCAGATCGCTCCGAGAGTCATGAACCAGCCGCTCGTCATGTGGCTGCGGAGCGTTGAACGCGAAGATTCCGGAACGAGTGCCCTGAACTCCGGAAAAACAACGTCGAGGATGTGCACAACCAGCGCGTCATCCACCCCAAGCACCTTGGAGAGCTCGAAGGTCAGTTCGTCCCCGTCGATCTCCGATTTCTTGTACGCGTGGAGCGTCTCGCGCAGGTGCTCCTCGGTTTCTTTTGTCATGGATTTGTAATGTTCATGCAGGTGAGCTTGTTCGACCGGCACGGTATCCCCGTGTGCGAGCGGGCTCCGATGGCTCATCAGGATCTCATTGATCTCATCGAGCTGTTTCCGGGCGATCCCCACGTTCGGACGGGGAAGTCCCCCGAGATAGAAGACCCGGTCGAGCACGGCCATTGCCTCGGGGCCGAACTGCCGGTAGATGTCCTGTTCCTCGATGATGACTGGGTTTTCGGCTTCATCGAATCCCAGCGAAAGGTAGGTCTCGCGGAGCCGGTTTATCGTGGCAAAGATCGGGTGCGCCTGGGCCCGTTTGAACGTAAGGCATGGGTATGTTGCCGCATGTCCCGGCGGTGTAACTACAGATGGCCCTTCATGCCATGCACCTTCAAAATTCTCACGTGATTTTCGCTTCCATTCTTCGGGATTGAATCTCATGTTATACGCTCCAGGCAGACCACTCTGCTCAAAATATTCTCATCTTTAAACCGGTAATCGCACGCTGCTGCAATCTTTTCTGCAAACGATCGTACATACTCATGCGCCGGCATGTTCTCTCTAGCCAACCGGTTTCTACTGTATCCCAGATACATATATCCCTTCACTTCCACAAATGACGCGCCCGAATCCTGCAGGATCGCGGCGTATTTTTCCGGAGAGAAATCGTTGAGACCCTTGACAAGGGTAATCCGCACTGCGGATCGCCGCGTTCCCAGCAGGGCAAGGCTCTCATTTACCTGCTCCCAGTAATCCTCCTCCGGGCGGCATACCGCGATGTAGGTCTCCCGATCCGGCGCATCGAGCGAGACATACATCTGGTACGGGTGGCACCTCCGGAGCATGTCAGGATTTGTTCCGTTGCTCACGAGAAATGTTGTATAGCCTTTATCGTTGAAGAGATCGATCAGCGCCGGGAGCTGGCTGTAGAGTGTCGGTTCCCCGGAGAGCGAGATCGCGACGTGTTTTGGATCCAGGGCTTCCTGCCACTTTTCGGAAGTGACTGTATTATCGAGGATGGAATTGTACCCGGCAAGAGCTTTTTTCTGGAACTTGTGTAATCCGGCCAGAATTGTTTCCGGAGAGCACTCCTTTTCCTCGGGCATCTCTTCTTCGTAGGATCTCCAGCAGAATAGGCAGCGCTGGTTGCAGCGCAGGGTGGGGGTCATCTGGACGCAACGGTGGCTGTCAATCCCATAGAACTGGTGCTTGTAACACATGTCACCGCCCATAAGTGCCCGTTTGCACCACATGCAGGGCTTGAGAGCAGCGCCTGAAGTCTTTGAAAAAAACTGGTATCCCTGCTTTCGCAGGGCATTACATGGTGCGGATGGCATCGATCCCAAGTGTCTCTAACGACTCTTTGAGGGTGTTCTGCGCTGCTTTCACGAGGGTAAGCCGTCTATCGCGGACTTTTCCCTCGCTCTTCAGTACCGGGTCGAAGTGGTAGAACGAGTTGAAGGTATCGGCAAGTTCGCGGGAGTACGTGGCAAGGATATGCGGACGAAGTTCTGCGATCACCCGTTCGATGACCATGGGCAGCTTCGCAATCTGTTTGGCAAGGGCAATCTCAGCCGGTGTCTCAAGATCGTAGCATTCCTCAAAAGGTCCTGCTTTCTCTAAGATACTGCAGGCTCGGGCATGGGAGTACTGGATGTACGGCCCGCTCTGGCGCTCGAAGTCCAGCGCTTCCTTCCAGTCAAAGACCGTGCTCTTTTCGGGGGATACCTTCACGATATCATACCGGACTGCTGCAAGACCGACTGATTGTGCAATTGCCCTCCGGGCCGGCTCATCGAGTTCGGGTCTCCGTGCGGTCACTTCATCGAATGCCCGCTTGTTGATCTCGGTGATCAGGTCATCGGCCGAGATGAACTTGCCTGCCCGGGTGCTCATCGACCCATCTGGCAGGGATACGAACTCGAAGTGGACGATCTCCGGTACCTTCTCCCCGAGCAGTTTCATGGTGCACTGGAGCTGGGCGCCAATCAGCTTGTGATCAGCACCAAGCACATCGATCATCCGGTCAAAGTTCGCTCCTTTCCATGCATGGAATGCAAGGTCGCGGGCTGCATAGACCGAGGTACCGTCACTGCGCCGGATCACGTACTTGTTCTCGAACCCGAACTCCGAGAGATCGAGTGCAAGGGTCTCTTCCTGTCGTGCCTGCGGAAGTTTCCTGATCCGGTTGATGATCTTCTCGGTGTACCCGTTCCGGATGAAATCGCTCTCCCAGACAAACCGGTCGTGAGCCACGTTGAGGTTTTTCATCGTGACCTTGAACCCGTCAAGGCAGCGCGAGACCTCGTTCCTGAACTTCTTGACCGTGGGAGTATCGCCTTTCTCCACCAGCTGCATCAGTTCATTGACCTGCTGGGTGATCTCCGGATCCTTCTCGATCTCGCGGTTTGCTGCAATATAGATGCGGGCAATATGGGCATCCTCTTTCTCGCCCTCCTGCTGAGTGCTGTCAAGATGAGTGAACCCCCAGACGACGATTGCGATCTGCCGGCCCATATCATTGACATAGTACTGGACTTCGAGCCGGTAGCCAGCCTTGCGGAATGCCCGGGCAAGGGTGTCACCGATGATTGAGTTCCGGATGTGTCCCACATGGAGCGGACCGTTAGGGTTGGCGCTCGTGTGTTCGAGAACAACACGGGTTGTTTTTTTCTCAAGTGAACCATAACCCGGTTTCACTGCGGCTTTTATTGTCTCGCTGACATATTCCTTGCCGAAAATGAAATTGATATACGGGCCTTTGGCTTCAACCTGAATTCCTGTGAGTTCAGGATGTTTCGCAAGCTCGGCGACAAGATCCTGTGCGATCTTGACCGGTGCCTGTTTTTTCTGCTTTGCCAGTGCGAATGCGATAGTCGTTGCAAGGTCGGCATGCTCCCCGCCTTCGGCCAGCAGCACATCTTCCATGCCGGTACTCTCCCTGAGTACGCGCTCCAGTAGTATTCGTTTTTCCAGTAACATCAGCATCCCGTCCTGTAGCGCAGTATTGCGGCAATCCCGCCGAAAGCGGTGAAGAGGATCGATCCTTCTTCAAAATCATCGGAAATAAGCTCGACTTTGGCACTGCTCTGTTCAGCGAGTTTGGTTAGTTCATCGACGATATCGATCTCCTCATCGAGGATAAGCGGTGCCGTACATTTCGGGCAAGAACCGAGAGGGATGTCCCCGACTGTTTTTCCTGCATCGATGTGAACCGTCTTTTCATCCGTGAAATCGCAGTTCTGGCATTTTATCCGGAGCCGGGATTTACGGAGGTTTGCCGAGAGAAGCAGGGTATCGACGGCCCCGATTTCAAGATTTTTCCGGATGCTATCTTCCCCATAAGCTGCAATGCTGGCATCCTTGACGAGCTCTCTGAGGTACCTATCCATGAGCGCTTTTTCCTTGACTACGGTCATGCCTTTGAGCGCATCCTTTGCCGCATCCACCAGTTCGGAGAGACCGTCTTCGTTGGTATATGCTACATCAAAGATCCCGATGATCCGCTTCTGGATCTCGTGATGGAGGAAGTTACCGGCTTCAAACTCCTCTTTTGTCGGGCTGGGGCCCCCTATCAGCAGACCTTTGAATCGCTCGAAGAAATCTTTCTCTGCAAGGAATATGGCACTGGATCGCTCCCCGATTCTTGTATAGAACTCGGCAATCGCAATCTCCCTGAGACGCCCGAACCGGGCAGCGGACTGGCCGCCTTTGCGCGTCTTTCCCGGAACTGTTGACGTTGTACCGCCAACAGGTTCGATCCGGTTGCCGCGTAAAAAGCCCCAGTACGCTTCCCGCCGGTCAAGGACGAGAAGCCCGTAGATAGACTTTTCTTCGAGCATCTGCTTGAGCGGCTCGAGCTCAAAGTTCGAGCTGCAGCGGTACATGTAGAGGTTGAGTGGTTCGGGAGGCTCTACGATCGTGCACTGGAGATCCGTACGATCGCCATAGGTTTTGACGGTACCACAGAAGACCGCAAGGCCATGCAGGGGCGGGCGCTTGTAGTACTTGAGCCGTGAGAGGATGGAGGAGATGGCGCTCTGGACATTGGTCTTGGTCTGCTTGCTCTTGATGTTGGCGCACTGGCCAAACTCGTCCTTGAGCTGGTTGGTAACATCGTAGATCTGCTTGTCAGGGGGGATATAGATCGTAATAAGTTCCGTCCCGTCTCCCTGCTGTAACTCGAGCTTCTCGAGCGCCTTTTTGAACTCGTAACGCTTTCGCGCGTCGTCCATCTCCCGTTCTTCTGCCATTGCCGGTCTCAAACCTCTCTAGAGCTATTACTTATAGACTCTCGTGGGCCATAAATTTGCGCCCAGTGCATAATGATCTGCGTATCGACATCACTGTTGATCCCATGATCTCCGGAAAATTCGGTGAAGGTCTTAGGCTCCTGTGCTGAGTCAAAGAACTGTTTTCCGCTGGCAAACGGGATGATCGGGTCACCTGCTGCATGGAAGATCCAGACCGGGCGCGGGGCAATTTTTGTGAAATAGGTGCCGGGCTCGATCGAGGTGGCGAACCGTACGGGATCTCCCGTATATCCCTGTTGTATCACGGAGTCGAGTAATCCCCAGTTGGATGTGGATATTCCCACGTACCCGGCGAATTGGGGATCAACACCTGCTGCGACGGCTGCATATCGCCCGCCATTACTCGATCCCATAGCATAGACCGGGACTGAGAACCGGTCGGAAACAATCTTCTGCGCGCTGACCAGATCGCAGACCGTGAGGTAATATTGTGGCCAGTCCCCCTTCTCAAACCGGCTGAAGTCCTGCTGGACGAGCTGCTGGCTGAAAGGAACGCCGGGGGTTTCCGCACCATTCCCGCGGGTATCTGCAAACATGAATGCATAGCCGGCTGCTGCGTACCGGACCATCCGTTCCTCGTGGCCGGTGATCTTCTCACCCGCACCGGGAGCATACACGATTACCGCCTTCGGGTTTTTGGGTGCAGCAAGGTACGTGACCACATCGCCGCTTTGCGTATGCAGGACAATCCGGGACTTCGTATAGGTCTCATTGGAGACGAGCACTTCTTCACTTGTCGTAACCGGGGCGCAGGTAACGGAAAGGATACCATTGTTATCTACTGAGTATGCAGGTTTTGCTTCAGCAGCGGGTGTACCTGTACATCCGGCACATGCGATGAGCAGGACAATGATTACTCCAATGGTAAGAAAAGAACGCACGATTAACACCCGAAACAGCGGTGGATTAAGCAGATCGTCTTTGCATCAATGATCGTGCCATCACGGATCATGGCCGGCAGGTCGCGGATGGCAACATCCACCACCTCAATTATTTCGTCTTCGTCTTTCCCGTACTCCTGCGAGAGGGAGAGGTCCCGGGCTTCGAATAAGAAGATCTTCTCATCGGTATATCCCGGTGTTGTATAAATGAACCCTTTTTCCTGCATTTCCTTGGCTGCAAAACCCGTCTCTTCGATCAATTCCCGGTGAGCGGTCTGCAACGGGTCTTCGCCCGGTTCCATGGTTCCTGCCGGGGCTTCGAATATGTACTGGTCGATGGCATACCGGTATTGTTTTACCAGTTTGCACCGGTCACCATCAAGGGGGAGAATAGCCACGGCATTGCTGGGGTGAACAATGACCTTTTCCCGTTCAATCCCATTCGGGAGCCGGATCATACGACTCTCTATCCAGAGACGCCTGCCGCGAAAGATCTCCATTTATTCCTCGTAAGGGATCGGGTCCTGTCTTCCAATTGCAGCAAAGGCTTCTTTCCGGAAATGGCACGACCCGCAGGTGCCGCAGGCTTTGCCCTCATTCCGGTAACAGGACCATGTGTGCTCGTACGGAACGCCGAGTTTCATACCGACATTCAGGATGTCTGTCTTTGTCATGTGGATGAAGGGGGTCTTCAGCATTATCTTAGTTGTATCTTTAGTACCCAGATCGATCACGCGCTGGAATGCTTCGATAAACTGGGGGCGGCAGTCCGGGTAACCGCTATAATCGAGCGACTGGACTCCGATGAAGATTGCCTCTGCACCTTTCGCCTCGGCAAAACTGGTTGCAATGGAAAGCAGGTTGGCATTCCGGAACGGCACATACGTATTGGGAACATGTGCCCGGGCCGCATCAAACTCCTCGACGGCGATTTTATTGTCCGTGAGGCTGCTCTCGCCGAATTGTGAGAAATAGCCGACATTCACTGCGATGAAGTCTTTTGCATTGAGCAGGGAGGCAATCTTCCGTGCACATGCCAGTTCTTTTGATTCAGTCCTCTGTCCGTAGTTCAGGTGCAGGGCGCAGATATCATATCCTTCGCTCTTTGCCAGGTACGCAAGCGTGGACGAGTCCATGCCGCCGGAAAGTAAACATACCGCTTTCATTTCACACCTATGATCTTGTGCAGTTGCAGCTGGAACCTGACGGGCAGGTTGTTGGTCAGTATAAATTGTGCAATATTGGAGTAATTGCTTCCAGTAACCGGAGAAAAGAAGATCTCACCGGCAATTCTATGCGATTCTATAATCTGCTGTGCATACCGGCAATCGGTTTCATCCTTGAGGACAAACTTCACGCTGTCCTGCGGGCGGATGGTATCGAGCAGAGCCAGATCGCTCTGCTCTCCGGATGACGGGCATTTCACATCCATGCAGATCGAGGCATATGGCTGCAACCGGGTAAATGCATAGGTACCGTTTGTCTCAATATCGACATGTGCGCCCCGCTTGTGCAGGGATGCAAGCAATGGTTCGAGTTCAGCTGCCTGCATGAGCGGTTCGCCACCCGTTATGCAGACATACGGGGGATTGATGCGCCACACCTGTTCCAGGATTGCATCGAGACTCATCTCCTTGCCACCCGACCGGGAGTATTCCGTATCGCACCAGTGACAGTTCAGGTTGCAGCCTGCGAGCCGGATAAAGAGGCAGGATTTCCCCTGGTTTTTACCCTCGCCCTGGAGGCTCCTGAAAATTTCCGTGACATTCATTCAGGTAAGCTCGGCGCAGGCTGTGGGGGATTCCCAGACACGGATCTTCGTTACGACTGCCTTAATTCCCCTTTCCCGGCAGACCGCAGAGAGATCATCGCGGATAAGGACTGCCATCAGTTCACTGGTTGGCTCCCCGGGGGTCGTGATAACCGGGTGGAACTCCTCGATGCGGGGGACCATCGGGTCTTCGCGGTTCAGGATGATCTGGTGATCGTACTTGTTAATGACCTGCTTGATCAGACTATAATCGATCAGGATTTGCGTTGCCGGGTCCGGCTCGCCTTCCATCCATACCTCAATCTTCCACCGGTGCCCGTGGAGGTTGGCACACTTGCCCTTGTAATGGAGCAGACGGTGGCTGGTATCGATCTGCACCTCTTTATAGATCCCGACTTTCATCGCATATCATTGGCCTTACAGGATATAATATTATTATGAGGTAGGGATAATAGTATAGGACAGTCAGGTGGATTGCCACAATTTATAAATCGGAACCCCGCGATTGTATATATCTCAGTGTGGGTTATCGATAACCACAAAAACAACTAAAATGAGGTTATTTAATGGGACAGGGTAAATTTGCAGCCAGAAAGATGGTTCGGGACTCAAATAAGTTCCGGTGGGCAGACAAGAACTACGCCCGCCGTGAGCTCAATCTTGATGTGAAGTCAGACCCGTGTGAGGGCGCTCCACAGGCAAGAGGTATCGTGCTGGAGAAGGTCGGTGTTGAGGCAAAACAGCCCAACTCAGCTATCCGGAAGTGCGTGCGCGTGCAGTTGATCAAGAACGGACGTCAGGTCACCGCGTTTGCAGTGGGCGACGGTGCAATCAACTTCATCGATGAGCACGACGAAGTCGAGATCGAAGGCATCGGCGGTCGTCTCGGTCGTTCCATGGGAGATATCCCTGGAGTCCGGTACGTGGTTACCAAGGTGAATAATGTCTGCCTCCACGAAATGGTAATTGGCAGGAAAGAGAAACCGCGCAGGTGATTGAGATGACAGAAACCGAAGCAAAGGCCGCTGGCCAGAAACTGCTGTTCAATAAGTGGGACGTTGGCGAAGTCAAGGTTATCGATCCCAGTCTTATACGCTATGTGACTCTCACCGCCCAGATCATCCCCCACTCCTGCGGCAAGTTCTCCCGCCAGGAATTTGGCAAGAGCAACATGATGATTGTCGAGCGGCTTATCAACCGCCTCATGCAGACCGAGAATAATACCGGAAAGAAGCAGCTGGCAATCCGGATCGTGCGGGATGCTTTCGAGATCATCAACAAGAAGACCAAGCGCAACCCCATCGATGTTCTGGTTGAGGCAATCGCCAACGCCGGTCCCCGGGAAGAGACCGTCCGTCTGAAATACGGTGGTATCAACGTCCCGAAGTCGGTTGACACCGCCCCCATGCGTCGTGTCGATACCGCCATTGGTTTCCTTGCAGAAGCAACCCTGAAAGGATCCAGCACGAGCAAGAAGAGTGCAAGTGCAGTTCTCGCCGATGAACTCATCGCCGCCTCAAAGGGCGACATGAAGTGTTTCTCGGTAGGGAAAAAGGAAGAACGCGAGCGCATTGCAAAATCCGCCCGTTAAACATCTTTTTTTGAGGTAATTTTCATGGTCCGCGGCAAAAAATCAGTCGAGCGCGTAACTGAGCTCATGAAGGAACCGAAGCACATTCGGAACATCGGTATTGTGGCACACATTGACCACGGCAAGACGACTCTTTCTGACAACCTGCTTTCAGGTGCAGGCATCATCTCTGAGGAGCTTGCAGGAAAGCAGCTCTTCATGGACTCAGATCCAGAAGAGCAGGCCCGTGGTATCACTATTGACGCATCCAACGTCTCAATGGTGCATGAGTACGAAGGTCAGGATTACCTGATCAACATGATCGATACGCCCGGTCACGTTGACTTCGGTGGCGACGTCACCCGTGCGATGCGTGCGGTCGATGGAGCGGTTGTCCTCGTGGACGCAGTCGAGGGCACCATGCCCCAGACCGAGACCGTGCTCCGGCAGGCCCTCAAGGAGGGAGTCCGTCCCGTTCTCTTCATCAACAAAGTTGACCGTCTCGTTAACGAGATTAAAGTCGACGAAATGGAGATGCAGATCCGGCTCGGTAAAGTGATCGACAAGGTCAACAAGCTGATCAAGGGTATGAACGAGGAAGCCTATAACAGTGGCTGGAAACTTGATGCAGGACTGGGTACTGTTGCCTTCGGGTCAGCACTCTACAACTGGGCAGTCTCCATTCCGTTCATGAAGAAGAGTGGCGTCTCATTCAAAGATGTGTTCGACAAGTGCCGTGCAGGCGACATGAAGTACCTGGCAAAGAACAGCCCGCTCTCCGATGTTCTTCTCGATATGGTAGTAAACCATCTCCCCAATCCGATCGACGCACAGAAGCGTCGTATCCCGGTTATCTGGCATGGCGACAAGGAGTCAAAGGAAGGCAAGGCCATGATCACCTGCGACCCGAACGGTCCGGTTTCCCTGATGGTTACCGACATTTCATTCGATCCCCATGCCGGGGAAGTCGCCACCGGACGTCTCTTCTCGGGACGCATCAAGCGAGGCGACAGCCTCTATGTCATGGGTTCAGCGATGAAAGAGAACCGGCTCCAGCAGGTCGGTATCTTCATGGGCCCGAAGCGCGTTGAGGTCGATGAGATTGTCGGCGGAAATATCGCCGCAGTTACCGGCCTGAGAGATGCGATGGTCGGCTCGACCGTTACCTCGCTCCTGGAAATCACCCCCTTCGAGTCACTCAAGCACTACTCTGAACCGGTCATGACCGTTGCCGTCGAGGCAAAGAACATGAAGGATCTGCCCAAGCTCGTTGAAGTGCTCCGGCAGGTTGCAAAGGAAGACCCGACGCTGGTCATCACCATCAACGAAGAGACCGGTGAGCACCTGATCTCAGGTATGGGCGAACTGCACCTTGAGATTATTACCGGACGTATCAAGCGCGACAAGGGTGTAGAGATCATCACCTCCGAGCCAATCGTGGTTTACCGTGAAACCGTAACCCAGAAGATTGAGTCTGTGGAAGGCAAGTCCCCGAACCGTCATAACCGGTTCTATTTCGACCTCGAAATTCTGCCTGATGAGATTGTTAACCTGATCAAGAAAGGCGAGGTCTCGATGAACCAGCCGATGCTTGAGCGCCGTGACATCCTCATGAATGCGGGCATGGAAAAGGATGATGCCAAGAGCATCAAGGATATCAAAGCCACCAACATGCTCATTGACCGGACCAAGGGTGTCCAGTACCTCAATGAGACTATGGAACTGATCATCGAAGGTATCCACGAGGCACTCGCCGGTGGTCCGCTTGCAGATGAGCCGGTCCAGAATCTCAAGATGACGCTCGTCGATGTGAAGCTCCACGAGGATGCAATTCACCGTGGCCCGGCACAGGTTATCCCGGCCGTGCGCAGTGCCATCAAAGCAGGTATGCTGATCGCTGGTGACTCACTTCTTGAGCCAGTCCAGAGGATCCAGATTACCGTCCCGATGGACCAGATGGGGGCAGCAACCTCCCAGATCCAGGGACGGCGCGGTCAGGTCTTTGACATGCAGAGCGAGGGTGACACAATCACCGTTGTAGGTAAGGCACCGGTTGCCGAGCTCTTCGGGTTTGCAGGCGATATCCGTTCAGCAACAGAAGGCCGTGCTATGTGGAATACGGAGTTTGCAGGATTCGAACTCGTGCCCAACAGCATGCTCAAGGAAGTTGTGGTTGCAATCCGCAAGCGCAAGGGCTTGAAAGAACAGCTCCCAACCCCGGCAGATTACCTGTCGGCATAATCTTTTTACCCCATCCCCAGTCCCATTTTTTTATATTTTTTCAGGCGTAAATTTCTCATTGTTTCTACCGAAATGGTAAACATGTTTTCCACCCAATCTGTATGACAATGGCTGATGAAAGCAAACTGAAAATTGTCATCTTTGGTGCATTCGGGGCAGGGAAAACCACCCTGATCAAAACACTGGATCCTGAATCGAAACATGTCGAGGCGAACTGTGCGGGAGGTACCACAACCGTTGCGCTTGACTTCGGCCGTCTCCGGAATAACGGGTGCAATATCCATATCTACGGGACCCCCGGGCAGGAGCGGTTTGAGTTTGCCCGCGAGATTATTGCAAAAGGCATGGACGGGGCAATCCTGCTCGTGGATGTGACAAGCCTGCTGGATGAGTTCACCCGCCATCTTTCAGTTACCCTGCAGAGTGCAAAGGTTCCCTTTGTGGTATTCCTGAACAAGTGCGACAGCGAAGGGGCAGACCCGGATGCATTCACCGGTCAGTTCGGGGCATCAGAAGTACGGAAGGTTTCTGCAAAGGACAAGCAACAGTCCATGGATGCCCTGCTGCAATTTGCCGGGACACTTGCACCGCGTCCGAATGGGCCTAACCGTAGTTGATCCCTCTCTTTTCTCCTGCACTGCACCACATCGCCACCAACATCTGCACCACCCTGGTATGAGTTTTTTATGGCAGACCCTGCTTGAAAAAAATCAAACCTTGATTTAAAAATTTTAACCGGACCTTGAATTTTATTTTTCAACCACACCTTGCCTAAAAAAAATAAATCAGACCCTGCTCAAAAATTTTCAATCAACCCCCTAGCCCCTGCCTGGAATCCGTTCGCAGCTCAACCAGACTCTGCTTGAAAATGTAAAAACGCGATCCGTTTCTGATTCTTTCAACCGAAATGGAGAAAAACCGGTCAGCACATCAGAAGTGAACCCGCTCCGGCATCTCACCCAAACCGTACATCCGGCCACTCAGCCGGATCAACCAGACTCCGCTCAAAAATTTTCAATCGGGTACGCGATCGCGATTGAAAATCATTTCCGGATCAACCGGACTTTGATCAAAAAAATTCATCCAGACTTTGATTTTTATTTTTTAATCGAACCTTGATTCAAAAAAGAGATCTGCCGGCCGGAAAAACCAGAAAAAGCCGGCTCATCAGAAAAAATGCAGGTGCACCAGATCACGGAGCTCGTGGTGCTGCATGAATCGTTTACGCACCAGAATCTTAAGCAATAGATCGGTTTTGTACGAGTTTGCACCATCCGGCTGAGTAAGAACCCGGTCAAATGTCAGCGGACCAAAATGGAGGATTTCGAAATCTGGAACCGGTACAAAATTTTGAAACAAACCTTCGCCCGGTAACGGCAAAAAAAGATAAAGTTCAGACCATCACGGCGCGGACGATCGTTACATCCTTGGCCGGGCGATCGCCACGAAGGGTCTTGGTCTTGCCGATCTTATCGACAACATCCATCCCCTCAACCACTTTCCCAAAGACCGGGTGTTTGTCGTCAAGGAAGTTGTTGTTGACAAGGTTGATGAAGAACTGTGATCCGCCGGTGTTGGGGCCGGCGTTTGCCATGGAGATGGTGCCGCGGTTGTTCCGGTTGGCTGGCCCGAACTCATCCTTGATCGCGTAACCGGGTCCGCCCATACCGGTCCCCTGCGGGCAACCGGCCTGCAGCATGAACCCGTCGATAACCCGGTGGAAGATAATGCCATCATAGAAGCCTTTTTTCACAAGCGTTTCAAAATTGCCCGCAGTAACGGGCATAGCGGGATCGAGCGCAATGGTTATGTTACCCATGTTCGTCTCGAGCCGCACGGAATTTCCTGCTGGTGCTGTCATGGTATGCTGCAATAGTATTGGATCCGGGGATTCTTCTGTGTTGCGAATGTCCGCACTGTGCGGGCAGGAAAAAAAGAGATCAGATCATGACCGCTTTTACGATCGTCACGTTCTGGAGCGGGTGGTATAACGGTCCGCCGGATGTCGGCACTTTGGCGATCGTGTCGACAACGTCCATACCTTCCACAACTTTCCCAAAGACCGGGTGTATGGTATCAAGGTAATTGTTGTTTACCAGATTGATGAAGAACTGTGATCCGCCGGTGTTGGGGCCGGCGTTTGCCATTGCAATGGTCCCACGGTTGTTCTGGTTGTTTGTCCCGAACTCATCAGCAATCAGATAACCCGGGCCACCGCGGCCGGTACCGGTCGGGTCGCCGCCCTGGATCATGAAACCGGGCATGACCCGGTGGAAGATCACATTGTTGTAGTATCCTTTGTTCACGAGCGTCTCGAAGTTGCCCGTGGTGATGGGCATGGTCGGGTCGAGCGCGATAACGATATCTCCCATGTCTGTCGAAAGCCGGACCCGTTTCCATGGCTCTGTGGAGAGCGTGGCAGGTACGGTCACGGCGGGCGTGGCGGTAACCGTTGTTATTACGGGAGTTGCCGCAATGGTCCTGGTTGTCGTTTCGGTACTGACTGGTGATACCGGTTGCTGGGTGCATCCCGCAGCGAGAAGAAATGCCGCTATGAGAACACATGCCAGAAGTGCGGTGCGCACGGGTGATGACATAGTAAGAATAGTTGGAATGATAAGAAAAAAGAAGTTGCGGGACAACAGCCCCGTTTTATTGCAAGTCTTCACTCGTCCTTCTTCGTGGTACTGCGCCCGAACAAGAAGATCGCGCCAATAGCAAGGATCATTGAGACGAGCCCTGTCAGAAGGATCCATCCCCCGCGGGAAGTATAATCATTATAATCCGTTGCGGGCACATCGATTGCAAGCACCGCATAGGTGTTTCCGGTCGAATCCAGAATATTGTCATCGATGGGAGCATAGGCGGTCATGAACGACCCGTACTTGGTAGTGTAGGGCTGTTTCGATGTTGTCGGGCCGGAGAGGGCGAGCAGGATATCCATTTTCGGAGCTGTCGACACTTCACCTATCTTTGCCGAGCCCTGGGGATCCTGCAGATAGAGATCGTCTACCAGGAATGTTACGGTCTGGTCGGGATTGACTTTGAGGATATAGGCATTGAGCAGCGCGTCATCCATACTGCGCATTGTGCGCAGTTTCTGCACTATGGCCTTATACTGTTCCGACCCCTCATCACCGGGCTTGATTCCAGCAAGATCCTTGGGCGATATCTGGGTTGCCATCACGCTTACCGTGGATTCCATGCCCTGCTTGACTGAGTTCTGCAGGGCAGTGTTCTGGTTATTGTACGCGAGCAGGGTGAACGATCCTATGATAAGGATGACAAGGATCGAACCGATAAGGATCTTGTTTGATTGCACGAATGAGCTGTTCATGGACGGAACCTCCTTGTTGCGATACCAATCGCAAGAATTGCAGTGCAACCCGCGATCATCGTCAGGATTGAGGGAGCGGACTTCGGTGTGGGTGAAGGAGCAGGCTGCATGCTGATGGCTAGCGGGGTCGTCTGACCGGCGGTTACCGATGCTACGGTTGAGTAATCAATATAGTTCGTGTATTTGAGCAGGACCTGGTGGTCTCCAGGGGTAATGCCATCCAGTGTTGCCGGGGTGTATCCCTTGAACAGGTTGTCGATGTAGACTTCAGCACCGGTTGGCGTGGAAACAATGTTGAACCCGCCGGTAGCAGGTACAGGTGTCGGGTTCGGATTGATCGGCGTCAGGGGCGCACTGATCGGGTTTACGACATTGGGCCGGATATACACGGTGTTCATCCATTCATTGTACCCGGGTGCAGTGACCTTGAAGAGGTGGTTTCCGCTGGGGATGTTGTAAAGGGTGAGTGTGCCTGACGGAGGGATTTGTCCCTGGGCATTGCTGTCCATGAAAACACTTGCACCGGGCATGGATGTGATGGCAACCGTACCATATATGGCCGGGGACATCTCCGCGTTCAGTTTCTGGTTGGTGTTGGCGTTGACGTAGAGAGTTACGGGGAAGTCACTGTATCCGGGAAGGGTCAGGCTGAAGGAATGACTGCCCGGGTACAATGTCACCGTTATCGGGGTCTGGCCCTGGTACGTGCCATCGACATAGACCGATGCATGGTTGGGACTCGAGGTTACTGACACGGTCCCGGTGTTCCGGGGTGCAGGGGGAGATGGCTGGAGGTTCGGGTAATAGGTAGCCGTCTGCCCGGAGTACACGGTAATCAGCTGGGTATCCGATGTATAACCGGAGAGAGATGCTTTCATGGAATAGGTGGACGGAATCATGTTGGGAAGCGTTATCGGTGCATATCCCTGGAAGTTACCGTTCATGTAGATCGCTGCACCGGCAGGACTTGACTGGACATAGATTGCGCCATTCTGGATCGGAGGCACAGTAGTCTGGGTTGGGATTGGGTTGATGGTTGAATAGACTGCAACATGCTCACCACTCTCCGGCATGCGGGAGAGCGGACCGGACCATGTGGTGTAGCCGGAGAGTGATACGGAAATGGTCCTGACAGGAGAACCTGTCGGAGATACCGCTACCGAGAGAATGCCCCCGGCAATATTACCCTGCGGGACACCATCGAAGTATACAGTGGCGCCGTCAACATTGCAATAGGTATCGATCCATCCTTTACCCCCGCCAACCTGGGTGGGTTGGATAGTGATGGTGACCGTTGGTAAGAGCGTGGGGGGTACCGTGGTGGGCTGGGTGACAAATGTCGGCAATGATGTTGGTTCCGTGGTGGGCACCTTAGTTGGTACCGTAGTTTGTACCGTAGTGGGTTGGGTGACAAATGTCGGCAAAGCTGTCGGTTCTGGTGTTGCCTTTGTTGTCACTTCAGTTACCGGGGGGGTAACATCACCGACAACAATGCTCGCAGATACCGGGAAGGTACAGACCGCACACAGTATCAGGATCATAAGTATCATAAGGAAATTTCTTCTCATTGTATCTCTTCCTGTACTCTAATTTCAGGGGAGCGCGCTATTTATAGCATACGTTTTTCCATAAAAACGGATAGCGGAAAATTTTTTAAAAATTACGAGACAAGCCCCTTAATTACCTGAACAAGCCGGGAGATGCCGGTTTTGATCATCTCTTCGTCCGGGTTCGAGAAGTTCAGTCGTATATTGTCCTCCCCGCCCCCGTCCACATAGAAGGGCATACCGGGAAGCACGGCGACTTTTTGCCGGATTCCCTCGTCAAAGACCTTGCGGGAAGAGATGCCGGGCGGAAGAGTTGCCATCAGGAACATACCCCCTTCCGGAGTAGTGTGGGAGAGCTGGGGCAACTGGTCATCGAGCAGGTCGCACATCAGCCGGCACTTCCTGCCATACACCCGGGTAATGTGCCGGATATGGTCATCGAGATCGTGCGTGATCAGGTACTGGTGGAGGATCTTCTGGCAGAGGAAATTGGAATGCAGGTCTGCTGCCTGCTTGACGACATTGAACGGGGTGAGAATGGCTTCCGGCGCATAGATCCAGCCTATCCGCATGCCCGGTGCGATGATCTTGGAGAATGAGCCGGAGATGACACTCTGGTCCGGCAGGTACTTTGTTACCGGCATCCGGGGTTTTGTATCAAAGAAGAGCTCACCGAATGCGTCATCTTCGTAAAAGACGGTGTCGCTCGTCCGGAGTATGTCGGCCATTGCCCGGCGTTTTTCCTGTGAGTATGTCCTGCCGGACGGGTTCTGGGAGTTGGGAATGCCGTAAAAGAATTTCGCATTCGTAGTTTTAACGAACTGTTCGAACAATGCGAGATCCGGGCCATCGTCTTCCAGCGGAACGGTATCGATGACCGGTTCATAGAGCGAAAAAGCTTCGATGGCGCCGAGATACCCCGGCCGCTCCATACCGACATGGTCTCCGATATTAAGAAAAATCTTGGCAAAGAGGTCAAGGCACTGCTGCGAACCGTTGACGATCTGGATATCTGCTGCGGTTGCTGGTATTCCCAGCCGGGTCCGGTAGCGGTCTGCTATATATTCCCGCAGTGGCAGGTACCCGTCAGTAGTAGTGTACTGGAGTGCGATCTGGGCTTCTTCTTCCATTACCTGTTGTGTTGCCTGTGCAATTCCCTCAGTGTCTATCAGGGCTGATGATGGGAGTCCCCCGGCAAACGAGATGATGGACGGGTTGTTCGATACGGAAAAGAGTTCAGAGAGAAATGATACCGGTGCCCGTTTGATCCTGTCTGCGAAATGGAATGCCATGAAATGCTCCCGCTGTATGTACTGGTACCTGATTGGGGATTCACCACAAAAAAAACCGTGCATCCGGATTGAACTATGGTTTTTCCCGTATCGGTAGCGCACCCGGCTCAATGTTATGGCGGAAAAAAACCTGTACCTTTGCTAATGTTTCATGTGCCTGATGCGGGGAGACCCTGGAAAACGTCCTCTGAAATTATTTCAGGAAATGAATCATTGCACGGATAAAAACATGTCACCCGGAAAAAAAGGAGAGATTTTTGTGTCCTGCCGGAATACCCGGGAGGACGGTTACGCAGTGTCAGCTACTTCGATCCTGATGATCTCGGAGTTGACTGCACCCATGGTCTTGTGCAGGACTTCGCAGCGGGCTGCCTGTTCCAGTTCGATGGATTCACGAATACTGGCAAGCGCTTCGCCCTGCGTGCTGCCCTGGCCAAGAGCCTCCGATAACTCAACGCACCGGGCGGTATACTCGCCGTCTGCCTGAGCATCGAGGATGATGGTGTAGTGCATGATCATACTAAAAAGAGATATTTCTTCACATAGTTTTTGGTCGGATAGGGCAATTTCTGCGCTTTTCAGGTAAAAAACCGGAATTCCTTCCTGCCGTGTCAGTTGTCGCCCGGTTCCATCTCTTCTGGCAAATCGGACTGCTCCCCCTCCTTCTGGATTCGTGCGGCTTCCCGTGCCTTCTCGTACTGCAGGATATGGTCAACGATACCTGCCCGGGTCTCCTTCTGGTGCTGTCCGAACTCCATATCCACGAGAAACATGCGGGCCGCATCGCCGATTGCCTTGTGCGGTTTGATGACATACTGGTACTGCTTGGGAATCGTGTAAGAGAGATGTGCGGACCGTATTGTGGTGCTGGAAATGCCAAACCCGATGATCAGCGACATGCGGTCAAGTGAGATTTGTTCTTTCAGCTGCATCGCATGGGCGATTTCGTGCTGGATATCACGGGTGAGAAATCCGTCGGTCCGCACCCGTGCCTGCCGGAACGCTACCATCTCGCGTTGCCGGGCAAAAAAAACCAGTGTGCCGATGTTCCTGCTGTTCAGCGCCTGCATGAACAGGCGGAGATCGGTATTCACCGTTGCGATGGCTGTCCGGGCCTTGCGGGCACCTGCAGGACTCAGGTGGAACCGGTGGTCAAACTGCTGGGTGCGGGCAGGTTCGGCAAGGTTGAAGACTCTCCTCCGGGCATCCACGCGTTTTCCTACATCGTTTAAGATATTCTTCCAGAGTTCCACCTCGATATCGGCCTGGAAAGGTTTTCCGGCAAACGAGAGGGCATCGGTGGCAGGATCATGCAGCACTACACCGATCTCGATGGGGATCTGCATCCGCTGGTGCGTGCCGTAGATGCCGGCAAATTCCATGTCAATATATGCGGTCAGCGTTGCGGTCATAGGAAAGGATGATTGAGTATCGTGAAACTGGCCGGTAATTATGTGTAATGGTTTTTATTCTGTTTTCATCAATCCCGGCCGAGAGATCACCGGTCCCCGTCTAACTGGTACTGTATTTTCTGGGCTGCTGCTTCGCCAGCCGTGTCCAGCGGGATGAGGTTTATCCGGTCAGCGGATGCAATCCCTACGCCCAGTTCTGCTGCCCGGGCGATCTGTTCCAGTTCAAAGATCTTTCCGTTCATCACATCCGGGATAGTCCCGAACGATCGAAGAAGGGCCACGCCCACGGCATCAATTGCAACCCGGTCCGTTCCGGCGATCATGACCCCGGGTCTGATGAGTTTCCCGCGGTCCGGTCCCCCTGTCGAGAACCCTTCGACAGCATCCATTACGATCAAGTCGGTCCGGTAGAATTTGTTGATCTCGGCGATCATTATACGCTGTTGGGGGGAACCGTGCAGTTCGTTCATAAAATCGTAATCAAGCCCGGGAACCCGTTTTGCCACGAGGCCAACAGAATTTTTTAATGACATGGTGAAATGCCCGCCATACCGGTGGGTTTTGAGGCAGCAGGTCTGCACGACCCGGTCAGCCCGGGCAAACACGTTTGCAAGGAAAAATCCCCGGGACCAGTGAAGGCCGGGTGCCTGGACCTCATGCCATCCATTACGGTCGAGTTCATCGAGCACGATTGCAGAAAAGCCCTGTTCGCGGGCAAGTGCATCTACTCCCCGCTCTTCCAGCACCGTACGGGTGTTTCCCATACCGCTGCGTTCGGCAAGGATGAGGCGGGCGGGCTTTTGCTCAAGAATTGCCTTGCAGGTTGCATCCAGCGTGTCGATGTGCGTTGATGCGGGTGCGGGGTCGGCGCTGTTGTAGTTTGCCTTGAGAGCGACGGATCCGCCGGAAAAATCCGAGAGATCGAATTCGTTAAGCACTCGTTCAACGCCGTCCCTGCGATCCTGTGCACCGGCAATATATATCTCAGCATTCCCTGTCATGGTCATCCCGGTTCAACGGTATCGCGCCATACGATATGAATATTCGCTCACCGGAATAGATCTAATTGCAATATGTGGTTCGTACCCGGATAAGGGTATAAAAGAACAGCAACCGGTGGGGGCGGATGCACCATTGGTTTTCAGGATGGACCGAGTAGTACAGATACGTTCGATCTAATCCAGCCGCCCTTCTTTTTCTATCCGCTCTGCTGCAATCTCACAATAGCGGGAATCGATCTCGATCCCTACACCCTGCCGGTTACACCGGGATGCGGCTACGAGGGTGGATCCACTGCCCATGAACGGATCGAGCACAGTATCGTTGACAAAAGAGAATAATTTCATGCACCGGAGGGGGAGTTCTACCGGGAACGGGGCCGGGTGACCAATTTTCGTTTTGCGCTCGCCATTGAATGTCCAGAGCCCATTGGTCCACTCCATGAACTCTTCGCGGCTGATGTCAGATTCCCGCGAGCCGCTTGTCTTTTTCCATGATTTTTTGTAGAGGACCACGATCAGTTCAACGGGGGCGATCACGTAAGGTGCCGATGCACTCAGCCATGAACCCCATGCCGTCCGGCGTGAGATGTTTCCTTCGTTCCAGATAATAGTCGAATGGTACGCAAACCCGCATTTCTTCGCGATCGTTGTCAGGTCGGCCCCCACACTCTGCTGGCCGCCCTTGTTCTTGTCAAGCGGGATATTGAGACAGAACCGGCCATCGTCTTTCAGCCAGCCATAACAGCGCTTCATCCAGCGCTTTGAGAACGCGAGATAATCATCATACGTGATCTGGTCATCATGGCTGTTATACTGGATATCCACATTATAGGGTGGTGAAGTGACGATGAGATCGATACTTTCCGGCGGAATCAAGCGGGTGGTGAAAAGATCTTCATTGATGATGGCAGCCTGCCCGTTTTTAAAAAAAAATCCGCTCTTCACGCCGTGCTCTCCTCTTGTACTGTAGATCTTCGTTACCCTGTGGTATAGCATTTCGCCCGCAGAAAGTCAGGGCAGGATTGAGCTAACCTGCAGGTTAGAAGAATAACTTTTGTTATCCTAGCAATATTATCTGCCCGGAATTGCACCTTAACGTAACTACCTGCAACAAGGATTTTGCGGGCTGGGGATTGTGGGGTTCATGAACGGTCAGCGATATACGGGAATGATAATATTGCTGGTATTTCTCCTGGCGATTATTTCGCCGGTTGCCGGTTTAGTTGATGGAAGATATACTGAAATCCCATCCAGTACCGGCCCCCTTGACAAGGACAACCCGGAATTGATCTCGATTCTCAAAACACATACCGCATATGTGGGTATTATGCAACAGGCCCGCATGGACGGGGTTATCGCCTATATCGATCGGATCAGCAATGGTGCCGGGAGTATCAACCTGCGGTGGATACAGGACGATTATCTCACTGCAGCATCCTCGATTCCCCTGTTGTATACCTCCGATGAGATCACTGCCGCCCGGGAAGAGATGCGAGCCCAGTCGATACGGTTCTCCGATGAGACCAAGACCCAGATTGCTGCTTTCAACGGGAATGACGCTGAGCTGAGGGTAAGCACCAATGCAACTGAAGCAATTGCTGAAACTTCTTTTGTCCGGATGCCCGATGCGATCTGGCTGGAAAAAGGCAGTGCCCGAATTGCAGCTTTTAATACCAGCACCGAGAAACGTGAGAATCTCCTCCTCACACTCACCCGACAAGGGGTGGATATCACAGAAGCAAAGAAACTATCCGACCAGATCGATGCTACGCGAACCGAGTTACAGGATGTCGTAATTAATAAGAAAAATAGTGCTGTCCTTTCCATAAACGGGGTTATTTCAAAACTCAACAACCAGTTCCGTAGTTCTGTCGACGATGCGCTCAAAAATCATGAGATCCAGCTGAACGCCGCCGCATTGATGGCGATGAAATGATATCGGGTTCTCCCTGATAGACTTCTGGCCCTGAGATTACCATTTTCTCCTGTCTCTGTTCAGGACTGCACTTGCAGCCGCAGCCGGTTTGCTGGCATTTCACGTATGTTTATTTTCTTTTCCATGGAAATCACTACTATGGCTACAAAGGAGATTTTCAAGAGTGTTCCCGGTATCCTCCGCCCGTTTAAGGAATACCTGCAATCCCTGAAACTGGCAGAAGGAGACCAGATTGTATACTACGGCTGCGCAGGCACCTGTTCGCCGTTTGTCGAACTGCTGGCAATGGCCACGCGGGGACTGCGCCTTGAACAGGTATTTGTACCGCTTCTCAATGAGTCAAAAGCAAAGAAGATTGTTGAAATTTCTGATGTCGGCATGCAGGTGAGTGGGGGTCCTGCCCTGCTCCGTCCCCGGGTGATCGTTATCATGGGCGGGCTTGCTATGCCGAATATGCCACTTACAAAAAAGGATGTACAGGCGCTCATTCAGCAGCATGGCCCGGTCAAGGTTGTCGGGGTCTGTTTCATGAGCATGTTTGAGAAAGCCGGTTGGCTGGATACAGTTTCCTTTGACCTGATGATCGATGCAACGATTGATCCGGTAACGGTAACGAAAAAAGAGTGAGCGGCTAAGTCCCATTCACCGTTCATTTTTTCCCAACGGCAAAGACAATCAGGATGAGAATGAGCACCCCGCTGATGGTGAGGAATAAGAGCGTAGAAACATCATCCCGCGGTATCTCTTTTTCAATACCGGAGAAGGGGAGTGGTGTTTGCGTGGTGTGTGTCGGATCTTTTACGGTAAATTTTGCCAGCCCCGTGCCTGCCTGATTTGATTTCGTCCATCCTACGGTTATGTAGTATTCTCCCTGGGGCAGGCCGGGATCATTGAGTTCGTAGGTCCAGCGGTTGATATGGTTTCCTGCCACAACAGGAAGCGTGTTTGATGTGATGAGCGCGTTTGTATTCCTGTTGTAGACTTGGGCACGGAGGGAATTTTCCGGGCCCATATTCGTTGTTCCGGTAATAGCGATCCGCTCCCCGGTTATCTGGTCAGGGAGATGTATTGTGGATACGGAAATCAGGTTATCGAACTGCACGGACGGTTCTTCAACAAAAAAATATTCGGGCAGGAATGTGTCATCAACGTTCTGGATTTTTGCAGCGTCCATAAGCTTGGCAACTACCGGCTGGACGTTTCCTTTGAGATCCTGGCGGGCACCGATCCTTTCAATTATTTTTCCGCGATTCATGATAGTGAGGTTACCGCTGCTATCCGTCCCGGGCTCAATCTCCATGGTGCCACTCGCGCCCGGGTCCTGGAGTAATACGGCATACTGGCCACTGGAGAACTTTTCCGTGGTCGTGGGTTTTAGTGTGGCCGAGAAATTCCCAAACCGATCCGGTGTGGCCGTGAAAGTATCAAAGTAATTTCTTCCGATGATCCAGATGGTAACCATGCCGTTTTTTGCACTGGTACCGCTTATGGTAAACGTGTCGCCCTTGGTAATTATCTGGGGAGCACTCGATGTGTAATAGACCGATGCAGCAACCGGTGTAACCATGAATGCAAGAAGTATGATCAGGATTGTGGCACGCATGGTATTGATGTTCATATATCTCCCTCCGGTTGTGCTGGATAATGAACTTTCGCCGTAAGCTGTTAAACGTTTTTTGTGTTCGGGGGAGGGTTACAATCCCGTGAATGGCTAGCACCCCCGTTATGTTGCCCGGGATGCGATTCCCGATGTGCTTTACAATCCCCCTTAAAGAGCGAAGAAGCCGGGCGAGAAGCACCCGATTATTGTGGTGCTGACTTTCGAAGTGTTTATCCGGCGCTTATGCACATCCGGAGTTTTTAGTACCCGGATAAAAGGATATAGGAAAAAAGCAGAAATAAAAAAAAATTAGATGTAGGGGTTCCGGAGAGCCTTGCCCACACCGAACGTTGCACGCGCTTCGAGCGTTGCTTTGTTCTTTGAGATCTTCTCGTTTGCGAGCTTGCTTACGAGTTCAAGACCTGGCTTGACCTTTTCGATTGGCTGGGTTTCGAAGCAACCTGCTGCCATTGCCTTTGCCCAGACCGAGTCTCCGATCTTGGACCTGACCATGACAGTTGACCATCCATCGGGGCTGCCAACAGATCCGGTTGAGATATCGCCGAGGTTTGCAACGTAGTCAAGACATACTTTGCATCCTGGCTGCTCGTACTTGTGGGTCACTTTGAGTGGCAGCTGGACTACCTGTCCGCGCTTGCCGTATACCCAGAACTTGCCCTTTCCGATCTCCATCTTCTTGACGGATTCCATCTTCATGGCTGCGTGGTCTTCCACGAGCTGAAGGATGGACTGGTAGGGGAAGTTCTCCATGCAGAAGATACCGACTGCAAGTGCAATGCTGGCGCCGACATCCCGGGCACCAACGGGGTACAGCTGGAGTTTCCTGATTGCCTGCATCTGGCAGGGGGTTCCAACGATACCGACCTTGTCGAGACCGAAGCTACGTGTTGCTTCCTTGATCATCGAAACGTTCGGGCTGACGTTGTACTTGGTACCGGCTGCGGCGATCAATTCTGCCCTTGTGTTGACAATGGCTGGAATTGGTCTCCATGGCTCGATCATGTCGAAGTTTGAGTTGTCAGCCATGACTTTCGACGGGTACTTTGCCGCGAATTCCTTGTTGGCTGCAACAATTGCGCCGTCAATGATGCCCTCGTCAAGTGCGAATCCAAACAGCTGGCTGACGATACCGCCATCCTGTGCGTGCTTGAGAATCTCCTTGTCGGTGCTTCGTGCTGAGACGCATGATTTGTAATTACCGAGTTCTGCTCCCATTTCAATCACCTACTGGAGTGCCGCCATGATAGTCTCGTTGATCGACTCATATGCAGATACCACATCGAAGCTGAACCAGCTTCGTGGGCACTGGTTATAGCACGCACCGCACTTGATGCACAGGTCGCGCTCACCCTGGGGCTTGCCGTACTCGTGAGTAATTGCACGAACCGGGCAGGCTGCTGCACAGCTGCCGCATCCCATGCACAGGCCCTGGTTGATGACGTTGGTCATCAGGTCGCAGAAGCATGCGCTGGTTCCCTTGTCTGCTGCCATCATGAGGGGCTTTAAGTATGCAGTTGCAAGAGCCTTCTGTTCGGGGGATCCCTTTAAGAGCAGGTATGCTGCAACGGCTACGTTCCTGATCAGCTGGGGTGATGGTGCGCATCCGGGGATGTACACATCGACCTTGATCAGGTCACCGATTGGCAGGTATGCCTCTTGTGCCGGCTGGTTCTGCTGGCCACCGCGGCAGAACCGGGTGATGTTGCCGTAACAGGCGCAGCCACCGAGTGCCACTACCACTGCTGACTTTTCACGGGTTTCCTTGATCTCTTCCACTGCGAGTTTGTCGTTAATACAGACTGAACCCTCAACGAATGATACATCAACCTTCTGGATGTGCCTTGCATCTGCAAGTGTTGGCATGTACTTAAGGTCAACGTATTTGTCGAGGAGCGTTAACAATCCGGCGTAGTTGTCTGCTAATGCCACAGTACAACCGGTACACCCACTCAGGTGTGTATAGCCCACTGTAATTTTGTCTGCCACAGGCTTAACCTCCTTTTTTGTTTCTACTGGTTTTGCTACATCAGCGGGTTTCTGAGGTGCCGCACTGATGTTCTTCTTGAAGACACTGTCTAGTAATCCCATTATAATCACCAATCATATCCAGTACGATTCGTACTGTTTTGGGAATAGCTTTTGAAACTTCATCGGAAATCCCGATTTCCATTTCGGGATCGGAGACGTATTTTTGCTGGCATCCGATAACCGTGATATCGATCTGGTCTTTGATCCGCTCCAGCGGCTCAGTGAGATCCCAGGAATGTGCATCGCGGTAACTGCCCGGGGGCAGGTCTTCCATACGGAACTTCGCAATTGAGCCAGGCTCCGCACCAAAGTCCGCAATATCAACGATGATGAGTCGTTTCGTCACTTCCGGGTCGAGCAGGGAAAAAATAAAATGAGGGGCACCAAGGCCCCCGTCTTCTACTTTCACATTGTCGGGAAGTGAGAGCTTCTGCATTTCTTCTGCAACAGCGGGTCCGAACCCGTCATCGGCAAACAGGGGGTTTCCACACCCTACAATCACGATCTCTGGATACAGCATTTATGTACGCTCACTCGATGAGTTTCTGGGCTACTAACCGGTTGTCCTCATCGATCACGATCATATGGGTTGCACATGACACACAGGGGTCATACCCACGCATGATAACTTCGGCAAGCTGCCAGGGTGCACCCTTGAGTGCAGCGCTGCAGGTTGCAAAGTTCCAGGTGGTCGGGACCAGCATGGAGAAGTACTGGACCTTCCAGTCCTTAACACGTGCAATGTGGACATCGGTTCCACGGGGGGCTTCATTTGATGCCCAGCCGAGTGAACCGTCACCGTCGGGGATGTAGTCTGCAACGACCTTACCGCTCGGGTTAAGTTCGTCAATGCAGTCGATCATCTCGTAGAAGCAGTCCTGGTATTCCATCTCACGGGCAACATTCTGTCCCTGGGTGCCTTTTTCGTCGTAGCCCTTGTAGACTGCGAGACGGGCACGGGGGCCGACTTCAACGGGCTGGCCGTCGTACATCGGAATGCCGGTGCAGGCTTCCATCTGGGGGTTGACCTTGGTGCCGAGCTTGGTGGTTCCACCAATGGGGTACTTTGGCTCTTCGAGCGAGATTTCCATCTCACCCATATACCAGTCCCATGGACGGACTTCCTTGAACCGGTTGATGTCCCAGCTGGGGCATTCTTCCTGGCTGGAGCTTCCATAGAACGCGTGGGTTGCAAGGTAGCCCTGGTTGTGGTAACCGAGTTCCTTGACCATCGGAACCTTCATGCCGCCAACATCCACAAAGTCTCTCTTGTGGTAGCTGCGGATGACTGCGATCATGAACTCTGACTGAGCGTGGGCAAGGACAAGTCCTTCCTTTGCCAAGTCGTACATCTTGGTCTTTGCCAGTTCGGAGCAGTTGCGGTACATACCCCCGATACGGGTGTTGCTCGGGTGGATTGCTTCGCCACCGGCGATCTGACAGATAGTCTGGCTGATCTCACGGATTCTCTGGATCCGCTTTGCAACGGTGCGTACCGGCTCTTCTGCCGTGAACGGGTTGATCTTGGTCTCAGTGCCCGGTATATAGAAATCGGGCAGGATCAGTATATCATGCAGTGCAATGCTGTGGGCACGGTTGCCCAGCTGCACGATGTGACGGAGCATCTTTGCGTCCTTTGGGATCTCGCACTTGATGGATGCTTCCATCGCTTCAGTACCTGCAAGGTTGTGTGCAACCGGACAGATACCGCAGACACGTGATGCGATCTTGGGAACTTGCTCTGGTGTCTTTCCGACAGCAAGTTTCTCAACGCCTCTCACCGGGGTAATGGAGCACCAGTTACCCGTTTCGATGATGCCAGCGTCGTTAACCTTCAAGACCAACTTTGAGTGTCCCTCATGTCTTGTGGTTGGGGAAATCTCTACTACTTTCGACAATATTATCGCCTCATTTTATGTTGAGTTGTTCGTATAGCAGTACAAAATTGCTGTATACATCTCTCATCTCGAGATAAGTGACCGTACAAAGTACGTTCAACCTTATTTTACACGAGCCCTCTAATAACCTTTATTATCTGTTCGTGTGCCGATAAAACAAAGAAAATAAAAACAAAAATCGATTTATTTTGTAAAAAAAGTGTGTATTAAGATTTTTTTGGAACAATAATTAACCATTCATACAAATAATGGTAATTGAATTGCTGTTTTACTCACCATTACTTCGGTTTTCACCATTCATTTCATCGACAAGCTCGGCGATGGTTGCCTGTCGTTCGGCATAAGCATCATGCTGGTGGATGCTTTCTTCATTGGTCTGCTTGATAGTAACAACAGAATCGCCGGAAAGATACTCAAATTCTGCAAGCACTTTTTTGGCCATCTGCCTGACGCAGTCTTCAACAAACCGTGGGTTTTTGTGCGCGGCAAGCACCACATGGCCTTCGTCTCCTCTTTTGAGGAGTTCGTAGATACCACTGCTCATCGAGGCTTTGAGAATACCGATGACCTTTTCAAGATCCACATGCTGGTCATCATCCGTCTCTATACTGAGAAACCCTTTTCCGCGCTGGTTGTGGGTTGCCATGGGAACTTCTGCAAAGAACGCGTCGATACTTTGTTGGTCGACGTCAAGTCCCTGCAGTACCCGCATTGCCCGTTCCTTCATGATGTTCTGTGCACAGGGACAGGCGGTCATACCGGTCACTTCTGCACCAATGCTCTTTCTGACGATTGGGTCCCTGAAGGTGCGGCGTGCAACAGCACTTGCGTGTACTTTAACGACTTCATGGCAGACCGTGTGGCTGACCGGCGTCTCACGCTTGACCATGAACTCGCTGCGCATGAATACTTCGGTCCTGTCTGCATATTCATGCCGGTCGAGAAGTTTCCTTGCAACAACACTGCAGAGTTTCTCTATCATGTTCACGTCGCCATCGATCGCCTGCTGGAGCACTTCATCAATCACTTCAAAATTCCGTGAAAGGTTTGCTCCCTTGAGGCTTCCGGGCAGATCGACATAGACATCGAAATTGGATATAAAAATGACCGGACGTTTGTCATTTCGGTGAACTTCGACAAGTTTTTTTACGTTTTTCACGCCGACCCGTGTAAGGTTAATCCGGACATCAGGAGATGAAGCCTGCACGTCTGGCAGTTCCCTGTTGAACGTTCTGTCCAGATTCTGGTCTGTGGGTGTGGTAATGGTCATGGCTGCTTATCGCTCTTCCAAGTGTCTTCTTTAGTTTTTTTATATAATATTTATGTGCTTTGTTGCTGATATCAAAAGGAACTATCATGATGGAAAAATACTACGAGGCGGATGCGGATATCGGTGTGCTGAAAGGCAAGCGCATTGCTGTTATCGGCTATGGCTCCCAGGGGCGCGGACAATCACTGAACTTAAAAGACAGCGGACTCGATGTCGTTATTGGCCTGCGCAAAGGCAAGAGCTGGGATGCTGCAAGTAAGGATGGCATGAAAGTGATGACGGTTGCAGAAGCCGTCAAGAAAGCAGACATTATCCAGATACTCTTACCGGATGAACACCAAGGCACAGTCTTCCGTGCTGAGATTTTGCCATATTTGACTGCGAACAAATGCCTGATGTTCTCCCATGGGTTCAATATCCACTTCGGCCAGATCGTCCCCCCCTCTAATGTTGACGTGATCATGGTCGCGCCAAAGGGCCCCGGCTTTATGGTGCGCCGCCAGTACGAGGAAGGCAAAGGTGTCCCCGCTCTTATCGCAATCCACCAGGATCATTCGGGAAATGCGCATAAGATCGCGCTTGCCTATGCAAAGGGAATCGGGGCAACCCGTGCAGTGGTATTAGAGACTTCATTCCGTGAAGAGACCGAGACCGATCTATTTGGTGAACAGGCCGTTCTCTGTGGCGGTATGACGTCCTTAATTAAAGCGGGATTTGAAACTCTCGTTGACGCGGGTTATGCACCCGAGATGGCATATCTCGAAGTACTTCATGAGACAAAACTCATTGTTGACCTGATCTATGAAGGCGGGCTGACAAACATGCGCAAGTACATCAGCAACACCGCGCAGTATGGCGATCTCACAAGAGGGCCTCGTGTTATTGGAGAAGAGAGTTATATCGCGATGGAGGAGATCCTCGAAGAGATCCAGAGCGGTAAGTTTGCCCGGGAATGGATGCTTGAGAACATGGTAAACCGGCCGGTCTTTAACGCGCTCACCGCAGCAGATGAGGACCATCTTATTGAAGAAGTGGGCAAAGAAGTCCGCGGAATGATGCCCCAGTTCCAGCAGAACGAGGGAAAGAAACCTGTTAAACCAACCGCGAAAAAGGCAGTGAAAGCACCTGCCCGCAAGAAATAATCCTCTTTTTTTCTGATATCTTTTTTGCATCCGGCTGCTTACCTATCAGTAGATGAAAATCTGCATTATATATCACAGCGAGACCGGAAATACCCGTCATATTGCCCAACACCTGTCTTCAGCATTCGACTCATTTCTTGTGGAAATTAATGATGTTGCACCGTATTCGCGGCTGACACGGTTCCTGGTCAGGTGCAAGATGGCACGCGGGGAAGAGCTGACGACAATTGAGCCGGCATCCGTTGATGTATCCGAGTATGATCTGGTGGTTTTCGGTTCCCCGGTCTGGGCGTTCAAGCCAACCCCTGCGATTCATGCTGCAATTGCCGGGCTTAAGGGTTGCATGGGAAAACCGGCGGTTGCTTTTTCCACGCATGGTGGCAGACCTGGCCAAGCGGATGAAACGTTTAAAAAATGGATCGAAGCCCGGGGAATGGTGTCAGTTGCCGTGACTAATATCAACCAGAATGATGTAGAAAATGTGAAAACGAACAAAGAATTAATCGCGCTCGTATCTTCTTCAATAAAAGTATAATTTTAACCTTAATAACAAGAAACTACCTTTTTGTGAATATGATTCTATTACACAATCCCGTATGTGGGGCCGGGACTTCTTCCTGAAATTGCCCCAGACCCGCCCATTTCAATTCATGGACAAAAATAAGGGTGTTGTCGGGAATGTATCTTTCCTGAGAAAGTCTTTTGGATGCAGGGCGCCTTTATATTATACAACTATGACGGACTCATATGAAAATCTCCTTAAACAGGCCTATTCCAATATCACCGAAAAATCAGAATCTTCGGAACGTTTTGTAGTTCCCGAGGCCAAAGCATACGTGGAGGGCAAGACCACAGTTCTTGAGAATTTCACTGATATTGTCAGCAAAGTCCGCCGTGATCCGGATCACCTGATGAAGTTTCTTTTAGGAGAACTGGGAACGTCAGGGAAAGTTGATGGTAACCGGGCGATCTTTAACGGGAAATTCGAGATCTCGCTCATCAAGATGATCATCAAGAGTTACGTAGAAGACTACGTAATCTGTTCAGAATGCGGTAAACCTGATACCCGTCTTGTCAAGGATGACCGTGTAACGCTGCTCCGCTGCGATGCCTGTGGAAGTCACCGTCCGGTAAGAAAGCGAAAAGCCCGCACAGAACCCGTTTCCGAGAATCTTGAAGAAGGCCAGATCATGGATGTTGAGATCCAGTCGATCTCCAAGCGTGGGGACGGGGTCGTCAAGATGGGACGTTACATCATGTATGTAGCCAATTCCAAGCCGGGTATGAAGATAAAGATCAAGATATCCCGTATCTCGGGCTCGATCGTTTTTACCGAGAGAGCAGAAGAATAATTTTTTACCCGGGTTTTCCCAAGAACAATTATCCAGTAAAACCTTTTTTTAATCACTCGGTTTGTAACGTCACGTTGGCAATCAGCCACACCTGATAAAAACAGTCATCAATCTGATGCTTTTGAGATGTTTGCATGGACATCCCCGGAGGGATTGTCAAACGAAATGCACTGGCACAGTTTCATGCAAAAAAATATTGAATGTTAACTTACTGTTTCTTTAAGCCCTTGATGAGCTCGTTGCAGTTACCGGAGATACGCTTGCACGCTTTCTTGATGATGGGGAGGGGATTTTTCTTGCCTTTGGTTGTGACGAAGAGTTCCGGGTCAGAGAACTGGAATTCTATCATGTAGCGGGCGACATCAATATCGGAATCGGTTAACAATTCCTCGACAAGGGCGTTCATGAACGTGTGACCCTGCCCCTGGATGACGAGCCGCACCTTGTCCTTCTCGAGCTCGAGCATTTTTACAATCATGCACCTATGGTTGGGCACCTGAAAATCATTAAGGTATGGGTGATCCGCATACAAGCCCTGGAAACGAAATATGGGTAGTTGCCTCGTGAGATGTCTTTTTGTTAGTACATCCCGGGTTTTTATGCGGGCTCATTTTCCCATAACCTAAAAAGAGTTGACCAGATGGGGAAAAAATCAGGGGAATTCGAATATTTCCCCGTCTTTTCCTGTGTGGGGAAGTTCCCACGGGATCATATGGCTCATGTGCACACAACGGAAATCCTTTGGCGCTAGGCTCCCGGCAAGTGAGCATGCCTCAAGGTAATTCATGTGCTTTCCAATCGAGATGTTCGAAGGCACGAGGCTGTCCAGAAGCAGGAGATCGAGATCCTGTAAGAGATCAAGACTCTGCTGGGGAATGTCGATGTTCGTGTCTGAAGTAAATGCCACGCGTGACTGGTCTGTTTCAAAGAGTATTCCACAGGTATACGCTGGGGGATGTTTTACCATGAAAAGGGTGGCGGTAATTCCGAAGATCTCGAATGGTACGTACGGCTGGATTGCGACTTTGTCGAACGTGAGAAACCGGAATGCTTCTGCACAGTAGTTCAGGACCGGGGGTGCGGCAAAGGCCGGAGGGATGTTCTGGACGCGGTAGAACTCGCCAAACCCGACGAAGTGATCGTAGTGACCATGCGTCCAGATCACGGCATCGATATGCGGCGAGCCGTTCAAGAGAAGCTGCTGGCGAAGATCCGGAGAGGAATCAATGAGGAGGCGATGCCCCTCATTCTCCACGAGCAGGGAGGTGCGCAATCGCATCCTGCCGGTTTCTTTGGCGTGAGTACACTGGGGGCAGGTACATCCAACTTTGGGTGTACCAATCGCATCGCCGGTTCCCAGCAGCGTGATCTTCATATTACAACCAGTTCAGGTGTCGGATTGCGTCCCGGTTTTTCACCATAAGGATGCCTTTCCTGACATCTTCATGGGAAAGGGACTGGCGGTTGTCCATAAGTGCGGAAAGGACTGCTTCTTTGATCATCATGCGGAGATCGGAACCGGAAAATCCCTCTGTTTTTGACGCGAGCATCTGGTAGTCTATATCGCAGCTGAGAGATGCAGTCACTTTTTGCAGGATTTTTTTTCGCATGTCTTCATCAGGTAACGAGAATTCCACCACTTCGTCAAACCGCCGCCATGCCGCTTCATCAAGCAGCTGGGGGTGGTTGGTGGCGCCGATAAGGATCACGCCATTTTTAACCAGGTTTATCCTGTCAATATTTTTTAACAGCGAGTTGACCGCGCGTTTCATGGCACCGTGATCATCGGCAACCCGGCTCTTTGCGACAAAATCGAATTCATCGATGAAAAGGATGGATGGGGAGAGTTTTTTTGCCAGATCGAAAATGCGATCGATATTTTTCGAGGTTTCGCCAAGATACTGCGAGGTGATCATCGAGAGGCGGACTTCCAGCACCGGCATGTGCATGATGTTGGACATGGCAAGGGCTATCGAGGTTTTTCCCGTACCGGGTGGACCGACAAAGAGGAGTTTACCCACTTCGTGGATGCGGTGATGTTGCAGGTACTCCCGGTGTATGAGAGCGTTCTGGATCTTAGAGATGACTGCAAGCTGCGAGGGTGTGCAGACAAGGTCCTCCATTCTCTGCTCCACTTCCTCGGGTGCGCTGATCATGACGAGATCCATTGCACCGCGGAGTTTTTCGTCTTCACCGATCAGCTTCGAGAGGCGTGCATCGAGATGAGCTTTGGTGTCTTCATAGGGCGGGTTTGCAGCACGGACCGTTTTATACTCAACATCAACGGAATCCAGTTTCCCAAAATAGAAAGCGAGAGTCGGATTTTTCTCAATAAGCGACTTCCCTCCCTGTTTAAGGAACCACTGGGCCGCAGATTCGAGCGCCGTGATACGAAGACGCTGGCCGAAATCCTCATATGCCACAAAGGGGTTTGCAGACATTTTCAGGTGAGCATCAGCTATGGACAGTGTTCGTTTGATCACTCCGTCGCTCACGTAAACCGGCCGCTTCACATCAGCTGCGCTGGTGATGCTAAAAATATCGCGGCAGGCCGGCGTCAAGTCATTGATATCGAGCTGGGGGTTCTGGTTGAATATTTCAGCGGTCAGAACGACATCCATTATGCGCAGGGTTTCAGAATCTCCAGACATGGCTGTAACCTCAATTATTCTTTTCCGGATTGAATAAGACTATCTCATCGTGTTGTGACGACGCAACCATCAACGGTCACAATAACCGTATGCTCATGCTGGGATACGAGAGACCCCGGGATATCGGAGAGGACCGGGTATGCATGGAGCGTGTGCGATCTGAGCAGTGTGGGAAGTGCCATATCCTGTTTCCGTTCCTTAAGCCAGCGACGGGAAAACGGGAGCCCGTGACGATCTTTCACGGTCTCGAGAATCGCACGCGCTGCCGGGATCCGCACGGGTTTTTGTGAGATCTGGGAATAGATCTCCATCCGGGTTTTTTCCCCTACATGGCCGCTCCCCGTCGTTGCGAAAGGTTCGATTGCAAAGACCATCCCCTCCTCAAGCACGATCCCCCCGTTATTGCCGACATTGGGGATGGTGGGTGCGCGGTGAAGAACATACTGGTCAAGTCCATGCCCTGTCAGGTTTGAGATAGGGCGGTATCCCCTGCTCTCGATCTCGTGCTGGACTGCCGCGCCCAGTTCGCCGGCTGTTGAACCCGGCCTGACCGTTTTTATTGCTGCCTCGAGCGCCTTTTCTGATGCTGCCAGGAGCAGGGAGTTGCTGCCCAGATCAACGGTAGTAGCCGTGTCTGCGATATACCCGTCAATGTGGACGCCGAGATCGAGTTTTGCTACGTTTCCTTTCTCGAAAACCCGCGTATCGGCAGGAGATGCAGTATCATGGGCAGCATCCTCGTTTAGCGAGAGATTGAGAGGAAACGCGAGAAACGCACCTTCCTCAAGGACTCTTGACTCAATGCTTTCTACGAGATCGAGATATGATTCCCCTATTCTGATATCCTGTGCCCCCTGTCGAAGAATCCTTGAAGCGATGGCACCAGCTTCGACGTATTTCTCAAATATATCGTCATTCATACAACGAGATCCTCCGGAAATTGTGTGAAATTGTTAAACCCTTTTGTCGTGACCTCTCCGATATCTTCGAGGCGCACTCCCCCTATTTTCGGATAGTAGAGCCCCGGCTCGATCGTGATAACGCTGCCTGCCCTGAGTTCTTTTCCTGCAGGTCCGACCGTAGGCAGCTCGTGTACCTGGAGGCCCACCCCGTGACCGAGGTTATGAACAAATCCCCGGGTATCGCTATCATATCCCCGTTCTTTGAAAAAGTCAACAACGGACTGGTAAATATCGGATCCGTATGCCCCGGCCCTGACCCGGGAGATGCCCAGTTGTTTTGCTTCACACAGGGCGGCATACATTTCACGTATCTCCGGTGTGGGTTCACCTTTTACCACCGTGCGCGTCATATCCGCGTAGTATCCGGTTTTCTCCTCGCAGGGGAACAGGTCGATGACAATCGGGTTGTCCGCATGTAATGGGCCAGTCCCGGTTATGTGCGGGACCGCGGTCTCTTCCCCGCACGAAACTATGGTATCTACTGCAGTGCATCCATGTTCGAGAAGATAGGAATGCATGGAGAATTTAATCATCTCTGATGTCAGCGGTTTCCCGTCAGAATGCAGGATGCCGTTTTTTACACTGGAATGCCGTATCAGCGAAACCGCAATACCCATAGCGGTCTCGGTTATCTTCTGGACGTGTTTCATTGCTTGTATTTCGTTCCGGCTCTTCTTTTCCCGCATTGCAGGTACCGTGCCGCTGTCAACCAGTACTGTGCAAAATTCCCCGAGGGCATTTGCCAGCGCTACAGGGAAATTTGGGGGGACCAGTACTTTTTTGCCAACCTGCCCGGCGATCATTTTTGCGGTTGCTTTCCAGGGATCTTTTTCAGTTTTCAGGATATCCGGAAGCCCCGCCTGGGTCCGGGTCATCACGGAAGCAGTGGACTCGCGGGATGCGCGTCCGGTTTCCATCTGGGAGATGATGATCATGCCATTCTCGTTTGCCTTTTTAAAATAGACAAATGGGTCACTGGTGACAAATTGTGTCAGGTAACGCATGTCTGCGTCGCGTGAGGATGCATACATCACAAATGCATCCGCACCACTTTTTCTGACTGCACGGGATAAAGTGTCCATCAAGGTTGATATATGTGGTGAAACGTCAAGTACTTTTATTCCGGAGTTGACAATCCTTTGATGGAAGATGATGCCAAAACCCAGTTCAGATGGAAATTTTATGGACTCACCATTGAGCTGAATATTATTGTGATGCTTGTAGCCCTGTCTATTCTCGTCTTTTTCATTATCCATTCACCCTATGCCCCGATGGCGATCCTTGCGATGCTTGTCCTTGCCCTGGTCCTTTGTCTGGATTTTGTAAAGAGATACCGGCAAACGAAAGCTTGGCTTTATGCACAACCAGAGAAGAGTAAAGAAGGGGAAGACCCCGGACAGAACGACAAGACTGCATAGTTTGTGACCGGGAGTTTTTCGGAGAATTATGCTCAAAAAGATGAAGGATGAAATCGAACTGCTGAGCCGTCATATTGAAGTGGCAAAAGCAGTTGCCGATCATGAACCAATCGGCATTATGAAGTTGTCCGAGCTGCTTGACCTCCCCTCGCACCGGATCCGGTACTCCCTCCATATACTGGAACAACTCGGGTATATCCGCGCATCCCCGGAAGGAGCCGTTGCCACACCCCGTACTGCGGAATTATTCCAGCATCTCAATGAGGACCTGGATGACCTTATCCGGTTGCTCGCGGCGATGAAGCGACCGTGATCCGGTATGTCTCTGGTTTTTCCCGTGTTCAACTGCGATCACCCTCATAGTTACCTTTAAAAGTCCCCGAAAAGAATCTAATAAGGCGCATTAACGTGCCTCCCTAACTCAGTTGGTAGAGTGTCGGACTGTTAATCCGAATGTCACAGGTTCGAGCCCTGTGGGGGGCGTTTTTAAGGGGGCCCGTAGCTCAGTCCGGTTAGAGCGCCCGGCTCATAACCGGGCGGTCATGGGTTCGAATCCCTTCGGGCCCATTGTTTTTTTCATGTTTTTCCTGAAGCTCTGGCGCACACTTTCCTCCTGAACGAATTGAAAAAGTTTCTATTGCGGGACGCACAAAGGGAGGGTAATGAAGTGCCCTGTCTGCCAGATGGACTGTGTCAGATCAGCAAGGGATATTATTGCCACGCTCCCGTCCCTGTTCAGTCCCTGTGCAGAATGCAGTGCCCGCGTACTGGATAAACGGGCCCCGCTTCCCACTCTTGAATACACGTTGCCCTGCTCCTGCGGGAAACGGTTCATTGATGAGGTTTTTGCCCATATCTACGTGATCATGGTGGAAGAAGGGGATATGAAACCGACCGAACCATTGATTTCTGTGGGATCCCCGCTTGTCCACCCGGGATTTCCCATGGAACGCCCGCCATTTCTTCCTGAGAAATCCCTTGTACTGTTAACCCAGAAAGCAACCAAAAAAACTGCAGAACGGCTCATGAGGGATGTTCCTGAACTGCGTGGGGTAGTAAAAACCGGGAATTTTGTACCGGGGATTACAAGCGCTGATTTAAAGTCAGTACCTAATGTATACGATCTTCTGGCAGGGTGCGATGTACGGGCAGACATTTTTCCGCTCAGGAACGGGCCGCTTGTCATATACAAACAGCAGTCACTGGTCCATATAGAATTTTCACGGGGATATGCACCTAAGATCCGGGCGTTGGAACAGCATATTGGAAATCCTCCGGCAAAGCTGCTTATTGATGCCTGTTCCGGTGTCGGGACGCTCGGGCTGTCCGCTGCATATCTTGGGGTGCCGCACGTGATTATGAATGATGCCTGGTATGCCTCGGCATTCTGGTCCGCTTTCAATCTCGAAGTAAACCGGGAGTATTTCAAGGTTAGCCGGGTCAGGATATTCGAACAGATAGAAGATATGGTGAAGCACCCGGTCATGAAAAATCCCATTAAGATTGCCGAAACGGAAGGAGAACAGATAATTGAAGTTTACCAGGGTGATTTCAGGCAGCTCCACGCCGTGATTCCCCCCGGGAGTTTACCGGTTACTGCAATTGATATTTTTGATAAGGGGGACACATCCGGAATCCAGAAAATAAAAAAAGAATGGGGGGAAAACGTGGGGGGGGATATATTCGTTCCATAATCCCCCAAAATGTTTCGTGATCGCAGAACTGTTTCTCTGATCGGTAAAAAGCCTTTATTGAGCTTGGTACAATGATATATGGGGACTAGCCCGGGTGGCTCGGCGTCACTTGTAACCTGAAACCGTCGTTACGCGGGGGGCGAAGTTTGACGAAGGCTGCAACGGCCTGCGGGAGCCTGTGCGTTCTGACAGTGAAACCTCGTCCCATGAGGTCGATGGCCAGGTATCAATATTCCGGAGGGAATGGCGACCTGTTGCTGCGGGGACCGGTTCAGGCCCGGAAGGGAGCAGACTTACCGTAGACATCCGGCGCCCATGGGGTAACGGGGCAGAGGATGAATGCTTTGGTAAACGTAGTAACGTACAGTCGACCGATAACACGTCCCCATTTCCGGTTATTATGGCAAAAGTTACCATCGTCGGGGCAACAGGCAATGTGGGGATGTTCGCTGCACTCGCGATTTCCTCGATTCCGCATGTAAGTGAGATCCTTCTTCATGGACGGGAAGGGCGCGAGTCTCTTTTAAAGGGAATAACCCAGGACTTTGTCGATGCATTCGCTGCACGGGGGACAGATGTCAAGGTCAACTGGACCACGAACTTAAATGATGCTGCCGGTTCTGATGTTATTGTTATTACCGCAGGTGCCCCGCGTATCTCCGGTCAGGATCGTATGGATCTTGCCGTGGGAAACGCCAGGATTATTGCACCGCTTGCCCAGTCAATCGGTGTCATTGCACCGCAGACAAAAATTCTGATGGTGACCAATCCGGTCGATATAATGACCTGTGTTGCGCTGAAGTTCTCAGGTCTTCCGCCAAGCCAGGTATTCGGATTGGGAACGCACCTGGATTCGATGCGACTAAAATCCCTGATTGCAGCATATTTCAAAGTGCACGTAAGTGAAGTCCATACGCGCATTATCGGGGAACATGGCGATAGTCTGGTCCCACTCTGGTCTGCGACAACAATTGGAGGTATCAGGATCTCGAACCTGCCGACATTTTCTCATCTACCCATGCAGGATATTATCCACTCTGTAAAGACCGGCGGTGCCGAGATCATAAAAAACAAGGGTTCAACGGTCTATGGGCCCGGGGAAGCAATTGCTACCCTCGTCAGAACTGTCCTATCTGATGAAAACCGTATCCTTACCGTGTCTACGTATGTTAAATCTGAGGTGCACGGGATTGGCAATGTGTGTATTGGTGTTCCTGCACGGTTAAACCGCGAAGGGGTTTTTCCGATCACTATCAGGATCGATGAATCTGAAGTGATTGCATTCCGAAAGTCTGTTGAAAAAATACGGAAGAATACCCAGAAAGTTCTCGCGGCTCTTGAAGATAAATGAAAAAAAGATGAACTGACTGTTTTAGTTCAGTGTCACTTCAATAATCTCTGCCCGCTCAACGCCCGCGATCTCGCTGAGGGACTTTTCGATTGCATCTGTTTCGCCCCCACAGTCATTGACAACTGCGGCAAGCTTGATTGCTTTTAAGCCAAATCCGATGGGCTCTATCTGCATGTCCTGAATACCGGGCAGTTTTTCTTTGAGTGCCTTCTTGAGTTGTTCAAGATCGACATCGGGTGAATCCGGCATCACCCGCATAATGACTGCAACACTTCCCATACCTTACGGTCCCCCAAATCCACATTTCGGGCAGGTGTAGGGGATGCTCTGTTCTCTGCACCGGTAACACCGGTCAATCTCAAAACCGCATGCGGGGCACCCGAATATCGTTGCGCCCTCTTCTGCAAGCGGAGCACTGCAGGATGTACATTTTTTATCTGACATTTAGCTCCTCCAAGGATTCCTATAGTATCTCTTTTAGAACCTTTAAAAGGTTGTACTAATCCGGGAGCACCTGACTGTTTGACCTTTCAGGAATTTGTCTACCCATTCTCCCTCTTTTCCGTTGATAATGGTTGTTTTTATCCGGTGTTTCAGGACAAAGGGGATGAAAAATGGATCTACTTGTTCAGTATCAATGGGTGTTGTTACCTGTTTCTGAAATAGTCCATTGAGGAAGATCCCGTCAACTGATTTGAGGAGGAGGAGCTCAATTCCCAGTTCAGCTGCTATCCATGCAGCAATGGAGTCTGATGTGATATCCCAGGAGTGAGGGAGGGGATCGCGATGTCTCATGCTGACATAGGGAAGAAAGACCGTGGTTGTTTCCGGCACTGCGAGTATATCGGTTGTCTTCATTCCCTGCGATGCGATCAGCCAGCCATACTGCTCCATTGCAGCAATAGCCATCCAGTGTGCGGCATCATCTGTCACCGCTTCCTGCCTTACGGCATCGGCAAATATTCCCCCCCCGGGAATAACCAGCAACGGGCGCCTGGATTTGCATAACAACGGTATAATGTCAGGAATCTGGTGATGCAGGCTTCCCCCCAGTTTCACTACCAGCGGGGCCTGCGGGTTACCCGGTGATTCTCCTGCCTGCACCATCTCTCCGGAGAATTATATCGCCAGATTATAAAAGGGGGATGGAGAAACAACTGGATCAATGCGCCGGTTCTGCCTGCTTTTCATTTTATTCCTGCTCATTGTGGGTGTTGTTCATGCAGGCACTGCCATCAGGATTACGGAATTTTGCCCCGATCCGTATCTCCATGATGATATGGATGAGTACCTGGTGCTATCCGGCACCGGATCGCTTGATGGCATAACAATCTCTGATGGGAGGGGGGGATTCCGTTTTCCTCCCGGGACGCAAATCAATGGCGCCCTGATTGTCGCCCGCAGTGGGCCGGCATTTTTACAAAGTCATGGAAAACTGCCGGATTTCGAGTGGCTGGACTATTCACCAGTTGTACCAAATGTCATCAATGGCAATCCGCTCCGTCTTGCAAATACCGGAGACGAACTATTGCTCTACGAAAACACTGACCTGATCCAGCGTGTTGTATGGCCGCAGGATGTGAAACCCCGCGAAGGGCAGGTTCATTACTTCGAGAATGGGATGTGGGATCCCCGCCCTCTTATGATCGGTCAGTCCCGGTTTGAACCAGCAGTATTCCATAATGTAACCGTCACGACTTTCGTCTCCCCGGACTGCTCCAGTGAGATGTTTACCTATGTTGTGGATCATGCATCGGATGAGATCCTTCTCAATGTCTATGAATTTTCCAGTCCTGTGATGGCCGATTCCCTGATCTCTGCACGGCAGCGGGGAGTGGATGTTGCGGTTCTTATCGAGGGGGGGCCGGTCGGTGGGATAAGTACAGAGGGAAAATCTGCGATCTGGAGGATGAATACCGGGGGAATCCCGGTCTTTACGATGGCTTCCGACAATGGTGCTCATCCACCTTATCGCTATGACCATGCAAAATATGTTGTTATCGACCGCCGGGCAGTCCTGCTCACGAGTGAGAATTTCAAGTACAGTGGATTTCCCCCTCCGGGTTTCAACAGTAACCGCGGGTGGGGTGTGTATCTTGAAGATCCTGCACTTGCCGGGTATTTTTCAACGGTTTACAGGTTCGATTCGAGTAGCCAATCAGTAATCCCCATCAACGGCTCCCCGGGTAATGCCGAACCAGTCCCCTCATCGAAGCACGCAGTCGAATTTACACCCGCTCGTTTTTCCGGTGCTACAGTCAGACCTGTTATTGCACCTGACACCAGCAGTCAGATTACTGATCTGATACAGTCCTCGCAAACGACCATCGAGATTGAGCAGGCATACATTACCAACGAGACGCCCCTGACGTTAAACCCGTATCTTGCATCCGCAATTAACGCGTCCCGTCGCGGTGTCCATGTTAGGGTGCTGCTGGACTCGTACTGGTATAATACCGAAGACGAAAAGGACAACGACGAGATGGCTGCCCTTATCACTCGTATCGGAACAACCGAACACATTCCGCTTGAAGCGCGTTGTGCGGATCTGACCGCAAGTAACCTGGAGAAGATCCATAACAAAGGTGTGATTGTTGACGGGCAGCGGGTGCTGGTGAGCAGCATCAACTGGAACAGCAATTCTCCCAATTTCAACCGGGAAGCCGGGGTAATCATCGATCATCCCGGTGTTGCCCGGTATTTCCTGAGCGTGTTTGAAGATGACTGGAATCATGCGGTGACATCCCCGGAAAAGAAAACAGATTATCTCAAAATCGTCATAGTGGCTGTTGTCATCCTGCTGCTGCTTATCATCTACTATCGCAGGCATATCCGGTAGAGAGAACGTCAATTTAGAAGAAGTAGAATAAGAATCGGAGAAATCAGCAAAATATTGCTGCGAAAAACAGGTGTTCACACCGAACACATAGGATCAGAATTTCTTGAGTGCACACTGGCACACGTCACACAGGTTAATATCGCTCTCTCCGGTGACTACGGCAAGAGCCCAGCGATCAATAATTGAATCCAGTTCTGTTGACAGTTCAACTTCGCCCGCACCCCGCTTTCTGCTCATGTACTGGGAAACTGCTGCCCGTGTTACACCGAGCCGTTTTGCAGCATCGCTCTGGCTGAGTCCTTGTTTCTGGACGAGCCGGGACACCATTTCCGCTCTCATCGGTGGGAGGAGATTCCGGACCATTGTGTCACAGTGCATCAGGGTACAGGTATGTTTTGTCATACACACGCGGGTTGGGGCTTAGTTGCCTGTTCAGTGCGGTTCTGGTAGATAATCTGCCGTGCATCCCGGAAGTTGAACTTCTCGATGATGAGGTGGCGTTCTTTGAGTTTCTTTAAGGCATACCGCACGGTCCGCGGGGCGAGTTTTGTTTGCGATACAATGTCTTTGTGGGTCATTGCGCCGCCGTGATCCAGTATCTCAAGCACCGTCTTTGATGACGGGGGTAATGTTGTAGAATACATGTTCAATATGTTAACACTGTTAACACATTAAACTATCGGTAATTTAAATTCCCATTTTCAATACTCCATTATGTTCGAACGCCAGGAACGGGTGGCAATCCTGCTGTTGATCGGCGTTGCAGTAGCCGTAATAGCAGCGCACCTGATTCTGGGTTCGCTCGGAAAACAACCCTTTTCCAAGCCATTTACGAACAATTCAGCAGATGGCGAACTGGTGTATGTTGAAGGGACCATCGATCAGGTTGCCCTGACAAAAACCGGTGGGCACATGACCGTCCAGATCAATGATATCACGATTTTTATTCCTGCTCAGGCAGCCCGTGATTTGGTGGTGAAGAAAGGAGATCGTATTTCAGCATATGGGATTGTCGAGACCTATCGCGGGAAGAAAGAAATTATGGTAAATTCTGCAGAAGATATCCGTTTTGCAAAATAAATTGATTACAGACATACTGGTTCTGTTGCGAAATTATCCAGGAGTAGTAAAAACAACATTTTTCCCCCTGTTGATGGAGGCCAGTGCTTTCTGTGCAGCTTCACGGACCTCCTCATCAGGATCTTTTAACAAAGCAGTAAGTCCTTCGATGGCTCGTTTGTCACCGATGTTTCCCAATGCCCATGCGGTATTTTTCCGTACGCCTTTTTTCTTATCGCCAAGAAGTGCGAGAAGTGATTCAACCGCCCGTGGATCACGGAGCCTTCCCAGCCCCCATGCCGCACCCTGGCGGAGCCATTTGTCATCGGCTTTCAGTGCCGCAATCAGGGGCTCAACTGCCCGAAGATCGCCAAGTTTTCCCAATGATTTTGCAGCAAGCCACTGGACATCGACGTAGGGATCATTAAGTGCTTTCAAGAGTGGTTCTACCGCTTCCGGGTCCCCCTCCTCTCCCAGTGCTTCTGCGGCTTTCCAGCGGTAATGGAGGTGATCACTTTTTAAGAGGTTGATATATTCTTTAACTCGTCCCTTTCGCCGCTCTTCTACGACAACAGGATCTTCTTCAGGGATTTCTTTTTCAGGAACCGGCAATTCAGTATCGCCCATTATCCAGCCTCAATAGCCTCCGATACGTGGTGTCGGACTATTAAGGTTTTCCTTTTATTCTTTAGAAAAAATGTCAGGAAAACACAAGAATTTCTCTTAAAACTCCCAAAGATGGTAAAAAATTAGCCCTTTGTGTATCGGGAATAGGAATTGTTGGTTATTATTCCGGCTGAATTTCAAGTTTTACGGAAAAATTCCTGACCGTGTGCGTGAGTGCACCTATGCTGATGACATCGACATCCAATGATGCAAAGTCACGGAGCGTGGTATGATCAATCCCCCCCGACAATTCGATAGTCACCCGCTCCCGTAATCCCTTTTCCCTGAGTGCGTCGAGTGTGGTTTTTACAAGCCCGGGATTCATATTGTCGAGAAGGATAATATCCGCACCCACGGATGCAGCCAGCAGGGCATCGTCTGTTGTTTCGACTTCCACCTCGATCTTCTTGTAGATGGTTGCCTTTTTTGCAGCTGATATAGCATCTTTCAGGGAAACCAGTGCCAGGTGGTTGTCTTTGATAAGGATACCATCGCTCAGGGTCTCACGGTGGGGATCCCCGCCACCGATCTGCACTGCCTTTTTGTCTAGTATCCTGAACCCGGGGCAGGTTTTTCGCGTTGCTGCGATCCGGCAGTGTCCGTTTATTGCTGAAACGATCTTTACCATCTCCCGCGTCTGGGATGCAATGCCACTCATCCTGCCGATGATGTTGAGTGCAGTACGTTCAACCAGCAGGATCTTTTTTGCATTTCCTGTGAGTATGAGGAGGATATCTCCTGCTTTTACCGTATCTCCGTCATGCGCAACCTGCTCTACCGAAATACCATAATGAGAAAACAGCATGGTTGCTTCGCAGAGCCCGGCAATCGTGCCATTCTGCTCTGAAGAAATCTCTGCATGACAGCGGATGTCGGATATAACTGATTCTGATGTCACATCCCCGAATGGGGCATCCTCGTCGATAAAATGGAGCAGGTAATCGAGCGAAACCATAGATGTATTCACCAATACGCCGGAATCATGTTCCTACCACGATCGGACTGTTAAGATCTTCAAGGAGCGAAAGGATGGAAAGAGCCGCGAGGTAGCTTGTTGCCGGGTTGTCCGGGCTCGGGAAATTTGTCACTTTGACATAGGTTTCGCCGAAATCCCCTTCAACAAACAACTCGTGCACATTCCGGTCGACAGCGGGATCGATCCAGAGCTCCACATCCGTATCCTGTCCTGCCGCAAGGCTCATGGCAACCGAGACATTGACGTTTTTTGGGAATGCCTTGATGCATTCATTGGCTTTTCCCGAGAATATCATCCTGCGGGAATCAGAAGCAATACCCAGGGATTTTGGACTTTTTGTCGTCCTGAGAAGGAGCTTTTTGAACTTTGAGATCCTGCCAATCTTCAGGTTATCGAGCCCGAATATCGCGCCGCTGGGGATGTAGATTTTTTGCCCTGACTCAAGTGCGATTTTCCTGAGCTCTTCGTGAAACGCTGTATCGGCAAGTGCCCCGACACTCATGATCACCATATCTTTGTGGTGGGAAAGGACCTTTCCCGCATAGATTTTTACCGCGTTAACTGAGGCTGCCTCGACAATGATATCAATATCCGCAGAAAGAAATGCCTCAACATTTTCATAGGTCCGGGCTCCCGACAGGGCTGCGATCTCCTCTGCCCGTTCCAGAACCTGGTCGAATACGGCTGTTATCTCGAAACTGCCCGCATGCTGTGCGATGATATGCCCGATATTGCCACAGCCGAGCAGCCCGATTCTCATCATGGTAAACAGATTATGGGTGCCATTGGTTAAGCGTTGTGCTTGCGCAATGCAGTATATCGTGGCACAGGAAAAATCAAAAGGAAGAAAAACTGGCCTTGTATCCGAATGCGTTTAATGGATCTGTTGATGGCAAGAACTCCGAACTATACCGGCATAGTTCTCAATCATGACCTCCCATTGGGACATGAAGGAAAAGCAGTCATTACCTACTATCGAAGGTTTTTTTTATCGGGGAACTTGTCAGTCAGGTATTTCCCGGGGGCAGAACCCGGTTCAGGAAACAAGTGGTTTTATAGCCGTAGTATAAACAGATCTTAACCTTCGCAAAATTGTGACGGGTTCTGGTGAATGCAATGGATGAAATTGAAACCGGGTTTGAAAAACTGATAGAGAAGATCGAAGCGAACCGGGGGAAGACAGCAGATCTTTCGGCCAAGATCAAAGAGAATGATGCAAAACTTCTCGCCCGTATGGCAAAATCTGCCATACCTGTAGTAAAAACAGTTGGTCTCGATTTGCTCAAAATGGGCAAGCAGGATACCAAAGGGGAAATTTACGATCCCATGTATTATCCCCGGAAGATGATCATTCTCGGAAAATCCGAACCTGCTGCATTCCGCCCGGACAACCCCCAGAAACAGATCACCGATCAGTTCTGTGTCTTGTCCGATGAAGGGAAAATATTTGAATTAATGTACAGTTTTGATGGTTTTCTTACCGATTCATACCTGAACCCTATCGATGCACAGACCGCACTTGAGCATTATGGCTATGACGTCCTGTTCATGCTTTATCGTGCGCTTCACGATTACCTTGAGGGTGAAGAGGCACTGATTGCAGCACTCGATAAGGTAATCGGGTATACTTTTGCCACAAAAGCGTGAAAAATCTCATATTTTTCTTTTTTTAGATTTTTAGCATGGTCTGCATTTCTTCAGCAGATTCCTCGATTTTATTCCCAATCGGAAAAAATTTCGGGATGAGTTACCCATTGCGTATGATATGGTGCGGCATGAAACCGGTCATGGTTTTTGCACCGTAATTATTCAGGGTGACCATGAGTTTCAGACCCTAAAAAGTGCTGCTCTGAAAAAGAATGATAATATCATCTCTTCGAAGCGAATGATAAATCATAAAAACAAAATTGCGCTGGATGGGCCCGATGTGATTCGAACACATGACCTCCCGGTTATCAGCCGGGCGCACCACCGGGCTATGCTACGGGCCCAAAAGATTGCCTTATTTTACCCTAATAACTACTCCACCAGAGTTTTTATAGGTTGTGAATCGCCCGGACAAACCTGAGTAGTATTCAGATAGGGATATGTGCAGAAAAATCACGGTAATAGTACGGACAGGATCATGGAACGAAAATATCTCCTTGGGAATGAAGCGATCGCCCACGCCTGTATTGAATCCGGTGTGGATTTTGTGAGCGGTTACCCCGGTACGCCTTCATCGGAAGTCGTTGATGTACTGCGGGCACAACCGGATCGGTCATATTACCTTGAATGGTCGGTGAACGAGAAGGTGGCACTGGAAAACGCCCTTGCCGCTGCATGGTGTGGCATCCGCGCACTCTGTACCATGAAACACGTGGGGCTCAATGTTGCTGCCGATCCGCTCATGACCAGTGCCTATACCGGTGTTACCGGGGGTCTTGTGATCCTGAGTGCAGATGATCCATTCGCGCACAGTTCCCAGAATGAACAGGATACCCGGTGCTATGCCCATTTCGCGCGGGTACCCTGTTTTGATCCTGCCAGCGTGCAGGAAGCGCATGATATGATCCCCGCGGCGTTCGGTCTTTCCGAAGAGTTTGGATTACCGGTGATATTCCGCCCGACAACCCGTATCTGTCACTCGAAAGGAGACGTTGCGCTGGGAGATGTTGTCCCCAGTACCCGCAAAGGAGAGTTCCACAAGGATCCGCGCCAGTATGTCGTAATCCCGGCCCATACCCGCATCCTCCACAAGAAACTCAACGAGAAGCAGCCCGCAATAAAAAAACGGCTGGTGGAACTGGGATTCAACCGTTTTGAAATACGGGGAAAGACTGCCGTTATTGCCAGTGGTATTGCTGCATCCTATGTACAGGAACTGCTGCCTGCCGGTGTTTCATTTATGAAGATCGGTGCCTATCCTATCGATGAGGAATGGCTCGGTGCCTTTGTTCAGAAGCATGAAAAAATACTGGTAATCGAGGAACTTGCGCCGGAAGTTGAAGAGATTGTCCGGCAGGTAGCCGGTTGTGTGCCCGTGTTCGGGAAGAAAAACGGGTATGCATCCTATGAAGGAGAATTGTCCCCACCAGCTGTTGCAGCGATTATGGCAAAGGCCGGAGTCCTGCCTCACAACCCGTTCCCAACGGTAGATGCTGTGCAGAACCTGCCCCCCCGTCCGCCGATCCTGTGTGCCGGCTGTCATCACCGCGTGGCGTTCTATGCGATTAAAAAAGTCTTCAAAGACGCGATTTATCCCAGCGACATTGGCTGTTACACGCTGGGGCTTCAGCTTGGTGCAGTGGATACAACGATCTGCATGGGGGCATCTATTACCGTTGGCAGCGGTATCGCCCATTCCGGAGAGCCACGGGATGTGATCTGTACCATCGGAGATTCCACGTTCCTCCATACGGGTATCCAGGGCCTGATGAATGCAGTCTACAATGGCGCGAACATGACAGTCGTGATCCTTGATAACCGGATCACGGCAATGACCGGCCACCAGCCGAACCCGAACAGCGGTGCGACTGCCTGCGGTGTAGAGAGCCCGCCTATCTCGCTCGATGCGATCTGCCGCTCCTGTGGTGCCAGTTTTGTCGAGACCATCGACCCGTACGATCTCACTGGTATGATCAATGTCCTCGAGGCAGCAAAGAAACGCAAAGGTGTCAAGGTTATCATCGCAAAGCAGATGTGCGTGATCACTGCCCGCCGTGCCGGGATAAAGCGCGGTCGGTATCAGGTCGATGCTGAAACCTGCACCGGTTGCGGCAACTGCGTGCGGTTCGGGTGCCCTGCCATCGAGTTTGTCGATAATAAGGCATCGATCAATGATCTCTGCAGCGGGTGTGCCGTCTGCGTCCAGCTATGTCCTGTGGGAGCAATAGGCAGGGAGGGGAAGAAATGAGCGGAAGTTTCGATATTCTGATGGTAGGAATCGGGGGGCAGGGAACGATCCTTGCTTCCAATATCCTTGGCGAAGCCTGCCTGATTGAAGGGAGGCCGGTGAAAGGAGCCGAGACCCACGGTATGGCTCAACGCGGCGGCTCCGTTGAGAGTCATATCCGTATAGACGGTTTATTCGGCCCCCTGATCCCCCCCGGGCAGGCGGATCTCATGATCGCGTTCGATCTCCTGGAAGCCCTCCGCTATGCCCATTACCTGAAAAAAGAGGGGCGGATTGTTGTCAATAATCATGTCGTGCTACCCACATCGGTATACACGCAGAAACTTGTCGCGCCAACGGAAGATGAGGTTATTGCCGCGCTGAAGAAGAACTCTCTGTGCTTGCTCGATGCAGACAAAATGGCAGCTGATGCAGGAAGTCCGCTCTCCCAGAATGTGGTGATGCTGGGTGCTGCATCCGGATCCATACCCCTCAAACCCGAGTCACTGCTTGAAGCGGTCCGGCGCCTTGTGCCGAAAAAGACCGTGGAGATCAATGTGAAGGCGTTCGAGTCGGGACGGGCATTCGGCAGTAAGTGCTGACTCTTTCCAGGTTCCCTTAAAATTCATATGGGGATGGGGGCCCCTCATTTGCACTAGGGGAACCCCCCCTTCACTTGAAAAAGTTTTGACCCCCGCCCTCCCCTCTTAGGCTAAGTGGGGGCCCTACCCCCCCTTTTTTGCATAAACTCCAGCATGGTTTCGTGTGGAATCACGACGGAGAGTATTTTTCATGCTTATCAGCGGGAGGGGGTAGGGTCCCCTTGTGTGCCCGGAGGGGACCCTCCCTTCCAAAAAAAGAGGGGTGGGTGCTCACCCCCCCTTCACTTGAAAAAGTTTTGACCCCCACCCTCCCCTCTTAGGTTAAGTGGGGACCCTACCCCCCATTCAGCAGGGATCCGCAGAGTGAAAGTCAATGGATGAAGACCCCAATGAGCGACTATTGCTTCGCTTCAGGTTTTTTAAAAAGAACCAAAAATCCAAGAAAACAAGATGAAGCGCTGAGGGGGGTGAGGGGGGGAATTGAACCCCCGAGGCACTTTCGCACCACAGGCTTTCCAGGCCTGCGCCCTACCGCTAGACTACCTCAGCAAAAAGTGTATCCTATCTGTATGCGGGGGATTTTTTTAATGGTATCTCTTTCTCTGGAACTGGGGGGAGGGTCTTCTGGCTGGTTTCTGTACCGGTTTTTTCGCCGGTTTCTTATCGTGTGATACGGGCTTATCAGATTTCGTCCAGCCACGGGGATAGGTCCCCGGAGCCAGGAACACGGATGTAGGTGCAACAACCAGTCCGGTCTCACCGGGTTTAAACGATGACGATGGGACGAGCGCCTTGCCCAGGCAGACAAATTCGCGTTTCTGGGAGAGGACCGCAACAGTCTGGTTCTTACCGAACTCATCGCAACTGATCACCCCAACACCTGCAAGGATCGCGCCCCGGCAGATCGCATCGATCGCGGTATCGCGCACAATAACTGCCGGAAGATCCGGCACTGCGGCATCGACCGACATCACCATGGACTCAAGAGCCGCCCGGTCCCCGGCTTCTGCCGCCACGCAGGCATCCTTGAGCTCGTGGAGCGTGTGCATGGTCGTCTCATCGAATGTCCCGGAACGGGTGCGGCGCAGCTCCTGCATGTGCCCCCCGACGCCCAGCGCAAAACCCATGTGGTGGCAGAGCGAGCGGATGTAAGTTCCTGCCTCGCAGTTCACCCGGAAGAGGACAAGGCGTCCCTCGATACTGAGGATCTCGAGTTTGTGGATCGTGCGGATCCGCAAATTCCGCTTGACCGCGCTTTTACGGGGCGGGCGCTGGTAGAGTCTGCCGGTGAACTCCTCTCCCATCTTCTGGATACAGGCCGGGTCGACATCGCCATGCAGCCGCATCAGGCAGACATATTCCTTGTCATGGGCAAGGAGCAGCGGTGCGAGACGAACAGCGTTGCCGAGCATAATGAGAAGTAACCCGGAAACCTGGGGATCAAGCGTGCCGGAATGCCCCACTTCGCACCCGAGCATCTGCCCAACCCATGCGGCGATCTCGTGGCTTGACGGACCTTGGGTCTTGTCCACTACGATGATGCCCGCACCTTTCCATAAGGCCGCCTTTTTTTCCTGCTGAGTCTGCTCATTATCCGCAATCGGTAATTCCATATTATTTGCTCCGGTTATTGTCGAGATATTCGTTGAGTGCCGCAAGGGTCCCTTCAAGAGACCCGTCTCCCACGATTGCAGGCACCGTGCCCCCCGAACGCATGGCCGCTGCCGTTATGTCACCAATTGCCATGACGAGCAGATTACTGCGTGGTGTCCAGATAGCTTTTGTATATGACATGGCACTGGTAAAGAGGATTGCTTCAGCTGCATCAAGCGCAAGCGTCTCTCCGGTAGGTTCAAGCCCATAACACCGGAATTCATGGACAATTCCCCCCGCTGCCGTGATCGCATCGATGAGCATAGGGTTCGGGACATCGGCTCGGGGGATGCCGATATGTTTTTCCCGGATCCAGTCGCCGAGATAGGGAACAAAGTCCCGTGAATAAAATCCCGGGAGCGTCTCGCACGCGATACCGGATTGCACCAGTTCTTTTGCAGTCTGGGGCCCGATCGCAATCACGCGGGGGACCTTTTTGAGGAGCGGGGCAATGATCTTTGCCGGGAGGGCGCTGGTAAAGAAGATGCAGTCGAACTCATTGCGCTCAACTCCCTTCACAAACTCCGCGATCTCCGCATCGCGCAGATCCGAGCGGAGCGGGTGAACGCTGTAGCAGGTATGCCCGGCCTTTGCGCATCGCGCAGCATCGCTCTTCTCTTTTCCTGAAAGACGGGTGACTGCGATATTCATTACGGATTCATGGCCCCTGTATGATAATATCATATGCATTTCGGTGAATTTATGTTCGCTCTCCCTTATCTTTAGTCAATGATAGAGATCCTGCTGGGTGTCGTTATCGGGGTGATTCTCGGCACCATCAGCGGGATCATCCCCGGGGTGCATGCCAACACCCTTGCCGGTGTACTCTTGAGCATGCAGGTTGCGCTCCTGTCACTGCTCGGACCGGTCGCGCTTGCCGGTGCGATGTTTGCAGCCCTTATCACCCACACATTTGTCGATGCGATTCCCAGCACATTTCTCGGTATTCCGGATGCCGATACATCGCTTGCGGTACTGCCCGCCCATGCTCTCTGCCTTGAAGGCAATGGAGAAGAAGCCGTGCGGATCGCTGCACTGGGCAGTGCCTGTGCGATGATAATTGCAGTGCCGCTATCGATTCTCTGTTTCCTGTTACTCCCGGCACTCCAGCCGTACTTTGACTGGTGGATTGGCATCCTGCTGATTGCTTCGGTGGGGTATATGATCGTCACCAGCGAGGCGCCGGGCTGGGCGTTTGGTATCTTCATTGTCTCCGGACTGCTGGGTGCGTTCTCGCTCCACTATGCATTTCTCGGCTGGCACACTCTTGCGGGAGGCAGTGCGATTCTCATGCCGCTGCTTACCGGATTGTTCGGTATTTCGGTACTCCTCACCTCCTCGCAGGGGAAGATGCCCGACCAGCAGTTCAAAGGCATTCGCATGGACGACCGGACTGTAGTGAAATGCTCGGTGCTTGGCACAGCAGCCGGTGTTGCAGTTGGCTGGCTTCCCGGTCTTTCCACGGCATCGGCAAACGGGGTGCTTGCATCAGTGATCGGGTACGACAAGGATCGTCGCGCGTATATCCTCGCAACGAATGCGGCAAACACCTCCAATGCTTTCATCGGCCTTGCTGCACTATTTGCCCTGTCGAGGATGCGCAACGGCGTGATGGTCGCTCTTTCGGAACTGCCGCTGCCTTCGATGAGCGAGCTCACCGTGATCGGCGTGCTTGCGGCCGTTGCTGCATACCTGATTACCGTGTGGCTCTCAAAATATGCGCATCATCTCAATGGGATTGATGCGTGGTTACTGAACCGTGCAGTTATTGCGTTCATTATCATTCTCTGCATCATCCTCACCGGCCCGTTCGGCATTATGGTCCTGATCCTTGCAACAGCGCTTGGCCTTGTGCCGCACCTGGTGAATGTGCCGAGAATGTACTGTATGGGTGCGATTATGATCCCGGTGATGCTTTACTCGTTTGGTATTGCGGGTATCTGATCCCGACATTCGTACATGCCTTTCAACGTTGGGGTGGCCAGGTTGATCTATGGTTTTATACGGACTCACACCCCTTATCTTTCTACTATGCGATCCTACTGGTTCGGGGATGTCGAGGATGGACAGTGTACACCCTCTGGCGGTGATGCGCAGGCAAAAGCTGACCGTGTCCGCACGATTCGCACCAGTATGGACCCTTTTATTCCTCTTACCTGGGAAACTGCGGTCGCGTGCGGCGCATGCCGTGACCGTGCGGATTATATTGCAAGACTCCGCGAGGTCTGTTTTGCTGCTGCCGATCGCGACATACGCCAGCAGTATTCCGGCAAGGATGCCGAACTGCTCCAGATGGTGAGGACTCTTGATGAGATGGATACCGTGATCAACCTGCTTACCGAACGGGCAGTGGAATGGTACCAGCTCCGGCATCCGACCTTCACCCGGAAGTATCGAAAGACGCCTGCGCACATCGTGGTGAAGAACATCCGAGAGAAATCCCGTGGTGCGCTTTCTTTCGTGGCCGGGGAGATTGAGCGTCTCTCTGCTACCCGGACGGAACTTGCAAAAGCGGTTTCGGGACGGGCGAATGACGTGATGCCGAATACCAGTGCACTTATCGGCGGGCTGGTTGCCGCCCGGCTTATGGCGCACGCCGGTGGACTTTCAGATCTTTCCCGTATGCCAGCCAGCGCTATTCAGGTGCTCGGTGCAAGGACGGCCCTGTTTGCCCATCTCCGGACAAAGACACCGTCTCCCAAGCACGGGATCATCTTCCAGCACCGGAGGGTACACAATGCGCCCCGGGATTGCCGTGGCAAGGTTGCCCGCGTACTTGCCGGAAAACTGGCAATTGCCGCCCGGATCGATCACTACCGGGGGGTTGCGGACCCGGAGTTCCTCGAATCTGCGCAGGCACGCATCGATCTGACTATGAATAGTACCGGAAAAGGGACCGAAAAAATAACCGGAAAGGAGAATGAATCATGATCTGGATTGGCGATGTGCTGGTTTCGCATGGCGAAGGCGGTGTATACAGTGAACGTATGCTGGGCACTGCGCGGGTTTGGGATCCGTTCCGCAGCAAGCTGGCGGCCCTCTACCATAAGGGAACTGGTGTGGAGATAACAGCGGAAACCCGGGTACTCTATCTGGGTGCTGCAAACGGGACTACCGTCTCGCATGTGGCGGATTATGCCGATGTGGTTTATGCTATTGAGTTCGCTCCCCGCCCCATGCAGGATTTGCTCGAAGTGTCCCGCCGCCGCAAAAATATTGTGCCGATTATGGCTGATGCAACCCGCCCGGAGCAGTACGCACCTTTGGTTGAAATGGTGGATCTCGTGTATCAGGATGTAGCTCAGCCGGATCAGGCAACAATTGCAATCCGGAACTCCGCGTTCCTGCGTCCCGGTGGGCAGATTATCCTGATGCTCAAGACCCGGAGTGTTGATGTCAGAAAAGAGCCCGATGTTGTCTTCCAGGAGACCGTGGATGCACTCACTTCAGCAGGGTTTGTAGTGCAGGAGAGTATCTGGCTTGCACCCTACCACCAGGATCATGCGGCGATTGTCTGCACCCGGTCAGGGGTGTGAGAGCAGCATGGCTGATGGTGTCCGTTTTGTTTCTGCCGGGGCCCTCCCGGTGCTCGCAATTCTCCTGTTTGTCGGGTTGATTATTGTCCTCATTCCCCTGCTCATTCTCGGGGTAATCGGAGCTGCATTTACCAAACTGGGTTTTTCCTGGATTACGGCCATTGCCGTTGTCCTGCTGATGCTCTTTGGAAGTTATGTCAGTATCCCGTTATACCGGATCAAACGCGATATGGTCCGGATGAATTCTGATACCACGGCAGTATTCGGATCCGGTTCGCCGTGGCAGGCGGATCCGGTCTGGGAGACCGTTGTCTCAATTAATCTTGGGGGTGCGATTCTGCCCGTGTGCATATCGCTCTACCTGTTATACCAGGCATTTTCGATTACCAGCTCCTCATTGATTGTGCCGGTGGGAGCGGGGATTTTGGTTGTGGCCCTCATCACCTATTTCGCAACGCGACCGGTATCCGGTGTGGGATTGCGTGTTCCCCTGCTTATACCGGCCCTCACCGCCCTTCTTATGGGCCTGCTCCTGTTTGGGGGAGCCGGTATTCCGGCTACGGTCGTAGCCTTTGTGAGCGGGACTGTCGGTACCCTGCTTGGGGGAAATATCGCCCGGCTCAATCGTATCAGGGATCTTGAAGTTCCTGAAATGAGCATTGGCGGAGCGGGAACTTTCAGTGCAATTTTTATCTGCTGTATCCTGCCGGCGCTTATCGCATAATTTTTTACATACGCAGGCTGGCGTTGCAGAATCAGTTAGAATTAAAATGATTCAATCATTTTTAACAAAAACGCGAAAAGAAGTAGCCCGGAGCAGATTCGAACTGCTGTCGGCGGCTCCAGAGGCCACCATGATTGACCGCTACACTACCGGGCTATATGCCTCATACTTTTTGCCGCTGTAGCTTAATTAAAGTGACGGATTATTTGTGCCGGTTATATGCTCTCCGCCCGCTTACATCCTTTGCAGGCGCGGCAGACTTCTTTGACCGGGTGGATGAACTCGCCTTTGCCGCAGAACGGTTCGATATCATGCATATCCCGGATATAATAGATGTGAGGAACGAGCGAGATGTGGGTGTATGTTCCGCAGGTAATACCGAGCTGATCGGCGATATGTTTCTGGAGCTGGACAAGGGCATACATATTGGCACCGGCAGCGGTGAGCATATCATTGGAGCGGAAGACCACCCGCATGTGGAGTTTGTTGTCCCGCACCACGCACTGGACGAGCTGGAGGCAGGGACAGTCATCGAGTTTCTCATCAATAACCGGGTTCCAGGTAATTGCGACTGCCCTTCGGGTTTCCGGCTGGGACCGGAGTTTGTCCACAATATAGGCAATCTGGTCCACATGCACTGGCTGCCCATCAGTGACAAGGCGTTCGCCCCAGTCGAAGAGGCGCCCATGGTAATCGTACTCGAAGTTTGCGTTTGATCCGTGAATCAGGTCCCGGGCATACTGTTCAACGAATCTCTGCTGGAACCGGGAGTGCGGGCTTGTCATGGGTTCGGCAAGCGGGGTGTCCACCTGCAGGGTAACTTCTTCGAACTCGACTGTTGCTTCGGCATCTTCTGTCCGGAGGGTCCAGCCTTTCTCTAAGATCATTTTAATGACCTGTTCGTGTGCCCCCCCGATGCTTGGAGCCCGGATAACTCTCATGAAGAAATGTGGGTTTTGGTATATTGTATATGTGTTGAAATGTGTGCCGGACACTGAGGGTAATGATGTGGATTGCCATTCTTAGTATGTAAGAAATGAAAAGGATGGTACATTGTATTATTGTACAGTATGCTATCAGGCAGCTCTAATTACTTAAAGTGGGTTCATATTCTCCCTCTTCATTTGGAAATCGCGAAGGGTAAAATGTTCATACCTATGTCCAGAGTCTGGGATTTTGCACTTCTGGCTTTGATGAGGGGTGATTGCAGATGTAGCATTCAGATTGGGTATAGAATGGGAATCCTTTGAGCGGAGTAGATGTCATGCTTCTCCTGAAGGTGTATGGGCGGGGGCCGGGGCATCATTTTTACAGGGAGAATCGTATATCATACAGTTAGAAAAGTCCTGTTGATTGGATTGTTCTTGCAAAAGAATCTCAATGGAAAGGATGAATGTACAATTCTATACAATTGTGTACAGTATACAGTGATTTTAGTGAAATATCACCGTGCGCGACATATAACCAATTCACAATGCCGTGTGCAAAAAACCATGAAGGGAACCGGAGAAGTATGGGGCAATGAAAACCCTATTTATTTCTTTTAAATCAAAAATGGGGCTCATTTAGGTTGTTAAATCCCCTAAAAAAATGACCACAAAGGATATATTAGCTCTTTAACAAATACTGTTCCATATTCCGTCTAAACGGAGTATGGGGCTCGCAGAACTGTTATTCGGCATCTGTCGAAACGGTTCGCGGCTTGAAATGTATGATGTAAACTTTGGAGGAACTAAACATATGACTAAGCGATTAAGCATTGCACTCGTTGCAGTTGCTCTGTTGTTCATTCTCGCAGTAGTGATGCCGGTATCGGCAGCTCCCTACGCAACCAGAACGAACATTACACAGGGCGCAACGGTCTTTATTGGAGAACAGGGCTTGAACCTGTCCGCAGTAGTGAACAACGGAGTATATTATACCCCTACTAATACCTCGGTATTAGCACCTGCAGCAGATGGAGCAGCAGCACAAATTGGCTGGTGGGCATCAGCAGCACAGCTTACTACCACTTCACCCACAAAGTCACTTTCATTAGTTGGACGCAGTGGCTCGTTTACTGTTGAACCATCAGACTTTGGTGCATATGCCGGTAACTGGTATCTTATCAACACGTCCACCGGTTACGCAAACACACCGGCTGCATTCGTGGCTGCAGATCCAAGCATTGATATTCAGGTTTGGGACTTTACCAATGGTGTAACGAACAACAATTTCGATGTAACTGGCAAGTCAATCCCCCAGGGAGACTACCTTGGTTTCAAGATTAACACCAACCAGTACGTTGCACTGGCCAATAACCGCTGGTCCGCAAATCAGTCCGCTTGGGCAAATGGAATCCCAACGGGTGCGGCCACTGACTTCCCATGGGTCCAGTACAACAACGCTCTCGAAGGTTACATTGATATCAACTTTAAGGACGCATCCGGTTCCACCTTAACAGCACTGTTGAACCAATCCAAGTTAGCCAACACGATTGTTAAGCTTAACGTATCTACCCAGCCATATACCTGGGGTGGGGCATACCAAGCAATTGGTGGCGTTCCCTCTAACTGGTCAACCGATGCTACTGATGTTAATGGTCAGTATGCATACCCGCCGGGAACCTACAGTATTTCCGCAACGTCCAAGCTCAACGCAATGAATGATAACTACAAGAATGCGGGAGCAGATTATACCGGAAAGACGGTCTCTCAGGTAGTTACTGTTACATTGGTTTCTGACACAATCAAGATCGAAGCCAACAAGGACTCAGTCGTTCGCAGCAAACCTTTCTCGGTTACTGTCACAGGTAAGCCCAACACCATCTATCACTTCTGGGTCAAGGGTACCAGCACAATGTCTGGTGCATATGATAGCCAGCCCCCGATGGTGAAGGCAAACCAGCTTGGTGTCACCCAGGATAAATACACTAACGCCGCTACACCCGTTTACTATCTTGGTACTCAGGATGTAGGTGCCTACCTCTACGAAAATGGTAATAACCAAGTGATCTGGCAAGATGTAGCATCTGGTTCAAATGACGCCAACAAGGCTCTGCTCGGAAACGGTACCTATGTATATGGTAACGTTACCCTGTCAACCTCTGGTACCAGAACCATTGAGTTCACAACCAACAACTGGACCAAGGCACAGAAATACACCATCCGTGTAGAAAACTTATTCGGTACACAGTACAAGAGCGATGAGGTCGATGTAAAGGTCGAGAAGGGCGCAGTCACTATCGTGGCAGCCGGCGACCAGAGCTACTACCTCGGAGAGGAGATCAAGTTCTCCGGTACCAACACCGAGTCCTACAAGACCTACCTGTTCATCATGGGTCCGAACCTGAAGCCATCCGGTTCAAAGATCGACTCATCCAACCCCCGTACTGTTCCAGTTGCAACCAATGATCTGAATACATTCAAGATCGTTGATGTCAACGGTGACAACACCTGGTCATGGAAGTGGGGAACATCAGCCGTTGCACTTGATGCAGGCACGTACACCATCTACGCAGTAAGCCAGCCCAAGCAGTATGACTCGGCAGCTCTTGCAGAAGCAGCATTCGGAACGGTCTCTATCATCATCAAGAAGCCGTTCGTTTCAGCAACTGCATCGCAGTCCACTGTCGCTCAGGGTGACAAAGTATTCATCACCGGTACCGCAGAGGGTAACCCCTCTGGTGTCAAGATCTGGATCCTTGGTAAGAACTACCCGACCACCCCCGGACAGGTCCAGGATGAATCTGTAAACGCTGACGCCACGTTCAGTTACGAGGTCACCCAGGCAGCAACCAAGACACTCTACCCCGGCCAGTACTTCGTCGTTGTTCAGCACCCAATGCAGAACAATGTGTTCGATGTTAAGCCCGTAGAAGATACAGCTTCAGGTAAAACCTACGTCAGGAACATGCAGCTGAACGGAGTAGGTCTCACCACCGGTACAAACGTCTTCACCCTCCTCGGAGCAGGAAGCCTCCAGGGTTCAGACGCAGCTGAAGCACTTGTCCAGGGAATCAACGACCCCAACGTCGATGATACCTACACCAAGCTCCAGTTCCTCGTCGAGGTACCCGTCATTCGTATCGACCCCGTTGGCGACAAGCACGTTGGTGACAAGTTCACCATCACTGCAGCAACCAACCTCGCGGTAGATGACGAAATCCTCGTCCAGGTCTACTCATCATCATTCAAGCCGACTCAGAAGAGCCAGAGCGGCGAGTTCAGCGGTGCAACCGGCACTGTCAAGGTAGCTAAGGGAGACAGCGGCATGAACAAGATCTCGTTCGATGTTGATTCATCAACATTCAAACCGGACGAGTACATTGTTACTGCAGATGCAATCCTTCAGACCGCAACCGGAACTGCACTCTTCAATGTTCTTGAAGGCGCAGCACCTGTTGTTACAACTACAGCACCTGTTATGACAACCGCAGTACCAACCGCAGTCCCGACCACTGTAGCAACCGCAGTCCCGACCCCGATCCCGACCACCAAGTCGCCCGGGTACGGTGCACTCATTGCATTGATTGGTCTCGGCGCAGTTGCGTTCATCGTTGTCCGCAGGCACTGAACTAACATCTAAAAATCTTTTTTTTATTTGCAGTTTTCAAAAATTCAGAGTTAAGCCGGATTGGCTTTCCTGCATATCCGATGAAAATGTTTTGATATATTTCATGCAAGATTCGTTCATGCTGAACGTTTGTTTTATTACAACGATTTTATCCGGGTTTTTGCGTATTCACCAGGTCCGGCGTGGCACCTTTTAATGCCAGAGCGGTTAACGTAGATGTAACTGTAATGCTTCCGGAAGGAGGCCTCATTACATGCGGAGGAACTGGCAGTGAAATTCAGTGCAAAAATCTTGGATATTGCAACGCGAGGCATACTTCTCAACAGGGCTGATGCCCGCAGCATCGGTGTGCTTGACGGAGATCGTGTCCAGGTAATAAATTCAAAAAACAGCATTTCATCTGCGGCATTAGTGCAGACAACCTCAACGATTGCACAACAGGGAACTGTTGGGATATACCGCATTACCAATGAGCGTTTGCATCTCGAAGATGGTGATGAAATAGAGATCCGGGAAGCACGAAGACCCGCATCCCTTGACTTTATAAAAAAGAAGATGGATGGTGTCCGGCTCACCAAAGAAGAGACGCTGACCATCATCAAGGATGTAGTCAGCGACGATTTATCCGCTGCCGAACTGACGGCATTCATCACCGCGTCCTACATCAACCCGCTCGATATGGATGAAGTCGAACATCTCACCCGTGCGATGGTTGAGACCGGGGAACAGATCAAGTTCGCATCACGCCCGATTGTTGATAAACATTCCATTGGTGGCGTGCCGGGTAACAAGATCTCCCTACTCGTAGTCCCCATCATCGCTGCAAGCGGCCTGAAAATCCCAAAGACCAGTTCGCGGGCAATCACGGGTGCCGGTGGCACAGCGGATCTCATGGAAGTCCTCGCTTTCGTTGAGTTCTCTGCAAGCGAAGTCCAGCAGATGACCGAAAAAGTGGGCGGTGCAATTGTTTGGGGCGGGGCGACGAATATCGCACCTGCCGATGATCGCATCATCATCCAGGAATACCCTTTCAAGATTGATGCCCGGGGTCAGATGCTTGCCAGTGTCATGGCAAAAAAGTATGCCGTTGGTGCAAATATCGTGGTTATTGATATCCCCGTAGGTCAGCATACCAAAGTTGCGAACATGGCTGAAGGAAGAAAACTTGCCCGGGAGTTTATTGAACTGGGCGAACGGCTTAACATGAAGGTTGAATGTGCGCTGACCTATGGGGATATTCCTGTAGGGCACAGTATCGGGCCAAAACTTGAGGTCAAAGAAGCCCTCCGGGTACTTGAGGGAGCAACGGAACCCAACTCCTTTATCCAGAAGAGTATCTCACTTGCGGGAATCGCATTTGAAATGTCAGGAAAGGCTGCACGGGGTACCGGAGCAGCAATGGCACAGGAAATCCTTGCAAATGGAAAAGCGCTCGAAAAATTCCGGCAGATTATTGAGATACAGGGCGGTGATCCCCTGGTGAAATCCGAAGATATTATCCCTGGAGAACACCAGTTTGTGATAAAAGCTCCCGTATCAGGGTACGTAATCGAGATGAACAACCGTTCCCTTGTAACCCTTGCCCGCACTGCGGGAGCCCCCCAGGACCGTGGCGCCGGTATTCTCCTGCATGCCAAAAAGGGCAAGCTCGTCAAAGCCGGAGAACCGCTCTTTACTCTGTTTGCTGAACGGAACTGGCGGCTACAGAACGCCATTGAGGAAGGGCGGCGGCTCATGCCGGTGCTGGTTGAAGGTATGCTTTTAGACCGTGTGCCCTCAATTTCAGAGATTTAGACCGATTGGCTGATATATGAGCAGGTGGCGATAATTTATCATGAATAGTCATAGGCATCGTTTCCTTTTTGCTCTGCTGTGTTTGATCCTTCTCTGCAGCTCAGTACAGGCAACGAACCTGCAGATATCTGTGCAGGACAGTATTGATAATTCCACGATTCCTCACGCTACGGTATTCCTCAACGGTGGCAACTATGCCCGGGCAAATACTCTTGGTCAGGTGTATATCAGTCATTCCGGAGCGAATGATCTGAATATCCGGGTTTCCATGACCGGTTATGATGACTGGGTTAACACGGTGAGCAGAAATGAAACCTCCCTTCTGGTCAACCTGAGCAGGAAAACCCTGACGCTTAAAGTGAGTCTTTATGACTCGGATACTCTTGTGCCGGTTTCAGGAGCCAACGTGAATATTTCCGCAGAAAATGTGACGTTGGGAAAGCAGACTGATCTCTCCGGCTCTGCAACATTTGGAGTGAACGCCGTAACCCTGTATTCAGTGGATGTTATTGCACCAAACTACCAGCCTCGCAGCGGGACCGTGGATATGGTTGCGGAAAATCAGGAGATCCAGTACTGGTTGCTCTCCGGAGACCGCTTTGCAATTGAGATCAAGGATAAAGATGGAAAGGCACCCATTCCCGATGCAGAAGTGAGTATCGATTCAGTGTCTGTGGGAAAGACCGATGCCAAAGGAAGACTGGTCATACCGGTTACCCGCGGAAAAGCCTATTCCATTGAGATCAGGAAACTGGGATACCAGACGTACCTGGAATCAAGAATCATCAGTGAAGGCGATGCATTCTATTCTGTAGAAATCGCCAAAGCCCCCATTGGTGCGTTTATCTATGTTTTTGATGAAAACAATGCCGCGATCAATGGTGCGGATGTATACATCAATGGTAATCTGGCAGGGTCAACCAACCAGTACGGGCGCAGTACAGTACCCAGCCTTGTCCTGGGAACCTATCCAGTTGAGATCCGAAAGACCGGATATGTAACCGTAAGTCGTCCTATTCAGGTATCAAACACCAATGATGACTATACCTTCCAGATGGCATTGGAGAACGCCGATTTCACGCTTCTTGTCCAGGATAACGACAAGAAGATTATTCCGGATGCCAGTATCTCTATCAACGGGAATGTACTCGGTGTGACCGATGTTCACGGGCAGTACAATACCAGACTCAAATTTAATTCGTTCTACAATATCACCGCTTCAAAGGAGGGTTACCAGCCCGTATCAATCCAGAAACAAGTCGTTCAGGGCAATACAACCGCAACGGAGACTATCACCCTGGAAAAGAATCTTGACTGGGGCCTGATCACCATTATTGCAGCAGGGATTGTGGGGGTTCTTGTGCTGTTTGCAGTAATCCGGATGCTCGGTCACCATAAGCGACGCCACACTACGCGAAGGAACGACATATAATACCTTTTTTCGGACTGTTTTTACCGATTATTAAAAAAGTACTCGATCGGAGTGATTTGCACAATCAGTAAAAGCGTTGGTACACCTGATACTCCGGCACCATTGCAACACTTTACTCCCAGAATCGTTGATGGTTATGGAAAAATTGCATCAAAATTTGTTTTTTTTAAAATAATTTCAAGAAAAAACGGACCCAGCGGGAATCGAACCCGCGTCCTTGGGTTCGAAGCCCAAGAGGATATCCTCTACCCCATGGATCCTTCTCATCTTCTTTAAATCAAAAGATATTAAGTATTTTCTACCGATAAACTACTGGATGATTTTGTCTGCACCTGAAATTGAGCGCCGTCTCGACCTCGACAGCGCAGCAGGGAAACTTGTTATCACCCCGTATGGGGCTGAATGCCAGCAACCTGCATCTTATGATCTCCGCGCTGCCGGCAATATCGTGCTGGAACGAGGCGTATGCACGCTTGTCCCGACACTGGAATGGGTTGAACTCCCTATGGATATTGCCGGAACATTGCGGTGCAGATCCTCGATGGGGAGACGTGGTGTATTACTGGGTGCAGGCTTTGTGGATCCGGGTTTTCGGGGGCAACTGACGCTTTGCCTGACCAATATGGGTGCAGATACAATACCTATACAGAAGGATGACCGGATTGTACAGATGGTTCTTCATGAGGTAAGGGAAGGAACCCGATTATATTCGGGGCGTTACCAGGATAGTAAGGGTGTTGTGGAGGCGAAGTGATCATGATTCGTACCGAAAGAAAATATATCGAAATACTAAGAATCCTAAAAGAGCACAGTGAGCCGGTGGGGGCAAAACGACTTTCAGAACTGATGGCGGAGCGGGGTTTTGTCCTGAGTGACCGTGCGGTTCAGTACTATCTCAGTTATCTTGATACAATGGGGTTTACCGAGAAGGTCGGGAACCTGGGAAGGGTATTGACCACTCTTGGCCGGGATGAGACCGACAATGCCCTTGTTGACGACCGGATTGGATTTATCATATCAAAACTCGAGCGGCTCGCGTTCCGGAGCACGTTCGATCCGGAGACCGGCACCGGGGACGTTGCGTATAATCTCTCTATTGTGCCTGCCGAGGCTCTGGAAAAGGTTACCATTGCCTTTGATGAAGTGGCAAAATCCGGCTGTGGATTTTTTAACTCTTACCGGATTATTGATCGTGATCCCCGGATCCCTCCCGGATCGGTAGGTCTGATGACCCTTTGCAGTATTTCCATGGATGGAGTATTCCAGAGAAAGGGAATCCCGGTTAAGATGGCATTTGGCGGAAGGCTGGAGATCGAACAGGGTACACCCAAACGCTTCAGGGATCTGATCGGTTACCGGGGAACTACCATCGATCCTCTGGAACTTTTTATCTCCTCCGGGCTCACCACGATTTCCAGTTTTGCCCGAACAAAAACCGGCATTGCCCTCGCAAACGTCCGTGAAGTGCCCTGCGCCGCGAAATCGCAGGTTGAAGAGACCATTCAACAGATGAACAAATGTGGATTCATCTTTCCCGTCACTTTGGGAACGCAGGTTTTCAATTTACCCAGCAATCCCTACCGGCTCTCAATTGTTGCCTTCAGCGGGCTGAATTATATAGGGAATACTGTTGAACACGGTATTGAGATTAAAACAGAGATCGGGGCCGGGAATATCCCCTATTCAAAAGTGATGGAGACGAACTGATCCCTTCAATCAGATCCATGAAATATCATCTTTTTTTGTGGTAATTTTCCGTTTTTTCTCCGGAGTCTGGGACTGTCCGGTGTTGGAATCATCCTGCGATTCTCTCTCCTCCTCCGCTGGATTCGCAGCGATATTTTTCGGGGTGAGCTGCGTATGGACCAGCCCGGAGTCCCGAGCTGTTGGAACCGATGAGCGTGCAACACTCTTTCCCCCAAAAATATCATCTTTTGCCCGGTAACTCGGCTCTTTCACGCTGACATTTTTCCCGTCAGTGGCTGCTTTGGGTGTATAGGTATCGGGTTCTGATGAAACGGAAAAATCCTCATGAACCACAGTTTCTGTGTCAGTTGGATCTTCCGCATAGATTGGGCGATCCATTATTGGTGCAGTTTTTCGCCTGCCAATAATGACCGTTTTTTGTTCCGGGAGTTTTTCTACAGGGAGAACTGGTCTGTCGCGCTCCTGCACACGAATATGGGGTTCATGGTCGGGCGAATCGTGGTGAATGACCGTCCGGCTTGGTGAAGCCACCGGTTTTTTCGGAATATCGGTATTTATCTTGAGGGTCCGGCCGGATATGGCAATCATCCTCTGCCTCTGCAAGTCTTTTTCAATCCTCTGGCGCTCAGTGTCTTTTGCCCGTATCTGGTTTTCATTGATGTGCACACCCGTTTCTCTGGCAGGTTCCTGCTGTCTGGCTGGTGCCGGGGCATCGTGGTGTGATACTTTGTGTGGCTGGGGAGGGTTAAAGGTGGATGAGCGGTCAGGGTGCGCTTCGTGTTCTTCCGTGACAACAACCCGGCGTTGTGGTGTGGAATCCCTTAGATCCTGCGGTTGTCGGGTTTTTTCATGGAGAGCTGCAGTCGGGGATCTGGTATCGGCTGGTGGCAGATAATCTGTATCCGGCAACCCCTTTTTTGAGGTTCGGTCTGTTCCTTCCGAAATACTCTCTTGAATGTGCGGACGAGCGGAAGGAGAACGCGAACTGATATCCCGGTCCGGGCTGTCTCTTGCAGAAAGAACGACCATCTCGTCACGGGATTGCCTCTCTCTCTGTTTTGGAGATATTGCGCCGGTGTCCGCGGTTCTACCCGGACTCTTTGGCAAGGTGATAGAATCCAAAGAAATGGATTCGGTTTCTGTATCAGGAGGTCTCTGGTACCCGGTTCTTCCCTGAGCACGGATCCCCCGGATCTCATCGATACGGGGAATATTCTCCAGGCCGGAGAGCATGACAATGATCGCAACATTGTGGGTGTTTACCACGGGATAATCCCCGGAACGGGTCTCGAGCCCGGCAATACTGCGATCGATCCATTTGCGTACGGTCATGAACCCTTTCATGGAGAGTTCATGCGATGGCCCGGCAACCAGAACGAGTGCCTTGTGGGCGCTGGTCATGTCACACGGTGTTGAAATCTCGTGATATATTGCCTGCTTTGCGAGTTCAACGATACGAGATGCCTTTTTATTATGGTCATCGGCGGATACACCTGCTGGTCGCAGCCATGACAGGAAACCCAGTGGCTCGTGGGGAAGGTGTTCCACAGCATAACCGATGGTGATGAAGCCCATCCCTTTCATTGTATTGAGAATCTCTCCGGAATCCAGAACCACTTCTGCGAGTTCAAGTCCCCCGTCAGCCTTGAACTCCCCTGCCCGCAGGATAAGACTGATCCTCTTGACAATTGCATCGTTTAACAGGAGATAGGTTGCAAGTTTTGGAGAGAGTGCAGGTTGCTCTTTTACAAAGCCCATCTTTTCTGCAAAACTCTTCTCTCTTTTTGCCAGGGTGGATTTACGTGACCTGGTTTTTTTATACCATGTCTCGTTATCAAAGAGAATAATGCCATCGAGCAGGGGTGAAAGCATATCGATATCATCCGCAGCCTTTCCGGATTTACGCTCACCTTCGGCAAGACAGGGAAGCGTGACGAGACCGAATATGGGTTCTGCGACCGTGTTCCGAAGAGCTGTAATGATATGGGGTGCCACGTCCACCATGCTTCCGCCAAGCCCGCAACAGATGAAGATTGCATCGGTCTCTGCATATTCCAGGTTCTGGATCCTTGAGACAACTTCACCGATATCGATCGTTGCAGTCCGGGGAGTCTCTCCAGCAGCATCCGCAAATCCGGGATCCAGTGCAGGGAAGTATATCTTTGCACTTTCCGGCAGGCCTTTGAGCTGCGCTAAGGTAACGTCATCGACATCTAAAGCAAACGCATTGACACAAGCCACGTTGCTGCTGCGACGGTCGATGGAATACAGGCTGTTGACGATCCTGCAGCCTGCACCCCCAAGTCCGATTGCCAGTATTCTCATGCACGTCCCTTGTTAAGCCCGGTTATACGATATGTACAATAGATTGTTCGAAGTTCAATATCTTATAGGATAATACCATCTGATAAAAAAAAAGGTTTGTTGCTCCATGAACAGGAATCTCCCTGTTTTCCTATATCTGGTATTGAAGGGTCATAATTTTTTTTATATTTTCCAAAGGACAGAAATGCAGGAACCGGTTGTTTTTCATGAAACCTGTTTTTTGAACAAACTGTTTTTATAAAAAACATACTTCTGCCAATCGAATGACTGGATCTTCCTGCGTTCACCTCCGATCGGACTCACGATTCAGGGTTTTTTATTTAAAAAACGTCAGAATGGGCTTTTTTTCCGGGAGAGTTCCAAATACGTCAACATAAAATCATAATTTATTTAAACGCGTGTACGATAATACTCCATGAGGTGAACTAACCTTGACATATGGAATTGAATTTGTACCAGGAAATGTCAACGTAAAGCAAGTTGTCAACTATTGTAAACTTGCAGAATCCAAAGACATCGATTTCGCATGGATCACAAACCACTACAACAACCGCCACTGCTACCCCACTCTCGCTGCCATCGCGCTGGCGACTTCGTCCCTTAAGATGGGACCGGGTATCATGAACGCATTTACCGACACCCCAGCAGCAATGGCATCCTTTGCCTGCACGCTGAATGAGATCTCCGATGGACGCGCAGTCCTCGGGATTGGTCCCGGTGACCTCTCCACGCTCCCGAAGCTGGCAATCAGCCCCGACAAGCCAGTCGGACGCCTCGAGGAAGCTGTTGTGCAGATCCGCAAGCTCTGTGCCGGTGAAGAAGTCAAGAAGTCAGGAATGCAGTTCTTTGACTATGACGGAGCAAAGCTGACCGGTGTCACCCTGCCCGGAAAGAAGGGTATCCCGATGTACATCGGTGCACAGGGCCCCAAGGTCCTTGACCTTGCCGGAAGAATTGGTGACGGTGCATTGATCAATGCATCCAACCCCAAGGATTTCGCCGTTGCAATCCCGATCATCAAGGCAGCCACCGAAAAGGTAGGCAAGAAGAACTTTGACATCGGTGCATACACTGCAATGTCCATTGACCAGAGCGAGAAGAAGGCCCGCAATGCAGCAAAGATTGTTGCAGCATTTATTGCAGCCGGCTCACCGGAACCTCTGCTCACCCGCCACGGACTCGACCTTGCCAATGTTGCGAAGATCAAGGCAGCACTCGGAAAGTTCGACTTCAAGACCGTTGGAGAACTCGTTGGAGATAAAGAGATCGATGCATTCACCATTGCAGGAACCCCTGACATGGTCAAGCAGAAATGCGAAGACCTCACCAAGGCCGGTGTCACCCAGATCATCTTCGGCTCACCCCTTGGCCCCGACATGACCAACTCGATCCGCCTCCTCGGCAAATACGTCGTATAAGCGCGGAACAATACCTGCCAGTGTGCTTTTTAAAAAAGGAGCACCCGTTTCTGACAGATATTATCAATCATTTTTTCTTTCTATTTTCCTTCCGTGACCTTTTCACCTTACTTGTTTGGCTGTTACCGGGATTTCGAAACATAAAATGGGCGTGGCTTTCTCAAATTCCGCAGACTAATAACGCACCTCGTTTATTGGCTGGGAACACTATGGACCGGTCCGTATCCCATGCGGGCACATGCACAAGCGCAGGACCCGGAAGCCATGTCCTGCAGAAAATTTTACATTGCGATCGATCTCCGGCAAAAAAAATTCAATCACCCCCTCACCCCCCGCTCATTTTTTTTCAATCGAACCTTGGATCCCTCGTGCGGATCGTTACGCCGGATAAAAGGATTTGCTGTTAGATCATTATCCAACAGTTGGATAATTATCCAACTGTTGGCAGGTTTACTAACACCCCCGTACCCTACCTGAAATTTTTTGAGCAGGGTCTGGCAAAAAGTGCGATAAAAAAAAGGATATTGTGCATTGAACTGAACACAAAAGATGCGATACCGGGTCTGCCCATTTTCACGAGAATTGCACGGTAACTGGTATAGGAAAGCGATTGACGGCAGTGCGATCAGACCGCGGAACCAGCGGGTGGACTTAACGGCTCAAGTGCAAACGACTATCAGATCCTGTCGGAAATATAATCCTGAACAGGCATGTTTTCGGTAAGGGAAGTTGTCACCGGCAGGGGCACGTTACAGTATCGTGGGGAGCATCTCACCGGCCTCCGGTGCAGGATCAGTCCGGGCCGTCTAAAGCGACAGATCGATCAGGCATTATACCTGCCATCAAATGCGGAGGGTTGCCCGTTCTGCCGTGATACAGTAATGACAGTAACCCCAACATTTCCCGATGGCACCCGGATCATCCGCGGTGAAAGCGTCACGTTTCCCAACCTTTTTCCTTTCGGGGAAGGCCATGTGGTAACGGTTATGACCCGTGAACATGCGGTCGTCACCTTCAGCAGGCAACACGTTGTTGATGCCCTTCTCTCCCAGATCGAGGCACTCCGGCCAGTAGATGGCTACCCCAGCATCAACTGGAACTTTTTGCCATCCGCAGGGGCGAGTCTGGTCCATCCTCATATGCAGGGTTTGTCAGATTCCCGCCCATCACATATTGTAGATCTCTATCTTTCCGCAAGTGAGCAGTACCGAAAAACACAAGGCAGGAACTACTGGGATGCGGTGAGGGAGCAGGAAAAAACCACCGACCGGTACCTGTTCGGTGATGAGATTCTCTGGTCTGCCCATGCGGTTCCCCTGGGCGAGCGCGAGGTACGGGGAATCCTGCCCATCTCCACGCTTGATGGACTGGAAAGTTACGTTGATCTTATAGCGCAGGGGATCCTCGAGATCATCGCATTATACCGGGAACTGGGAACCCATGCGTTCAATATGTCGCTATTTTTTGACAAGACGGGCAATGATCACGGATTCCGGGCGTTCTGCTCCATGATTTCCCGGATCAATCCCAACCCTTCATCAACAAGTGATTCCGCCTTCATGGAACGGCTCCACTTGGAACCAGTAATAATGACGCTTCCCGAAGACCTGGGAAAATTCTACAAAAAAGAGAAAAAATAAAATAAATTTACTCGAATTTTGCAACGAGTTTGTTCTTGCAGACGAGTGTGCCGTCTTTCTTGTGGGGCTTGCGCATAATGCTGTCGCCGGCCTTCTCGATCTCGCGGGCTTCATCGCAGAGTGCTGCTGCGCATCTCATCATTTCGTGAGCGCTGGCAACTATGGGGATGTATTTCTCCCATTCCTTGGTCATGAAGCAGCCCTTGACGTTCTGTCCTGCAACGGCCATTGCAATCTCGTGGGCAGCGCGTGCCTTTGCGAGTGCATAGTTGTTGGTAAATTCGCCGTCGACTGCCTTGTCGGTGGTCATGACGATCTTGGGGAGCACAAGTTCTGCGCCCTTCTTTCCTGCCTTCACCTGGTCGATGACCAGATCAATAGCAAGCTGCATCTTGCGGAATGCACCGGTAAGTGCCAGCACTTTCACAAGGTTGCCGTTGAAGTCGGCCATCTCGGTGGGGTCAAGGAACTCTCTGCGGGCACCAATCATGGAGTCTGCCTTCATGATAATGTAGCCGAAAGTGCTTGCCTTGACTCCTTCCCATTCCTTCTTGGTGGTTACATCATCAGTGATGATGATGACCGGGATACCTGCTGCTGCGAGCTGTTCGCGGGCACCGGTTGGGCCGGGGAGAACCCCGTTGGGGGAGACAACAATACAGAAGTCAGGTTTGTATGCCTTCAGGTTGGAAACAACACGGTCAACATCAGCCGGCTCGAGTTTTGTGCCGCTGGTCGCCATGAATGTCTGCATGTCTTCACGGTCTGCTCTCTCATCGAGAAGCAGTTCTGCCATTACACCACTTGCGATGTTGCCGAGCTTGGCAACTCCTACTTTAACAACCATCTATTTTCACCTCGATTTGTTATAACACGATATTATGGCCTAGTATTCATATAAACATTTTGAAATGTCATTTTACGTCGAAAAAATCCAGAATTCGTTTTCTCTGCCCGGCGATATTCTGCTGCAGTCAGCCTGGTCATAAGTCCTCAGTATACCTGAGTTAACGAAAAGTGTTTAAGTTCTACCGGAATACTATTTTCCATGAAAGATGGGCTGCTTACTGATCGTCAGATGGAGGTTCTCAGGTACCGGAAACAGGGGCTGACCCAGCAACAGATCGCCGATATTATTTCCACATCCAAAGCCAATGTCTGCACTATAGAAAAGAGTGCTATGGAAAATATTCGTCGTGCAAAAGAGACGCTTGAGTTCCTTTACACCCTCGATGCCACTCATCTCTGCACCATTCCCTCAGGTACGGACCTGTTCGATGTTCCTGCCATTGTATTCGGTGAAGCAGAAAAGATCAATATCAAAGTCAAATACGATACCATATCCTTGATCAACCGTATCCGGGAAGCGCGCCCCCAGTGCTGCAAGGCCCGGTGCATGTGCGAGGATATTGTGGTGTATATCACCGATCAGGGAGAACTCTATTTCGGATAATAATCCCATTCGCCGCACGTGGTTGTTTTCTCCCCGGTGAAAAACCGACACCCCTCTGGCATATATTTATATCTTCTTCTCTACAATCATTATGGAAGCCGATATGAGGTTATCCTATCGAGAATCAGTATGTTTTTCAGATGAAAAGCATATTTTTGATCTCTTGAAACGGCGGAACCGTATCTCCAGACACAAAGAATAACGGTTGTGCCGTGGGTGTTCCTCGATTGGTGCCTCTCCCCATAAGGGAGGGGTAAACCGAGAAGGAGTTGTGATTCGTCACAACAGGCTGACAGAGTGGGTCTGATTAGGACGCATGGGTCGACGTTCGTGCAACGAGCCCGTTCCCTCTGCTGCACCAAGCAGCAAGTGGATGCGCCAATATCAGGATCTTCTTTCGCGAGACAGGAATGCCGGAGCACATCGGCACAGTGATGCAATTCTGTTGCATCCCCTAAATTACGGACGAAAAACCAGCATCAGTCACCAGAGTCAGCAATCCGTTACTACGGATTGATTTCGCTGATGGTTGTTAATGGGTTCATTCTCCGTGTCGCGTGTTAGTTTCTGGAACAAAATTTGTTTCAAAAGCTCGGATTAATCTCAAATTCGTGTCGCAATCAGAATAACCTACACGCAAAAAAGGATTGATTAACACATGCCAAAAATTAACAGACCCCGCCGTGGTTCTCTTGCATTCAGCCCGAGAAAGCGTGCAAAGAGCCCAATCCCGAAGTACCAGTCGTGGCCCGTTACCGAAGGGGCACCGATGCTGCAGGGATTTGCAGGATACAAAGTAGGTATGACGCATGTTATCATGGTGGACGATCGCAAGACCAGCCCCACCGAAGGTAAGGAGATAATGGTGCCCGTCACCGTTATTGAAATACCCTCGATGAAAGTGGCTGCAATCCGCGCATACTCCCGTGATACATACGGTAAACATGCCCTGACCGAAATCTGGGCAGACCCGCTCGATGCAGTTCTTGGACGCAGGATCACTATGCCCAAGGATTACAACAAAGAAGCCGCGCAGAAAAAATTTGCAGATGCAATTACAGCCGGTATTGTTGCAGAGATCCATGCGGTTACCTACACACAACCCGCAGCCCTTTCCGGAGTTCCCAAGAAAGTCCCCGACCTTATGGAAATCAAGGTCGGCGGTGGCGATATCGCGAAATTGTTTGAATTTGCGCAGGGTCTCTTAGGACAAGAGATCACGTTAGATAATGTCATCCAGACCGGCGCGTTTGCCGATATTACGGCGATCACAACCGGTAAAGGTACCCAGGGTGCTGTAAAGCGCTGGGGTATCGCACTGCGCAAACGCAAGCACTCTCGCGGCAAGAAAGAACGACATATCGGTACTCTTGGACCATGGAACCCCCACCATGTAAGGTGGCAGGTCCCCCAGATTGGTCAGCTGGGATTCCAGCAGCGCACTGAATTCAACAAGCGGATCTTAAAAGTCAGCGAGAATGCCAGTGAAATCACACCAGCAGGTGGATTCCTTCACTATGGTGTTTTAAAGAGCCCGTATGTTCTGGTCAAGGGATCGATACCCGGTCCGGTCAAGCGTCTTGTACGTATCCGCCCGGCAATTCGTCTCGGTGAACAAGTTGTCAAGATGCCCGCAATCCAGTTTGTGAGCGTCCAGAGCAAGCAGGGGTGATCAGAGATGAAAGCACAGGTTAAAACACTTGATGGCGGCGTTGTAAAAGACATTGAACTTCCGGAACTCTTTTCCGAAGCATACCGCCCCGATCTGATCAAAAAGGCAGTCATGGCCCTCCAGAGCACCCGCAGGCAGCCGCACGGGACTAACCCGTTTGCCGGCATCTGCTCGTCAGCAGTAGGCTGGGGAAGCGGTCGTGGTTCATCGCACGTGCCCCGTCTCAAAAACGGTTCACGGGCAGCCAAGGTTCCGCAGGCAAAGGGCGGGCGTGAAGCACACCCCCCGAAAGTAGCCAAAATACTGATCAAAGAGATCAACCAGAAGGAAAAACAGAAGGCATTCCGCTCTGCGGTTGCAGCAAGCATCTGTGAAGAACTCATCAGGGGAAGAGGCCACATCTTCAATGGCGCAGCCCCGTTTGTCCTCGAGGACAAGTTTGAGTCTCTTGACAAGACAGCAGATGTCATCACCGCCCTCACTACAGCAGGTCTCTACGGAGATGTTGAGCGGTCAAAGGACAGCAAGAAAGTCAAAGCCGGGAGAGGCAAGATGCGCGGTCGCCGGTTCAAGCAGCGAAAGAGCCTGCTCATCGTCACTGCCGGAACACCGCTGCGTGCAGCACGCAACCTTTCCGGTGTCGATGTAGTGACTGTAGACCAACTGAATGTAGAGCACCTTGCACCCGGTATGCTGGCAGGACGCCTGACCGTATGGACCGAAAGTGCACTCGTCCGGCTGGAGGGGAGATAAATGGTTCTGAAATACCCGTTTGTAACTGAAAAGGCGATGGTCCTGTTAGAGAACCAGAGCAAACTCCAGTTCCTCGTTAACCGTCAGGCAACAAAGATCTCCATCAAACGCGAGATGGAAAAGACGTTCGGACAGAAGGTAAAGAGCGTTTGCACTCTCATGAACATGCACGGTGAAAAGAAAGCCACCGTGAGCTTTGAGAACGAAAAAGCAGCCGAGGAAATTCTGAGCCGGCTTGGCATAATGTAGGTGGGGAAAAATGGGACATCGCATTACTACACAAGCGCGTGGAAAAGGAGGTCCGACATACCGGGCGCCATCCCACCGTTACAAAGCAGAGTTGAAACACATCGGTGACGACACACAGAATATCACCGGCAGTGTTATCGACATCGAGCACGACCCGGCCCGCAATGCACCTATTGCACTCGTCAAACTCGAGAGTGGATCCAAGGTTTATATGCTTGTGACCGAAGGGCTCGGAATCGGAGAAGTTATCACCTGGGGTTCCAGCGGAGAAGTGAAGAACGGAAACACACTCACTCTCCAGCACATCCCGACCGGTACCTACATCTGCAATATCGAAGCCCGCCCCAATGATGGCGGCAAGTTTGTCAGGGCGTCAGGAGTCCAGGCAGTTGTCGTTGATAAAATAGAAGACCGGGTCGGTATTAAGATGCCCAGCGGCAAGACCAAGTGGTTCAACCACCGCTGCCGTGCAACTATCGGTATCGTAGCCGGTGGCGGTCGCGTAGACAAGCCGTTTGTCAAAGCAGGCAACAAGCACCATAAGATGCAGAACACCGCATCCAACTGGCCACGCGTCCGTGGTGTCGCAATGAACGTTATCGACCACCCGTTCGGTGGCGGTGGACACCAGCACACTGGTCGCCCGAAGACTGTTGCGAGAGGCACATCTCCAGGCAGGACTGTAGGGCATGTGGCTGCACGCAGGACAGGTAAGAGCAGGAAGTGAAGGGTATGGCAGCACCTAAAAAGACACAGAAGAGAATGCCAAGACGGCGTGAGGAGTTCACCTATCGCGGCTTTACAATAGACGAGCTCAAGGCAAAGGGAATCAGCGAACTCCTCCCGCTTATGCCTTCCCGTCCCCGCCGCAAGATTGTTCGCGGTTTCTCCCGTGGAGAAGAGACATTACTCGCTAAGGTTCGCAGTGGCGATGAAAAAGTCAGAACACATCTCCGTGAGATGCTGGTCATGCCGGAAATGATCGGCAAGACCATCGAGATTTACAATGGCAAAGAGTTCCTCAAGGTGGAATTCCAGCCGGAGTCTGTCTTCCACTACCTCGGTGAATTTGCACTGACCAGAAAGAAGATCTCTCACGGAAGCGCCGGTATCGGTGCAACACGAGGAAGCAAGTACGTTCCGCTGAAGTGATGGAAATGGCACGAATTGATTATTCACTGAAAATCGCAGGCGATGACATAGCCAGAGGAAAGGCTAACGAACTGAATATGTCGCCCAAGCATTCGATCGAAATTGCCACGTTCATCAGGCATCAGCATGTGAACGATGCAATTGCATACCTGAATCAGGTCGTCACCTTGAAAAAGGCAATTCCGTTCCGGCGATTTAACCGGAACGTTGCCCACAAGCGTGGTCTTCCCGGTAACTGGGATGCAGGCAGGTACCCGGTCAAGGCATCAAAGGCCTATATCCGCCTCCTTGAATCGATAAAGAAGAATGCCGAGTACATTGGTCTCGACCCGGAAAACTTAGAGATCATCCATGCCACGGCAAGCCGCGGGCGGGCTCAGAAGGCATTCTTCCCAAGAGCAATGGGACGAGCAACCCCCAAGGTCCGCGAATCCGTGAACCTTGAGATCGTAGTCCGAGAGGTGGCATAAATGGCAGTCGAGAGAAAATTCATTTCAGAGGGTGTACGGAAAGCCCGCGTTGAGAAGTACCTTTCAAAGGAACTCAAACGCGCGGGATATGGCGGTATGGATATTGCCAGAACCCCGCTGGGTACACAGGTCACCATCTTTGCCGAGAAGCCCGGTATCGTGATCGGTAAGGGCGGGAAACTCGTCCACCAGCTCACCCTGGACCTTGCCCAGAACTACGGTGTTGAATCACCGCAGATCGAAGTGCAGCAGGTCACCAACCCCAGCTTCAACGCCCAGATCATGGCAGAAAGACTCGCCAATGCCTTGGAGAGGGGCTGGTACTTCCGTAAGGCAGGCACCAGCATCCTGCGCCGTGTCATGGAATCCGGTGCACTGGGTTGTGAAGTCGTGATTGCCGGTAAGCTGACCGGTGCACGTGCGCGTACCCAGAAGTTCACCGAAGGCTACATCAAGCACTGCGGTGAACCCAGCAACACGATCGTTGAGAAAGGCTACGCAGTTGCCATCAAGAAACTTGGTGTAATCGGTGTCCAGGTCAAACTGGTCCCCGGTGGCGCAAAGATGCCCGATCATTTCACGATCATCGAGCAGGAAAAGAAGCGCCCGGCAGCCGTTGCCACGGTCACCAGTATCGGTGACGCAGAGGTTGACGAGCCCGCACTTCCTGACGAGAAATTAGGGGAGGACCAATAATGGCGATCTTCAGGGCAAAGGATGTCCGGCAGCTTTCGGAAGTTGAAATTCAGGAACAGATGGGAAAACTCCGGATGGAGCTTGTCCAGCACTACGGTAAAGTCAGTGCCGGTGGCGCAACCGAGAACTCGGGACACATCAGAGAACTCCGGCGAACAATCGCCCGCATGTTGACCGAGCAGAACCGCAGGAGAACTGCATGATCTCTCCCCAGAACGTTATCAGGCACGAATTGATCGGCTTTGACGTTCTGGTTTCGGGAGCCACAAACCCCCTTCACCGGGGAATTTGCGGTCGCATCATCGATGAAACAAAAAATCTGGTGGTAATCATGACATCACAGGGTGCAAAACGTATCCCCAAGACGCACACCAGATTTCAGCTGCACATCGGCAGCAGAATTGTCGAGATTGATGGATCCGTGATGGCTCTGGCTCCTGAAAAGAGGATCAACCTGCACGATAGGAAGAGGATACCATAATGGCACTAAACATTGGATTGAACGTTCAGGCACCCCAGAAGGAGTGCGCGGATGTTAATTGTCCGTTTCACGGCACTTTACCGGTGCGCGGCCAGGTGATCACCGGCAAAGTCGTGAGCGATCGAATGATGGGAACGGTTGTAGTAGAGCGTAATTTCATGCACTACATCCGGAAATACAAGCGGTACGAAAAACGCAGCTCGAAACTCCATGCGCACAACTCCCCCTGCATCCAGGCGAAGGTTGGCGATATGGTGAAGATTGCTGAGTGCAGACCGTTGTCAAAGAGCACCACCTTTGTAGTAGTAGAGGTGCAGCAGCCATGAAAGCAAAGGGTTCAAAGACCCCACGATCACTCGCCACAGGGACGAGACTTGCATGCGCCGATAACACCGGTGCCAGAACAGTGCAGATCATTTCAGTCTTTGGCTTCCATGGAGTCAGGCGCCGTCAGCCCAAACTGGGTCTGGGGGATCTCGCCACGGTGAGTGTCCAGAAAGGTACACCCGACATGCGCCGCAAGCTGGTGCGTGCGGTTGTCATCCGGCAGAAGAAGGAGATTCGCAGGCCAAGCGGCATGCGGGTGTCCTTTGATGACAACGCTGTTGTCGTGGTGGATGAAAAGAATGAGCCAAAAGGAACAGAGATCAAAGGACCGGTTGCCCGTGAAGTTGCGGAACGGTTCCCGAAACTCGGATCCATGGCCACGATCATCGTATGAGGTGTGAAGTATGGTAAGAATCGAAAGCGAACAGCCAAGAAAGCAAAGAAAGGCACGCTATCAGGCACCTTCACACGTGAAGTCCAAATACTTAAACGCCCCGCTTTCCGCTGCACTGAAAGATCAATACAAGGTAAAGACACTGCGGGTCGTCAAGGGAGACACAGTAAAAGTCACCCGAGGGGATTTTGTCGGTGATGAAGGGATCGTTGATGCTGTTGATACCAGGAAGTCAAAGATTGTCGTCCATGGTGTTACGTCAACCAAGGCTGACGGGACTGAAGTTCCCCGCCCCGTTGATGCGTCGAACGTCCAGATAACCAAACTGAACCTTGCAGACAAGCGCCGTGAGGCAAAATTAGCGGAGGCTGAATAATGGGAGACCATTTAAAGCGGTTAGACGCCCCGGACTCGTGGCACATCGCAAAGAAAACAAACAAATTCATCACAAAAACAGCACCCGGTCCACACAACGCGAATGCCATGCCGATTACTGTCTGGCTTCGTGACCACATGGGCTTTGCGCGGAACCTGAAAGAGGTCAAGCAGATTCTCCAGCAGCATGATATTATCATCAACGGAAGACCCTGCCGTGACTCCCGGATGGGTATCGGTATCTTCGATATCATCGCACTGCCGAAGATGAGTAAATATTACCGGATACTCCGCGGCAAAAACGGACGTCACCAGGCTGTTGAGATTGATGCCGAAGCTGCCCAGAGCAGGTTGTGCAAGATCCAGAACAAGACAGTCATCTCCGGTGGAAGGGTTCAGTTGAACCTGCGTTACGGTGCCAATATCCTTGCGGACAATACCTACAAATCGAACGACTCGGTTGTTGTATCGTTAAAACCCGAAGACCGGTTCAAGATCCTCGAACATTTCCCCTTCGCTGTCGGCAACATGGCGATGGTCACCGGAGGTAAGCATTCCGGTAAGGTGGCGCGGATAGTCGAGATTATCAATACTCCTGGAAGCGTCCCCAACAAAATCATTCTTGAGGATGATGCCACGAAGACCCGGTTCGACACGATTATCCCCTATATCTATATGGTAGGCACAAAGACGCCCGCAATCGCACAATGGGGGTATGAGCAGTGACCTCGATGCGCGATATCTATATCGACAAGGTTGTCGTTCACATGGGAGTAGGCGAGAGCGGCGAAAAACTCGTCAAAGCTGAAAACATCATGAAGACGATCACCGGTCAGATCTCCATCAGGACCATTGCAAAGCAAACCCAGCCAGCGTTCTCCGTCAGAAAAGGAGCCCCGATTGGCTGCAAAGTAACCCTCCGCGGAAAAACCGCCCGGGATTTCTTTAACACCGCTGTCACCATCCTGAACAAGACCGTATTCGAGAGCCAGTTCGACAAGGGCGGCAACATCTCGTTCGGTGTTGAGGAACACACGGATTTCCCAGGCATGTCGTATGATCCCCAGATTGGTATCTTCGGCATGGATGTGAACGTAGTTCTCGAGCGTAAGGGTATTCGTATCACCCGCAGGCGCGTGGAGAGGAAGAAACTCCCCGCAAAGCAGCGTGTGAACAAGCAGGATGCGATTGCATTCCTCAAAGAGGCATACCAGGTTGAGGTGCGCTAATGGCTGGAGAAAGGAAGAAGATCTACGGTCGCGGTGCGAACGAATGCAAGATGTGCGGACGCAAACAGGGCCTCGTACGCAGATACCATATCATGTTCTGCAGGCAGTGCTTCCGCGAATGGGCCTCGAAGATTGGCTTTAAGAAAATGAGCTGAAGGTGAATGCACAATGACACGATCAAATACTTTAGCAGACGGAATGTGTGCCTTGAAAAACGCCGGTGACACCGGCAAGTCCGTGTGCATCATCGAACCCGCTAGTAAACTCCTCGGCGCGATGCTCCGCATTATGCAGGACGCCGGTTATATTGGAAGTTTCGAGTTTATCGATGACGGCAGGGGCGGGCAGCTCAAGGTCCACCTCACGGGCAGAATTAACCGCTGCGGGGCAATCACGCCGCGGTTTTCAGTACAGCTGGATGAAATGGAATACTGGGAGAAGCAGTACCTGCCTGGAAAGAATTTCGGGCTCATTATGCTTTCGACCTCGCGCGGCGTGATGTCGCACGAACAGGCGAGGAAAGAGAGCATTGGTGGCGAACTGCTCGGGTATGTTTACTAAAAGGTGCTAAAAAATGTCGGCAATCAGAAAAGTAACTATCCCCAAGGGCGTTAAAGCCCAGCTTGACGGCTCGCTGCTTCATGTGACTGGCCCGAAAGGACAGCTTTCCCGGAACATGCGGTTCCCGCAGGTTGTTGTAACCTGTGATGGAAACGAAGTCTCCATCTCAACAGAATCCAAGCGTAAAGAGATCACAGCAATGGTCGGAACGCTCGAGGCACATACCAAAAATATGTTCCGCGGCGTCAGCGAAGGGTTTGAGTACCACATGAAGGTAGTCTACAGCCACTTCCCGATCCAGCTGAAACTCCAGGGAAACCGGCTTGAAATCGCCAATTTCCTTGGTGAGAAGAAGGCACGGTCTGCACGGATCGAAGCGGGTGTTGTAGCAAAGGTAGCAAACGATGAAGTTGTGCTTACCGGTATCGACCGTGAACTGGTCGGTAACTCGGCAGCAAACATCGAGCATGCAACTCACATCCGTGACCGTGACCCCCGTGTCTTCCAGGATGGCATCTATATTGTACAGAGGGGTTGAGGAGCTATGACTACAGAAATAAAGCGACTTATCCGAGTGCGAGTAGAGAAGGGTGCCGTCTTCAAGCGCGATGGATACGGCAAGAAACGACAGCTCTCCGATTCCTGGAGAAAGCCCAAAGGGCAGCACAACAAACAGAGGGAGCAGAAGAAAGCTAAAGGCGCTCACCCCAAGCCCGGCTACGGAAGCCCGATAGCGGTGCGCGGTATGCACCCCAGCGGATTTTTCGAAGTGCTGGTCTCCTCGATCAAGGAACTTGAAGGGCTCGATCCAAAGACACAGGCGGTCCGTATATCCGCTACCGTCGGCGACCGAAAGCGTGTTGGTCTTCAGGCAAAGGCAATCGCGGCAGGTCTCAAGGTTCTCAATGTTAAGGCCGTAAAGAGTGCCGTAAAGAAGGAAGCGGCAACCCCGGCAGCAAAGGGTGCAGCCGCTCCGAAAAAGGAGACAAAGAAGCCCGCAAAGTCCAAGGCAACCGATGCACCGGTAAAGAAGGGTGCAAAGAAAGCCACGGACAAAGGCGCTGAAGCGAAAAAAGCTCCGGCGAAAGAAACAAAGAAGGCTGAAACCCCCAAGGCAGAGAAGGCTGTAAAGGCACCGGAAACGGCAACGAAAAAGGCTGCAAATCCCAAGGCCGAAAAAACCACCGAGCCTGCAGCAGCAAAACAGAATGCAGCTTCAAAGCCAAAGGCGAAAAAGAAAACCGATTCCGAGGTGAAGAAGAATGAGTGATGTCTTCAGCCAGAAACGCATCGTTGCCGCTGTATTAAAGTGCGGTGTCAACCGCGTCTGGTTTGATCCGGCCCGCATCTCGGATATCGAGAACGCAATTTCACGCGAAGATCTGCGCGGGCTTGTTGCTGATGGTGCAATCAAGGCACGCCAGAAGAAAGGTGTGAGCCGTGGCAGAGCCAGGGCACGAATCGCCAAGCGTTCGTACGGGCACTGTAAAGGTCCCGGAAAAAGAAAAGGTGCGGCAGGAGCCCGTAACCCGAGCAAGACTGCATGGATCCAGAAGATCCGGGCAATCAGAAAGGTGCTCGTTGCACTCCGTGATGCCGGAACGATTGACCGGCACATGTACCGCCTTGTCTACAGGAAAGCAGCAGGCGGTCAGTTCAGGAGTGTCGCGCACATGAAAGCGCAGATGGAGATCCTCGCAGGGAGGATGAAGTAACATGGCAACAGGAGCACGGTATTTTGTCCCCTTCCGAAGACGAAGGGAAGGCAGAACCGATTACTACAAGCGGACCGCACTCGTCGTAGCAGACGCGCCAAGGATGGTCGTGCGCAGGACAAACCGGCACGTCATCATCCAGCTCGTCACCGCTGAGATGGACGGCGACCGCACACTCGTTGCAGCAAATTCTGCCGAGCTGGAACACTACGGATACAAGGGATCGACTTCCAGCACGCCGGCAGCATATCTGACTGGCATGCTCTTTGCGGTAAAAGCAAAGAAGGCAAACCATGAACGCGCAATCCTTGACATCGGACTCAGCCGGGCAACCAAAGGCGCCCGGGTCTTTGCAGCGCTGAAAGGCGCTGTCGAGGCAGGTCTTGATGTTCCTCATGGCGAAGAGATTCTCCCCTCAGACGAGCGGGCCAAGGGTGCGCATATCGCAGCCTACAACAAAAATGCCGGAGATATCGTAAAGATGGTCGAACTGGCTGCAGACGCCATTAAGAAGGAGCTGGTATAAATGGCATACGAAAAACAAGAGTGGCACCCGGTCACCGGTCTCGGTAAGCTCGTCGCCTCGGGAGAGATCAAGAGTATTGATCAGGTGCTCGAAAGCGGCAGGCCTATCAAGGAACCCGAGATTGTCGATGCATTCCTCCCGGATCTGGAGGACGAGGTTCTTGATATCGCCATGACGCAGCGTATGACCGATTCGGGCCGCCGTGTCCAGTTCCGTGCAGTTGTCATCGTCGGCAACCGCAACGGTTACATTGGATTTGGCCAGGGCAAGGATGTCCAGGTCGGCAATGCGATCAAGAAGGCAATTGTCAAGGCAAAGATGAACCTGGTAAAAGTACGCCGTGGATGTGGCAGCTGGGAATGCGGTTGCGATGCAACCCACTCGCTTCCCATGCAGGTGGAAGGAACTGCCGGCAGTGTCAAAGTTACCTTAAAGCCCGCCCCACAGGGTATCGGGCTTGTCACCGGTGATATCAGCAAGAAAGTGCTGCAGCTCGCCGGTATCAAGGATACCTGGACATTTGCCCGCGGACAGACCCGAACTACGATCAACTTTGCAAAAGCGACGTTCAACGCGCTCAAGGCAACCAATATGATCAGGACCGGGGGGAACCAGTAAATGTATGCGGTCGTTCAGGTTCGCGGGGTTGTAAAAACCCGTCGCGACATCAAGGACACCTTGAAGATGCTGCGTCTCCATCACATCAATCACTGCGTGCTGGTCCCGGACACTCCGGAGAATCTCGGCATGATACGCAAGGTGAAGGATTACGTTGCATACGGCGAAGTGGATGCACCCACCGTTGAAACCCTGCTGCAAACCCGCGGCAAAGTTCTCGGTGATGCACCACTGACTGAGGAGTACTTAAAAACCAACTCCACGTATGCGAGCATCAATGAGTTTGCACAGGCACTTGCCAGCGGCGAAACGAAGTTAAGAGATGTTCCGGGACTCAAACCGGTTCTCCGTCTTCACCCGCCACGCAAGGGACACAAGACCACCAAGCGAACATTCGTACAAGGCGGAGCGCTTGGCTATTATGGTCAGGAGATCAATACTCTCCTCTACAAAATGAGGTGAAGCAAAGATGCCAACAAATAAACGATCAAAATACCGCGGATCGCGGACATGCGGCGGCGGCACCCATAAAAACCGCCGTGGTGCAGGTAACCGTGGAGGCCGGGGACGCGCCGGCATCAATGCCCACCACTTTGTCAAGTGGTATAAGGAAATGGGAGGACGCGTCTTTGGTAAAGATGGTTTCTTCCACAACCCCGCAGTTCTTGTAACAACGATGGATATCGGGATAATCGACCAGATCATGCCGTCGCTTATTGCCCAGGGTATTGCCAAACCGGAAGGAGATGCAGTTACGATCAATGCAGCTGATATGGGCATTGAAAAGGTGCTCGGCAGCGGCCAGGTCACCAAGAAGATCAACATCTCTGCAGAGGCATTCTCTGAATCAGCAAAAGCAAAGATTGAGAAGATGGGTGGAAAGGCGCAGGTCGTCTGAGCCTCCCAATATTTTTTTGGTGAAACCATGGGAAACCTGCTGGATCGAATGGAACCCCTGCTCGCTGCGATGCCCGCAGTCAGAAGCTCGGAGGGACACGTTCATTTCAAGAATAAACTGATTTGGACGTTCGGAATACTTGTTCTGTATTTTGCCCTGACGAATATCCCGCTTTTTGGAATTGCACCCCAGTCTCAGGATCTTTTCGCAGCATGGCGTGCACTCCTTGCCGGGGCAAGCGGCTCGATTGTCCACCTCGGTATCGGACCTATCGTCACCGCATCCATCGTGCTCCAGCTGCTCAAAGGCGCTGACATCCTCCACATTGATACGAGTGAAACGCGCGGTCAGGTCATGTACATGGGTCTTCAGAAGATCCTGATCATCGTCATGATCATCATCGAAGCTGCCCCCAACCTTGTGGGCGGTTTCCTGCAACCTGATCCAACGATTGCCACACAGTTCTTTGGTGGCAACCTGTTTGCGGTTTCGCTCCTGATCTTTATCCAGATCTGTATCGGTGGTATTCTGGTCTTTTTGATGGATGAAGTCGTGACAAAATGGGGTATCGGCTCTGGTGTCGGTCTCTTCATTATTGCCGGTATATCGCAGGCAATCGTCAACGGGTTCATCAACTGGGTGCCGGTCAGTGACCCATATCCTGTCGGGTTCTTCCCCCGTCTTGTTGCCATCGGTATAGATGGTGGCAATTATCTCACGTACTTTGGGAAGGATATTCTCGCATTTGTTACTACTATCACTATCTTCCTCATCATCGTATACGTTGAATCCACGCGTATCGAGATACCGCTTGCCCACGCGCAGGTTCGAGGGGCACGGGCACGATTCCCGGTGAAACTCATTTATGCGAGCGTTCTCCCGATGATCCTTGTCCGTGTACTGCAGGCAAATATCCAGATGCTGGGAATGTTCCTCTCCAATATAGGTATCACGATATTCGGAAAATTCGATGGTTCAACACCCCTTAACGGGATTATGTACTATCTTGCGCCGATCAACGGTCCAAGTGACTGGATGTGGTGGATAACCGATCTCGGGCATGCCCCGTGGGAGGTTCTATTACGTCTGGGAGTAGATACAACTATTATGGTGGTCGGCGGTGCGATCTTCGCACTGTTCTGGATCAAGACCGCGGGGCTCGACTCAAAGGATGTCGCCCGTCAGATCCAGCTATCAGGCATGTCCATTCCCGGCTACCGCAGGAATCCGCAGGTACTGGAAAAGTATCTTGACCGGTATATCCCTCGTGTCACGGTAATAGGTGGTGTCTTTATAGGGGTGCTCAGTGTTATAGCAAACCTCTTTGGTGTCATCGGTGCCGTGAGCGGAACCGGTCTGCTCTTGACGGTAAGTATCACCTACCGGCTCTATGAAGAGATTGCAAGCCAGCAGATCATGGAGATGTACCCGTTCATGCGGACATTCTTTGGAAAAGAGTGAGCCAGGAAAGGGACACGGATGCAGGGAAGAAAAGTCATCATAACCGGTGTACCGGGCGTCGGCAAGACGACGGTAATCAACGAGGCATTAAAGAAGCTCAAGGACGAGGGTGTCGAATACCAATCCATTAATTTCGGCTCCTTCATGTTCGAAGTAGCAAAGAACGATAATGTTGTCCAGGATCGGGACCAGATGCGAACGCTCGATCGCGCCGTCCAGAAACGGTTGCAGCAGCGTGCTGCCCAGGCGATTGCGCAGGTAACGGGCAATGTGCTCATCGATACGCACGCATCGGTCAAGACCCCGAAAGGCTATCTTGCCGGACTACCCGAATGGGTGCTCCGCGAGATTATGCCGGACATCATAGTTCTCGTTGAAACGGATGATGACCAGATTCTCATGCGCCGGCTGGCGGATGAAACCCGTACACGGGATAAGGAAGGGTCCCGGTCCATTGCAGAACACCAGCAGTTCAACCGATCGATTGCTGCTGCCTATGCGATGATGACGGGTTGCACCGTAAAAATTGTAATAAACGCGGACTTTTTACTGGAAAAGTCCACATCCGAACTTGCAGACGTTCTCAGGTGAACAGATGGATTTTTCAAAAATCTGGGATAAATACGGTATTTACATAGCGCTCGGTTTCATGATGCTGATGATGTTCTCGTACAGCATTGAGTGGCTACGAGTAGGAGTAGGCCGGGGAATCGATGGCGCATTCTCTCCGGTCGTTGATGGGTTCGGAATTCCGTTCTACATCCTGATTGTGATTCTTTCAGCATTTACCGGGTTGTACTCTTCAATCATCCAGAAGTATACCATCGATTACGACAAGATGACTGAAACCCAGGAACGGATGAAAGAGTTCCAGACTGAGTACCGCGAAGCCCAGCTCTCCCAGGATGAGAAGAAGATCAAGAAGATGGATGCGAAAAAAGACCGGGTTATGCGCGAACAGCTTGAGATGTCCCAGCAGCAGTTCAAGCCAATGGCATATATCCTCGTGCTGACGGTCCCCATCTTTTTCTGGCTCCTTTACCGGCTTGAAGAAGTGAAAAGCACCATCACAATGCCCTATATCGGCACTATCGGACTGCATGACGCAGCCGTCTGGATCATTCCCGCATGGATTCTCTGGTATATGATCTGTTCTATCACCTTGAGTCAGGTGATCCGGAAATCCTTGAACATCGGGGGACTCTGATGCGGATTACCGTGAGCGGGTTGCCCGGCAGCGGGACGACCTCCCTCTCACGGTACCTTTCAGAACGCCACGGTTTCACATTAATTTCAGCAGGCGAAGTATTCCGGCAGCTCGCAAAGGAACATAACATGGAGCTTGCCGAGTTCGGGCGTCTTGCGGAAGAAGATTCGTCTTTTGACAAGATGATTGATGCCCGGCAGAAAGTGATCGCAGAACAGCAGGACAATATTATTGTTGAAGGCCGGCTCTCCGGCTGGATGATTGAAAATGCAGACCTCAAGGTATGGCTGCATGCACCTATCGGCTGCCGGGTAAAAAGGATAGTCTTCCGTGACCAGGTAGCTGATGAAAAGACTGCCGGGGATCTCACGCTTGAGCGCGAACAGTGTGAAGCCCTGCGATACCGGTCATATTATTCCATTAACATCAACGATCTCTCCATCTATCACCTGACCCTGAACTCCCAGCACTGGGGTGTTGAAGCGCTGGGTGCCATTGTTGATACCGCGATCACCCAGATCAAGCGCGAATAACCAGCATTGTTCTTCTGCGAATTTTTCCCCGCAATGCATACGCCATTCATTTTTTCCTGATCAAATGTTGAGACGGGAAATCTTTTACGTATTGCAGGGGGTATGATATCTGTGGAACATGAGATCGTGGTCCAGCTGGTCTGTTCGTGGGACAACAACGAGATCGCTGACCTGTACCGCGCCGGAGGATGGTGGAAGGATGAATATGATCCATCGGCTCTCGGTGCACTGATCCGGGGTAGTTTTTCATTTGCCGTTGCCGTTGACAAAAAAACCGGGAAGGCCATAGGTATGGGACGAGTGATCTCCGATGGAGTCTCGGATGGATATATCCAGGACCTGGTGGTTCTTCCGGCATACCGAAAGAGCGGCATTGGCAAAGAGATGGTATCTGCCCTTGTCGACCGGTGCGTAAAAGCCGGGGTAACGTGGATTGCCCTGATTGCAGAGCCGGGCTCCGAACATTTTTACCTGCCGCTCGGTTTTAAACCCATGGGGGGGCACGTCCCCCTGATCTTCCGGGGTGAAGGATGAAACTTACCCAGACTGATTTCCAACCGGTCACGCTGGCAGAACGGGCATTTTTCCAGCAGCATTATGCACATTATCCCCAGACCCACAGCGATAATACGTTTACCAATATGGTCTGCTGGAATCATTACGCACATTACCAGTATGCCTTTGTCGAGAAAAATGTCATTCTTGCCAGCACGATTGATGGTATCACCCGGTTCCGCCCTCCAATCGGGCCCCGTAACCCCGAACTCCTGCGTTCGCTTATCCGGCTGGCATCGGATATCAGTGATGCGGAACCGGTTGTGCTGATCGATCCGGATACTGCCCGCTGGATGCGGGACACCTGCCCCGGCCTGAACCTGGTACCTGACCGGAACCATTTCGAGTACGTGTACCGAGCTTCCGACCTTGCCGACCTTCCGGGAAAGCAGTACCTTACCATCCGACATCACGTCAACAAATTCCGGAAAAACTGTGTCTATTCACTCGAGCCAATCACGCCGGAGAACTATGAGGAAGTGAAACGATTCCTGATCCAGTGGTGTGAATGGAAAGGTTGTGAAGGAGATCCGGTCCTTGCCCATGAAAAAGATGCAACGTTTTTTGCCATCGATCATTTCAACGAGCTGGGATTGTCCGGGCTGATTATCCGTATTGGTGAAGCGATCGGTGCCATGTCGCTCTTCGAACCCCTCAATAACGACACTGCACTGGTCCATTTCGAGAAAGGGATGCCCGATTGTGAAGGCATCTACAAGGAAATCAATGCGGAAACCGCATCCATCCTCAGGAAAAATTTCACGTATATCAACCGGGAAAGCGATCTCGGTGTTGCCGGTCTCCGGGAAGCAAAGATGCGGTACCACCCGGATCATATGGTTGAAGTATATTCCTTAAAACGCGATTCCTGATTTTTTACCAAGGCATGAATTCACGCACTGCAGGTGACCTGCAACAATGCCGGATGGAATAAAAAAACGGATTTTGGATTTTTTTTAGCGATGTGCTGGATCAGGCAACAGCGGCCAGTGCGATCACACCAGACGCAATGATCTTAACCGCGATAGCAGCGACAAGCATACCGAGCACTTTTCCCATAATGTCTGTTACCACATCGCCGAGAATTCTCTGGATAAATTCAGAGTAATAAAGGACAAGCCACGTAGCAAGCAGTGAAAGGGTGATTGCAATAAAGGGGATAAGGAGGCCGTAATCCCTTGAAAGCAGCATCACGGTAGTAATGGTACCCGGGCCGCACAGGAGTGGTGTTCCGATAACCACACCCACTGCGGTTTTTGCCCGATCTTTGCAGTGCCCGATCTCAATTCCCAGCGCATACTGGATACCGAGGAGGAACAGGAGAATACCCCCGGCGATCTGGAAACTGGGCAAATTGAGGCCAAGGATGTCAAAGATCAGTTTATTGAATACCAGGAACAGGTACATCAGCCCGCCGGCAACGGCGACCGCGATGAAAGCCTGTTTGTGAATCTCTGCTGGTGTCTGCCCTTTGGTCATAGCAGCAAAGATCGGTACCGACAGAAGGGGATCGAGGATGATGAACAGAGCGGCAAAGGAATAGATAATTCCCGGAATCAGGTCCTGCATGGTCTGTTAAAATATGTGCGCTGTTCACGGATAAACCGGGATGTTTCTTACCTTTTTGATATATCTGCGGGATTCCCTCTATACCGCGAAATAGAGGATCAGGATGCAGGCAGTTGAGTGTGCACCTGCTCCCTATTTCCACAGCCTCAATTTGCATCGTCCACAATATATAATACCCATAAATTTCCATGTTCCCCTTGAGCGAACTTCGCCCGGCAACAGGGTTACCGGGAGAAAAGAAGTCCGCAATGGTGGATTTTTATGGCAAAAGCAGTGACAGCAACAAAAAAAAGTGGCGCTAAAAGCATAAAAAAACTGGTTGCAGCCAAAGCTAAAGCATCATCTGTGGCAAAGAAAAAGCCCGGTATGGTGGGTAAACCTGAGGGGACGAAAGTAACCGCTGCAGCCAGAAAGAAAACCCCGGTTAAATCTGCGGTAAAGGTCCAGCCAAAGAAAACGGTGAAAAAAAGCGCAGCGAAAAGAGGGACAAAAAAATCTGCTGCAACAGCCGTACGGTACAAATGCAGGCTCTGCGGGTACATCTATTCACCTCTCCGTGGCGAACCGCACAATGGCATTCCTGCGGGAACTCCTTTTGAGGATCTTCCCGACACGTACCTCTGTCCGGTCTGCGGGTACCAGGGAAAAGGAAAGATCGGTAAATGGGGATTTGAAGAGTGGAGCCCAACACGATATCTCTGCTCAATGTGTTCCTACGTGTATGATGAGAAACGCGGGGAACCTCACCGGGGGATAAAACCGGGAACGAAATTTGAGGATCTTCCGGACGATTATGTCTGCCCGGTTTGTGCGCAGGATCCCAAGATCCGCATGCAGTTCGGTAAGGTGTTCAAACAGGGATTTGAACCACTTCAGGCCTGATAGTTGAAAATACATTTCCCCTGCCTTTTTTCGTTCCCGTTTATCCTGCCGGTATTCCCTTCAATGTGTTTGGGGAATTACAAAGCCAGAATCCTGCTATTTGCATGTGAACCGGGCGTGCATCGGGACGTAAGAGCCCTTCTCCTCCGGATAACTTCCCCGAGCTTTACCATGGGGTCACGCGGGGTACGGTGCTGAAATTCCATGACACATATCTATAAACCCGCCGGCAGTTTATTTACTATTTAGTGATTGATTTGACCTGTTTAATCAAGAGATCCGGTATCTGCCGGTATACTTTTATCATCGTCGTCTGCCTTCTTGCTGCATTCATGATCCTTCCTGTCACCGGGGCTGATGCCTCTATCACAGCAGAACTGGGAGATACCCTGACCCTCCACGGGGTGTCCTACTCGGGCAGCAGCGTGTACCTCTTCATGACCGGTCCGGGCCTGCCGGAGAACGGGGTTACCCTGACTGATGTGAGCCAGCGGGCTGACAAGGGAATGTTTACGCAGATCGACCTGGACAGCAATCAGGAGTGGACCTTCCGCTGGGATACCTCACGTATCGAGAATGAGATCAAGGCCGGAACGTACCTGGTTTACGTCACCCCCGAGCCGGTGGACAAGGCCCATTTGGGCGGGTCGAATACCTACAAGACTCTTGAAGTCTACTTAAAAGATACCAACAAGGCATCCAGAGTATCGATCAGCACCGGGACTTCGTATACGCTCAACCCCGAGATGCATGCTTCGACCCTGGTGCCGATACTCATCATACCTTCCCCGACTCCTGCACCAACATCTCCCCCGGAACCGGTGACAACCCTGCTAACGGCAGCTCCGGCAACTCCCCTTCCAACGACAAAATCATCCCTGCCACCAGCAACCGTATTCCTTGCCTTGCTCTCGTGTGCGGGTGCTGTCATCCTGTACAGGGATTAATTCCTTCTTTTTTACCGCAAGGTATTATCGTGTGAATGGTATACTGATTGGTATGGACGTTACCGCATTGCTGGAAAAGGCACATCATCTCAAGAAGATCGGCCGGTATGATGATGCAATTACCCACTATGACCGTGTCCTTGAACTGGACCGCAGGAATACCACGGCTCTTGAGGAAAAAGGGAATGTCTATTATTATCTCGGGCGGCACAACGATGCAATCGCGGCTTACGATGCAGCCCTCAAGATAAACCCAAAACTCATCACCCTCTGGTTCGAGAAAGGATATGCCCTGAGGAAGATTCACCGGTATAGTGATGCGATCGAGTGCTTTGATCTGGCGCTGGCCCTTGATCCGGATTACACCTTTGCGCTGAGCAACAAAGGGTATGCATTAAACGAACTGGGGCGGTATAAGGAAGCGATAGTCTGCTTCGACAAAATACTTGAATCAAGCCCGAACAATATCCGGGCAGCGACGGCAAAAGGTATTGCGCTGCGGGAGCTGGGTAAAAACGAAGAATCCCTCGTATTCTTTGATAAAGCACTCGATCTCAACTCCATCAATTCTTTCGTATACTATAACAAGGCAATTGCTCTCCGCAATCTTGGGAGAATAAAAGAAGCGGACGAGTGCCTTTTAATCGTAAATTTCCCCCAGGGGGCAACAAAAATTTAATTTTTTTAACCGGATGATATCTTTTTTTATCCATTTTCAGTCACCGGAACATTCTCGCAGTGTTGGATTCATTTATTCATGTACGACTATCAGGAGGGTGATCCCATTTTGATAGAAAGTGGTGGTCTTTAATCAGGGGCGCTGCAATTGGCAGATTGTTCGGAGAAAAATGCACCGCAATCCGGTTGGAGATTTCAGAATGAATCTTCTCGTTTGTGAATAATCCCGCTAACGCGGACCTTGAAAAAAAAATTAAATGAGTTTAAAGATGGGGTGGCTATCTGATTTGCACTCAATGCCGAGCTGACGGGTTGCTTCAAGGACAGTGATGTCCGTGTATGCCTGTGCCGTGATCATTGCTTCGACATTCTCGATCGGACCGTACATGATAAGGTCTGCACCGAGGGTGCTAGCAATCATGTTGCAGCCGATATCGGGGGCTGACCATGCTGCCTGCTTGATGCCTTCAATACCGCCGAGGTAGTGGTGGGACATCTGCTTGAGCAGAACATCCTTACCTTCGTATCCTGCTGCGAGTACCGAGGGGGTCTTGCTCGTCCCCTTCCAGCGCTTGAGCCAGGTCCAGGAAACGGTCATGTTGTGGTATGCACCACCGGTCGGGTACCCGTGGATTGCCTTGCATGCAAGGATCTCACGGTATGAGCCGCCGCTGCCGAGGCCGAGCGGGGTTGCTGCAGTGTCGAGAATCGGGCGCTTGATACCGCAGTACTCTGCGATCTCGAGCATACCCTTTGTCTGTCCTGCAACGCCACCCTCTACGAGCACCTTCTCCCTTCCCGCTACTGACGGGTCTGCAGGGTTGAATGCGAGCACAATGGCTGCATCGACGTCACTGTTCTTGAGTGCTTCGATGCTCTCGGGCAGGATTGAACCGTTGATCGAGTTGTAGATCGCACGGTTAGCAAGGCCGACTTCAGTAACATACTTGCATGCATGGGCAAGTGCTGCTGGTACTGATGAGTCCATCAGGAATGCGGTCTTGTTGTCGATGCTGTCGAACCAGTTGAAGTAGCTCTCAAAGGCTTCGCCGTACTCCGCGATGATCTGGATGAAGTGTGGAACTCCGGTCAGGTCTGACAGGACCTGACAGCGGTTCCAGAGGGCTTCTGCCTTTGCCTTGTCGATCGTTCCCTTGTGGTCATCAAGCACGCACTCGTGCTTGTTGTAGAAAATTGAGGCACCCAATACGGTTGGGTACTCTCCGGGCTGTCCACCAATCTTGGTGCCGTTAAAGTCCCAGACACTCTGTTCTTTTTCAAATCTGAACATATTCGTTTACACCTCCGTTATACCAATGCCATTAATTTCTGGTACAGGAACAGCAGCATGATAAATACGATAACGCCTGCCATTAGGCCGTACAGTATGCCGATATCCCGTCCGATTTTTCTTCCAACACGCTGCGCAACCTCTGCATCCACGAACTCGATCTTCTTCTCGATCTTGTCGAGTCTCTTCTCGATTTCGAGGAACTGGGGGTTTGCACTTGCAGCGCCAACTTCCTGTCCGCCTGCTGCTTCCTTGACTTCTACGACAATGGCGTCGCCAGCGAACGCACCCGGGTCCCGGGCCTTGAGTTCGTTGATCTTCGCCTTGATTGCGTTGAGGTCTTCGCTTTCCATGATGTTGACGATTTCCGTCTGTTCCTGGAAGCGCTTGATAGCTGCATCGTTGAGGTTCTCGATGAACGGAATAGCCCCTTCAGCGCCG